>DVMV01000028.1 GCA_018714785.1 Candidatus Alloenteromonas pullicola
TGAAACCTCTTTCATCAAAACAGCACTATTCAACCGGTTTCCTAATACTTCACTGGTGTTTTCCGACCTATTTCACGCGATTGCTAATTTTTGCCAGAGGCGCGAAAAAATGTTTTTCCTCGCGCGTGCGAGTCTAAATTTTATATAGCAAACAAAAAAGCCTGGGTTGCTCCCAGGCCGATTGCCCTACTTCTTACTTGGCTTCGACGGCGTAGACCGAGACCTGCTTCTGGCGGCGGCCGACGCGCTCGAACTTCACGACGCCCTCAATGGTGGCGAACAAGGTGTCGTCGCCGCCCTTCTTGACGTTGTGCCCCGGGTAAACCTTGGTTCCCCTCTGGCGGTAAAGGATCGAGCCGGCGGTGACGATTTCGCCATCGGAGGCCTTGGCGCCAAGGCGGCGGCCGGCGGAGTCGCGGCCGTTCTTGGTCGAGCCGACGCCCTTCTTGGAAGCGAAGAGCTGAAGATCTAGAACGAATTTCATTTTCATATCTCCCTTTCTTTGATATCGATGGCCTTCGGGTAGGAGACCTCGATTGTCTTTAGCTGGATTAGCAGCGTTTCGATGACCGCTTGGTCGTGTTCGGATATGCCGGCTTTGGCGATGCAGCTCAGCGTCCCCGGCTCCATCTCGATCTCGAAGTCCTCTTCGGGATTGGCGAGGGCGTTCATCGCCCCGACCGAGACCGCGCTTACCCCGGCGCAGACCAGATCCTTGCCGTAGTCGCCGGTGTTCGCATGGCCCTTGATCAGCAGGCTATGGAACCCTTTGCCTTTGTATTCGACCTCGACTTTGATCATCTTCGTTTAGGCGTTGATGGACTTGACGACCAGGCAGGTGTACGGCTGGCGGTGGCCGATGGTCTTGCGCTCATTGGCCTTGGCCTTGTACTTGTAGACGCGGACTTTCTTCCCGAGCCCCTGCTTCTCGACCTTGCACTCGACCGAGGCGCCCTTTACGTAGGGGTTGCCGACCTTGGTGGATTCCCCACCGAGGAACAGGACCTTGTCCAGGGTGACGTCCTTGCCGACCTCGGCGTCGAGCTTCTCGACGTAGATGTGGTCGCCGACGGAGACGGTGACTTGCTTACCGCCGGTTTCGATGATAGCGTACATTGGTTTTACATTTCCTCCTTTGCGCTTGGCTTTTGATGACTCGCTATGGAGGCGGGTTTCCCGCTTGAGCCTCTTCTAGGCGGTTGCGCGCCTAAAGCCAAAGGCGGACAACGAGGCTAGTATAGTCGCTATTTCCCTATAAGGGAAGCCTTTTTTCTACAACATGCCGGCAGACCGGAAGGAAAACTGGCGTCCCTCGGCCCTTATCAGGTGGTCGATGAGCCTTATCGAGAGGGACGAGAGGCGCCTTTCGATAGATATCGTCAGCTCGATATCGGACTTCGACGGCAGGGGATCCCCGCTAGGGTGGTTGTGCAACAGCACCACCGCCGCGGCCCCCTTCCTCACCGCCTCCTTCGCCACCATGCCGGGATCGAGGGGGAGATGGTCGGAGAGGCTATGGCAGAGGACGCTATGTCCAAGCGGGTGGAGCGCGGAAGAGAAGCAATACAGCCGCACCTCCTCGCCCCGGAATCCAAATCCGGATATCCCACGCCGGCTGGCTATCTGGAAGCAGGCCTGCAGGCGCAGCGATATGGCGACGGAGACGCCGCCCCCATCCATTAGCTCCTCGGCCGAGCAGCGCGAAAGCCCCTTCAGCCCGCCATGCCGATATAGCAGGTCCCTGCCGATGTCCAATGCCGAGCGCCCCTTGACCCCCGACCCGATGAGGAGGGCCAAAAGCTCCTCGTCGGAAAGCGAATCGATGCCTTCGCGCCTTGCTTTTTCCCGCGGGCGGTAAAAGGAGGGGATGTCCTTGATCGCCCCCATCAGGGATGTAGTTCCCACTCGAATTTGTAGCCCCCTGGAAGGCTGACCTTCGACTCCCCGCCCACGAACAGTCGATACGCGACGATGGTCAGTATAACCACGGTGAACACAACGAAAACCGTCGTTAGCGTCAGCGCCTCCCCCGGCCTTATGCCATCCATTTCCTCTTGGCTGAGTTTGCATAGTCCCATGGAAAAGACCTCCTACCGATTAAGTAGGAGGCCAATGGGGTTTGGGTAACGGTTAAGCGAGGCTTTCCAGCAGCTTCCTGACTTCCTGCAGCTGCTTGCGGTTGTCATCCAGCTTCCCCTGCTCCAGCTCGACCTTGGCCTTGGGGGCTTTGGCGAGGAATCCGGGGTTGGAGAGCATCTTCTCGCCGCGGGCGATCTCGGATAGGAGGGCCTGCTCCTTCCTCTGCAGCTTGGCGACCTGCTCCTGCTTCGGCTCAGCCGAGGAGAAGGCGATCACGAAGCCCGAGTAGGTGTAGGCGGAAAGCGACTTGATTTCCTTGGCTATGACGACCTTCGAGGCGAATAGGAACCTGGATAGGTAGTCCTCGATGCCTTTGAAGGGGGCCTTCGGGGCGATGTCGACCTCGATCGGCGCGTTGGGGGCCAGCCCGGCCTCGCTCTTGTAGGAGCGCCCGTCCTTGATCATCTTCTTCAGCAGCTCGCCCTGCCTCTCGGCGGAGGGGAATGAAAGCGCCTTGTCATACTCGGGGTAGCTCTCGAGCATTATCGATTCCTTGTGCAGCGGAAGGGAGAGGTAGATCTCCTCGGCGATGAAGGGGCAGTACGGGTAGATCATCTTGACGATGGCCTCGATGACCTTGTATAGGACCGTCTTGATCATGGCCTTGTCAGCGCTCCTCTCGAGGCTCACCTTGCTCATCTCGAGGTAGAAGGAGCAGAAATCGTCATAGACGAAGTCGTAGAGTACCGAGCTCGCGGCCCCGAACTGGTACCTCTCCATCTTGGAGGTGACCGAGGCGACGGTCTTGTTCAGGCGGCTGAGGATGTACTTCTCCAGCGTCCCAAGCCTCTTCCTGTCGAGCTGCTCGGGCGCGAAATCATCGCCCAGCGACATCTCGACGTAGCGGGCCGAGTTCCAGATCTTGTTGAGGTAGTTGGCCGCGGCGGAGAGCTTCTCGTCGCTGTAGCGCATGTCCAGCCCCGGCGTGGAGTTGGTGGTGATGAAGTAGCGCAGCGCGTCGACGCCGTATTTCTCGATGACGTCGATCGGGTCGACGCCGTTGCCTAGCGACTTGCTCATCTTCCGCCCCTGCTCGTCGCGGATGAGTCCGTGGATCACGACCTCCTTGAACGGGGATTTGCCGGTGAAGTGCAGCGACTGGAAGATCATCCTCGAGACCCAGAAGAATATCAGGTCGTACCCGGTGAAAAGCACCGAGGTCGGGAAGTAGCGGTCGAAGTCCTCGCCGCCATCGGGCCAGCCCATGGTCGCGAAAGGCCATAGCCCCGAGGAGAACCAGGTGTCCAGCACGTCCTCGTCCTGGTCGTATAAAGATGGGTCGAGCGGGGTTTCGCTGACGACGACCGAGCCGTCCTTCTTGCTGTAATAGGCCGGGATGCGGTGCCCCCACCACAGCTGGCGGGATATGCACCAGTCCTCGCAGTTGGCCATCCAGCGGAGCAAAACCTTCTCAAAGCGCTTGGGCAGGAACTCGACCTTCCCCTCGCCCTTCTGGCTCTCTATGACCTTCTCGGCGAGCGGCTTCATCCGCACGAACCACTGCTTGGAAAGCATCGGCTCGACGACCGCCCCGCTGCGCTCGGAATGCCCGACGGAGTGGACGATCTTCTCGATCTTCTGCAGATGGCCGCCGCTTCTTATGTCCTCGACCAGCTGACGGCGGCACTCGTAGCGGTCGAGCCCGGCGTATTTTCCGCACTTTTCGTTGGTATGGGCGTGCTCATCGAGCACCTTTATGAACGGCAGGCAGTACTTCTTGGCCAGGTTGAAGTCGTTGGGGTCGTGGGCTGGCGTGCACTTCATCGCCCCGGTGCCGAAGCTCAAATCGACGTAGGGGTCGGCCATGATCGGGAGCTCCTCGCCGTTGGCGGGGTTGATGACCTTCTTGCCGACCAATCCCTTGTAGCGCTCATCCTTGGGGTTGACGAAGACGGCGACGTCGCCGAACATCGTCTCCGGGCGGGTGGTGGCGACCACGATCTGGCGATCTTCCCCCACCACGTCGTAGAGGAAGTAGAAGAACTCGCCCTGGTCGTCGCTATGGACGACCTCGATGTTGGAAAGCGCGGTGCATAGCTCCGGGTCCCAGTTGATGATCCGCTCGCCGCGGTAGATGAGCCCCTCGTCGTAAAGCGTCTTGAAGACGCGGAGGACGGCCTTGGACAATCCGGGGTCGAGGGTGAAGCGCTCGCGGGTGTAGTCGACGGAAAGCCCGACGCTGGCCCACTGCTGATGGATGGTCTTGGAGTACTCCTCCTTCCAGGAGAAGGCGACCTCGAGGAACTTCTCCCTCCCGAGGTCGTAGCGGCTTATGCCCTGCTTGCGCAGGCGCTCCTCGACCTTGGCCTGGGTGGCGATCCCGGCGTGGTCGACGCCCGGGACCCAGAGCACGTCGAAGCCCTTCATCCGCTTGTAGCGGGCGGTGATGTCGTCGGGCACGGTGTCCATTACGTGGCCAAGGTGCAGCTTCCCGGTGACGTTGGGCGGGGGGATCACGATGGAGAAGGGCTGCTTGCCCTTGTCCCCCGCGGTGAAATACCCTTTGCCCTTCCAGTTCTCGTATTTGCCTTCCTCGACGGCCTTGTGGTCGTAGCGTTTGTCTAGCATAGGTTCCTCCAGAAAATAAAAAGCGCTCCGCGATGGGGCGCGGCGCGCTGTACCACCCATCTTCCCATCGCGTTGCGATGGCTCGATTCTGCCCCTTAACGCGGGGCGACGTACCCTAAGAAGCGACTCATGGGGACCGCGCGCCCAGCTTCCACCATCCTGGGCTCTCTATCTCACGGCTATCCCAATCCCTCTTCCTCAACGGGACGGGTGAATTATATGTTGGCTTGCCCTCAAGTTCAAGGCTAGGCGAGGCTACAGGCGATCGCGGCCCTGATCGAGCTTAGCGAGGCGCTGCTTAGGTCGGAGAAGATTATATTCTCTATCCCCGCCGAAGCGGCCCGCTTCTGGGCCAAGGCCCGCTGCTTCTGGTTCATCATGTCGGACTTGGTGCCGACGCAGATGAGCTTGCAGGGGAAGCCCTCCAGGTAGCGGAGGAAGGCGAGGTCATCCTCGCCCATCTCCCGCCGGAAGTCGACCAATAGGACGATGGCCTTAAGCCGCTTGTCGCCGTAATAGGACTCCATCATCCTCGAGAAGGAGATGGTGTTCATCGTGGCGAAGCCGGTCGAGCCGTATCCCGGGGAGTCGACGAGGTAGAACCGCTCGTCGATCAGGAAGAAGTTGAGCAGCTTGGTCTTGCCCGCCTTCTTCGATGAGAAGGCGATCTTCTGCCCCACCAAGGCGTTGATGAGGCTCGACTTGCCGACGTTGCTCCGCCCCACCACCAACACCTCGGGGTAGGCGTCGCCCGGGCGGCCCTTGAGGTCGACCGAGGAGGTGACGAACCTCACCTTCCGGAAGTCGATCCTCACGCCTTCTCCCTCACCAAGGCGCGATCCAACGCGTCGTCGACGGTCTTCATGAAGGTGATCTTGAGCGCCTTCTTGACCTCCTCGGGGAGCTCCTCGACGTCCTTCTTGTTGTCGATGGGGACGACGATCTCCTTGATGCCGCACCTGGCGGCGGCCAAGGATTTCTCGCGCAGCCCGCCGATGGCCAAGGCGTTCCCGCGGAGGGTAACCTCGCCGGTCATGGCCACGTTGGCGTTGACCGGGGTGTGGGTGAGGCAGGATATGATGGCGGTCGTTATGGCGACGCCGGCGCTAGGACCATCCTTGGGCACCGCGCCCTCGGGGACGTGGATGTGGATGTCGTTGCTGGCGAATATCGCGTCGTCGATGTTGTACTTCTTCGAATTGGCGCGGACGTAGTCGAGCGCGATGGTCGCGCTTTCCTTCATCACCTCGCCAAGCTTGCCGGTGAGGACCAATCCGCCCTTGCCGGGGAAGTAGTTCACCTCGATCGGCAATATGTCCCCGCCGAAGTCGGTGTAGGCCAAGCCGGTGACGACGCCGACCTGGTTCTCCTTCTCCTTCTTGCTGCCCTCGAATATCTCGACGCCGAGGTAGGAATGCAGCTTCGCGTCGTCGATGAGTATCGGGCGCGGGGTGGACTCATCCTTGAGTATCTCGACCACGGCCTTGCGGCAGCAGCTGGCGATGGTGCGCTCAAGCTGCCTCACGCCGGCCTCCATGGTGTAGTGCTCGATGATGGTCTTGAGGCTCTGCTCGGGGAAGCTGATGTCGGAATCGGAAAGCCCGGCGAGCTTGACCTGCTTCGGGATGAGGAATCCGTTGGCGATCTTCACCTTCTCGATCTCGGTGTAGGACGGGACCTCGATGAGCTCGAGCCTATCGCGGAGCGGGCCCGGGATGTTGTCGAGGTTGTTCGCGGTGCAGATGAAGAGCACGTTGGAGAGGTCATAAGGCTCCTCGACGTAGTTGTCGTTGAAGGCGAAGTTCTGCTCGGGGTCTAGTACCTCGAGCAAAGCCGAGGACGGGTCGCCCTTGTAGTTGCTGCCGCCGACCTTGTCGATCTCGTCGAGCAGGAACACGGGGTTGGTGACCCCGCACTTTATCATGCCGTGGATTATGCGGCCCGGCATCGAGCCGACGTAGGTACGGCGGTGGCCGCGGATCTCGGCCTCATCGGATATGCCGCCGAGGGCGGTCTTGAAGAACTTGCGCCCGAGGGCCCTCGCGATGGAGCGACCGAGGCTGGTCTTGCCGCATCCAGGCGGGCCGTAGAAGCAAAGTATCGGGGCCTTGAGCGACTTGGTCATCTTCTTGACGGCCAGGTACTCGATGATCCTCTTCTTGACCTTCTCCAGGCCATAGTGGTCCTCGTTTAGGACCTCCTCGACGTGGTTGAGGTCCTCGTCGTCCTCGGTCTTCTCGAACCAGGGGATCGAGAGGAGGGTGTCGATGTAGGTCATGATGAGGGAGGCCTCGAGGGAGGACTCCGGCATCATCTTGTAGCGGCGCAGCTCGGCCTTGATCTTGGCCTTGACGTTCTCCGGATAGGGGTTCTGCTCGAGCTTCTGGAGGATGGCGTCCTCGGAATGCTCCTGGTCGTCGCCCTCGCCTAGCTCCTCGCGGATGGCCTTCATCTTCTCGCGGAGGTAGTACTCCTTCTGGCTCTTCTCGGCCGAGGCGCGGACCTTCTTGGAGAGGTCGTCCTCGACCTCGGCGGCCGCCTTGGCGCCCTGAAGGCACTCAAGGAGGTAGGATAGGCGCTCGTTTATGTCCTCGATCTCGAGGAGCTTCTCCTTCTGCTGCAGCGACAAAGGCAGGTAAGGTGCCAATGAATCCGGCAGGTCGGCGCTCGGTATGCCTTTGGAGAAGGCCCCGGCGTTGATGCGGGGGAGGCCCGAGGCGGGGTCGGAGATGGTCTGGGTTATCTCGCGCAGGAGCTTGAGCTCGGTCTGCTTGTCGCCCTCGATGGGCTCGATAACGCGGCCAGAGGCCACGAAATAGCCCCCTTCCTCGGAGAACTTCATCGAGTCGAACCTGACCCGCTTGCTGCCGACGACGCGGATGCGCACGCCCCCGTCATATGGGGTATAGGAGGTCACGCGGCAGAGGGTGCCGGCGGAATATATGTCGTCTATGGTCGGGGAATCGGTGGACTCGCCTTTCTGGCTGACCACGAAAAGAAGGTTGTTGGTGGCCGAGCGGGCCTGCTCGACGGCCTTCAGGGAGAACTCGCGCCCCACCTCGATGTCCTCGCTCATCGATGGGAAGACGACGAGGGAGCGGGCAACGAGCAGCGGCAGAGTCAGTATGGATTCACCGTTTGGGTTGTTGTTCATGCTATCTCCTTTCCTAGGGGCAATGCCCCCAATAATCGGCTGGAGTAAATAATAGCCGGAATTTTAGCACTGTCAAGTTTCGAGTGCTAATCCCGGCTATTGAGGTTTTTCCTTATTTGCCCAATTAGGCGTTGTGGGCGAGCAGGAAGTCGTGGATCTTGGCGTTCACGAGGTTCGAGCGGAAGCCGTTGAGGTTGTCCCCATAGGCCTTGCGGAGGTCCTCGACCTTCATCCCGTACTTCTCGGCGGTCTTGGCGAGCTCATGGTCGAGCTCGGCGTCGTCGACGAGCAGCTTCTCCTTGGCGGCGATGGTCTGCAGGACGAGGTAGCCCTTGACGTTGGCCTCGGACTCGTCGTGGATCTTCTTCTTGAGGTGCTCGAGCTTCTGCCCGGTGATCTCGAGGTACTGCTCGAAGGTCAGCCCGTTGCTCTCGACCTGCTTCTTGAGCTGGTCCTCGCTGGCGGCGGCTTCGTTATCGATGATGGTGGAGTTGCACTCGACCTTGGCGGCATCGACGATTAGCTTCACGAGCTCGTTGTAGTAGCGGGTCTCCTCCTGGCGGGTCTTGCGCTCGAGGAGGTCCTTCTTCTCGAATTCCTTGAGCTCATCGACGGTCTTGACGTCCTTGACGCCGAGATCGGCGACCGCTTCGTCGGAGAGGGTCGGGATCTTCTTCTCCTTGACCTCGTGGACGGTGACCTTGAAGGTGGCCTTCTTGCCCGCGAGCTCCTTGACGTACTGCTCGGGGAAGGTGACCTCGATGTCCTTGCTCTGCCCGGCCTTGATGCCGACTAGGCCTTCCTCGAAGCCCGGGACGAACGAATGGGAGCCGAGGACGAGCGAGTAGTTGTCGGCTTTGCCGCCGTCGAAGGCCTTGCCGTCGATGAATCCCTCGAAGTCGATGACGACGGTGTCGCCGTTTTTGGCTTCGGCGTCGGTGACGACGAGCTCGGCGTTGCGCTCGAGCCTAGCGGAGATGGCGTCGGCCACTTCCTTCTCGTCGACCGAGGGGACGTTCTTCTCGACGTGGAGCCCGGTGTACTCCCCGAGGGTGACCTTCGGGGCGAGGGTGACGGTGAACTTGACCTCGAGGTCGGTGTCGCTTAGCTTGGTGACCTCGACGTTGGGGCGGAAGAAAGGCTCGATCTTGCCTTCCTTTATGGCATCGGCGAAGACGGTCGGCAGGATCTCGTTGATGGCCTCGTCGATGACCTTCTGCCCGTTGACGTGGCTCTTGGCCATGGCTTCGGGGGCGTGGCCCTTGCGGAAGCCGGGGATGGTGACCTGCTCGCAGGCCTTCTTGAGCGCCTTCGCCTGGGCATCCTTCCAGATGTCGGCGGGGACGGTGGAGAGTATTTCGACTTTGCAGTCTTCTAGGTTGGTGAATTTGTGTTCCATATCCTTTTCCTGATAAACGCAAAAGATACTATACCCGAAACGGGCGCTAAGCCAAGCCTTTTTGCACTAAATACGCGTGCGCACTAGGCCGGACGGTGGCTGTCGATGGCCCGCTGCAGGGTATCGGCCTCCTCCGAGGACTCATCGGAGAGCTTGAGGTAGCGCCTGGCGAGGATGAGGCAGGCGAGCGCCAAATTGAAGCTTGGCAGCGGGAAGGGGTAATAGGCGGCGAAGGCGGAGACGAGCAGCTCCGTGGCGGTCTCCCTGACCGCGGTGTCCTTCTCCTGGTCGATCGCCTTCTTGGCCGCTTCCATCCGCTTGACGTCCTTGGCGCTAGGCAATTCATCGGGCGCCCCGACGAACTCCGCATCGCCGATTCTGAAATGGATTACGTGCGGGTCGTGGGCGAGGGAGAGCAGCTGCAGGCAAAGCTGCCTGGAGGGGTAATCCGCCCCGTGCAGGCAATATTCCCGAAGGCCGTCCACCCCCGCGGGGAGGGCGGCTTTGTGGCGGTAGAAGTAGTCGATGGCCTTCCTGGCCCGCTTCTCGTCCTTGGCCTTCAGTATCTCTATGGCATCCTCTAGCCCCATCGCCTCCGCCTTGCCCTTGGATCTATCGATCTGCAGGGGGAAGTCGCGGAGCATCTCCTCGGTCTGCTGGTCGACGTAAGGCAACTCGCGCAGCCCCTCGATGGCCCGCTCGCCCTCATCCTGCCGCCCTAGGTAGATCGAAAGCTCCTTCAATAGCAATAAGGTCCGCTTGGGGTATGACCCAAAAAGATCCTTATGGCAGTTAAGCAGTTTGGCGAAGGCGGAGTCGGCCTTCCCCGAGGACATGTCGCCCAGTATTTCCTTGAGCGATTCGGCGTTGTCTTTTCCCATCGGCATAATTCAACTTCAAAGGCGAACCACAATCAACCCCCACCGACCTAGTATTCACTACTAACTTTCCATCTTCGCCGGTTTGGCGCATACTTAGCCCCGTTATGGCTTTGACGTCCTGCTTGCTACTACTGTCCGCCCTGCTGAGCCTGCTGACCTACTTCGAGCTCTCGCTGCAGCAGGACTGGCGGATGTTCTTCGTCCCGATATTGCTCCTGCCCGCCTTCTTCCTCGCCCTGTTGGCGGCCCTCCTATTGGGGCTATTCCTCGCCTCGCTGCGCTTCGAAGTATCGAAGCGGCATAAGCCGTCGCCTTTTCTCATCGGACTGGTCGAGGAGCTGGCCTTCCTGGCTTGCCTATTGACCAGGGTCCACGTCCGGGTGTCGGGGATCGGGAGGATAAAGGACCTCAACGCCATGGTGGCCATCAACCACCTCTCGAACTTCGATTTCATCGCCCTGCTGTCCGCCTTCCGCGGCAAGCGGGTGGTCGCGGTGGCCAAGCAGGAGATCGCCTCCTGGCCGCTAATCGGCAGGGTGCTTTCCCAGGCGGGCTTCATCTACCTCCGACGCGACGACCTCAAGGAAGGGGTGGAGGCCATCGAGCACGGGGCAAGGCTTATTGAGGATGGGCTATGCTCGGTCGCCGTGAGCCCCGAGGGGACGAGGAACAAGGGCTTCCCCAACCCGAGGATGCTCCCCTTCCACCCGGGGACCTTCGCCCTGGCCAAGAAGTCATCTTGCCCCATCGCCTTGGTATGCATTCAGAACACCAACGCGGTTAAGGACCGCTTCCCGCTTCGCGCCACCAATGTCTACATCGACGTGATCGACGTCATAGGCAAGGAGCAGGTCGAGTCGATGATCCTGCGCGATATATCCGACCTCGCCCATTCGAAGATGGATTCCTTCCTCAAGGAAAAGCAAGCCCGCGCCTATGGGGCGTTCGCCTTGGAATAATCGGCGCAGTCGCTTGCTTATAGTCCCAAGGCCAAACCGCGATTAGGGAAAATATCCTTGACAGGTTAACGGTGATAAAAATATTATTTTCATTCAGTAGGGGAAGCCCGGTAACTCGCGCGTGGGATTCGCGCCTGGAGAAAGGCCTTAGTAATCCCCAGGACCGTGTCGTACTCCTAGGCACCCGGCACGCTCCCCCAGCTTCGCGGGCTGGGCTTTTTTATTCATTTTGCCGATTAAGGTGAAATCAAGCAGCGTGGGTTAGGGACCGCCAAGGAGTTCTGCCATCGCCAGGATAGTGGATGTTATTTCCCAGTCGCAGGGCGCCAAGGACGGCCATAAGGAAGGTGATGGAACAACGCAGAGGCATATTCGGGGTCAGTTTCATAAGATTCCATGGCTTGCCCCACAGCTGCGCCTCCCACTTAATCCACGACGGAATGGTCCCCATTCTGGTCGCAAAGCGCCTGCGGCATGCACCAGTTAAGGAAACGCTGGATATCGCGAACGCGGCGCCCAAAATGATCGAATCGTTTTTTCTGGCAAGAAGCAGTCAACTGAAGATAAATGTCTTGCAATATGTCTTGCACTCATCAAAAAATCCCGAGCGAATCGGGACTTTTTGCTATATGGCGCGCCCGAGCCGACTCGAACGGCTGGCCCACAGCTTAGAAGGCTGTTGCTCTATCCAGCTGAGCTACGGGCGCAACGCGGTAATCTTAAACTTTATCCAACCCCTGGTAAAGGGAAACGGGCCTCAGCCATGAAGTTTCTCGTATAGCCGCTTCGCGACGTCGGAGGGCAGTATCTGGCTGAGCTCGAGCATCGAGGCCGATAATAGCGCCTCCTTGCTCTGGTATACCCGGTTTAGCTGCTCGATCCGCTTGGCGCCGAGGCCGCTGATGCCGTCGAATATGGAGGAAAACATCGCCTTGCTCCGCTTCTGCTTGTGGAAGGAGATGGCGAAGCGGTGGACCTCGTCCTGCATCCTCATCAGCAGGAAGAAAAGCGGGCTGCCCTGGTCGAGGGGGAAGACGTTGTTGTCCTCGTCGACCAAGGCGTCGGTCTGGTGGCGGTCGTTCTTGCGGAGGCCGAACACCGGGATATCCACCTCAGCCTGCTGCAGCCCCTGTTTGGCCGCCCTGACCTGGGTTATCCCGCCATCGGTTAGGATGAGGTCGGGGTAAGAGGCCCCCTCCTCCTTGAGTCGCGAATACCGCCTATAGGCGACCTCGACCATCGAGTGGTAGTCGTCGCCGGCCACCTCATCGGATAGGCGGAACTTGCGGTACATCTTCTTCTCCCGCTCGCCGTTGATGTAGCAGACCATCGCCCCCACCGCCTCCGAGCCCTGGAGGTGGGAGTTGTCGAAGAGTTCGATCCGGTATGGGGTCTTGATGCCAAGCAGTCTTCCAAGCTGCTCCAGTAACGCCACGTTGTCGTCTTCCAGCCTCGAGGATAGGAAGAACTCGTCGAGGGCGCTTTTGGCGTTGAGCTCGGCGATCCCCAATACCTCGCGGAGCCTACCCTCCTTGGGGACGACGACCTTGAGGTCGGGGGCGAAGGTCGATTCGAGGCCGTCCTTCATCGTCTCGAGCCCGATAACCAAGGTGGACGGCAGCTCATGGGAGGCGTAGTACTGTTCGATGAGGTCCTCAAGCTGCTCCTCCGGGGAGAGGAAGGCGGTCACGACGTGGGTCTTCTTGCCAAGCAGGCAGCCATGGCGGTAGGAGAGGATGGCGAGGCTCAGGTGCCCCTCCCGCTCGGAATAGGCCACGAAGTCGGCGCTCGGCAGGTCCTTGAACTCGACCCGCTGGGAGGAGAGGACGTGGTCGATGGCGTCGAGCATGTCCTTGCACGACTTGGCGTTCTCGTACTCCAGGTTCTCGCTGTATTTCTCCATCCTCTCCCTTAGCTCCGCCTTCTCCTTGCCGGCATCCCCGGAAAGGAAGCGCCTGATGGAGGAGGACAGTTCCTTGGCCTTTTCCTCGCTTATCTTGTTTATGCAGGGGGCGAGGCACTGGCCGAGGGAATAGTAAAGGCACGGCTTGTCGGGGATGTGGCGGCATTTCCTGGTCGGGAAGATCTTGTTGAGCAATCCGATGACCTGGGTTGCGCTATAGGAGGATGGGTAGGGGCCGTAGTACTCGTAGTGGCGGTCCTTCTTGTTGCGGGCGATCCTCAGGTGCGGGTCGTTGCCCTTGTGGAGGGCGATGTAGGGGTAATGCGAGTCGTCCATCAGCATGATGTTGTAGCGCGGGTGGTGGCTCTGGATGAGGTTCATCTCGAGGATGAAGGCCTCCTTGTCCGAATTGACCCGGATGGTCTCGAAATGGTGGACGTGGCTCACCATGGCCGCGACCTTGCCCACCTGGGGGCGCAGAAAATACTGGCTGACCCGCTTCTTCAGCGACTTGGCCTTGCCGATGTAGATGATCTTATCCTCCGCGTCGTGCATCAGATACACCCCGGGGGAATCGGGCAATAGCGATATCAATCGGGATAGCAATTCGGTCATCTTAGGTGCACCACCGTCGCCCCGGCCCCGCCCTCGGCCTCGCCGGCCGGCTCGATCGACTCGACGAATTTGGCGTTCTTGCAGTATTCGGCGGTCATCCGCTTCAGCGCCCCCGAGCCGAGCCCGTGGATTATGCGGACGCGCTTGTAGTTCTTAACCCGGCAGGCGTCGAGGTAATGCGCTAGCTCCTCTTTGGCCTCGTCGTAATGGAGACCGATCAGGTTGCATTCGAGGCTCAGCCCCGACTTCCCGACCACGTCGACCACCGCGCCCTTGAGGCTCTCCTGCTCCGACTTGGCGGGCTGGCTCTTGAGGCAGCTGGAAAGCTCGACGGTGAAGCTCATCCCCTTGGCGGAGCTCACCTCGGCCTTCTTGCCGCGTATCTTGGTGATGGTCCCGGACAATGCGTAATCCGGCACCTCGACGTAGTCGCCTTCCTTGAACTGCCTTGGGTCGGATATGGCCTTCGGCTTCTCGACGGGGGATTGCATCCGCTGCAGCTCTTCCTTGGCCTTGATGGCCTCGTGGAGCTTGACCCCGGGGGTGGACAGGCTCTTGATGGCCTGCTCGGCCCGCCGCTTCGCCTTGGCGATGACGTCCTCTTCCTTCCTCTTGAGCTCGGACTCGAAGTCGCGAAGCCGCCTGTCGAGCTCGCTTTCCTTCTTCTTCGACTCGGATAGCCGACGCTCAAGTTCTGCTTTCTCTTCAAATAGCCGCTTCTGCAGCCGGTCGTTCTCCTCGATCGTCTCCGATAGCTTCCTGATCGAGGCGGAGACCGAGGAGTCCTGCCCTTCCTTGTCGATCCGCTTGGCCTCGTCGACTATCTCGTCGGATAGGCCATACCTGGTCGCGGCGAGCAACCCATATGACTCGCCGGGCACCCCATCGAGCAATCGGTAGGTCGGCGAGAGGGTCTCGAGGTCGAACTCCATCGAGGCGTTCTTGGCCCCTTTGGCGGAAAGGGCGTAGGCCTTCACCCCCTCGAAGTGGGAGCTGATCAGGGCATAGCAGCCCCTGGAAAGCAGGTATTTGAGGATCGCGATGGCGAGGGCCTCTCCCTCATGGGGCGAGGTGCCGGTCCCGACCTCGTCGAGGAGGACCAGGTCGTCCTCCCCCACCCCGTCGATGGCCCTCGCGATGTTCCGTATGTGGCCGGAGAAGGTCGAGAGGTTGTCGTCGATGCTCTGCGAGTCGCCGATGTCGACGTTGACGTGGGCGAAATAAGGCAGCTCCGCCCCCTGTTCGGTCGGCAGCGGGTAGCCGAGCTTGAACATGAGCGATAGCAGCCCCACGGTCTTGAGGGCGACGGTCTTGCCGCCGGCGTTGGGGCCGGAGATCACGTAGACCCGGTTCTGCCTAGAGAGGGAGAAGGAGTTCGCCACCGCCTTCGCCTTGTCTAATAGCGGATGCCTGGCATCGGGCAGGACTAGGTTCCCTGATTCTGATATCGCGGCCACGTGGCCCTTTATGTCCTCTCGGAACAGTTCCTTGCCCAATAGGAAGTCGAAGTAGCCGAGCTTCCCGTTGGCGTCCTCGATGGCCGCCGAAAAAGAGGAAACCTCGGAGGACAGGCGCCGGAGCACCTTGGCCTCCTCGTCCTTCTCCACCTCCAGCAGGTCGGCGAGCTTCTCGTTTAAGGAGGTGAGCGACGACGGCTCGACGAAGATGGTGCCGCCCGACCCGGAGCGGCCCAGGATCAGCCCGGGCACCTTGGAGCGGTAGGCGAGCTTGACCGGGAGGCAATAATGCCCCTCCCGCTCGGTGAGGGTGGCGCTGGAGAGGAACTCGCGGAACTCCCCGATCAGCTTGGGGAGCTTCTCCTCGATCGCCCGCCTGGTGGCCCGGAGCTGGTTGCGCACGTAGCGCAACCCGTCCGAGGCCCGGTCGAGTATTATCTTCGAGGGGTCGATGCAGCGGCGAATCTCATTGCGCAGCGATGTAAAGGAAAGTATGCCTCTGACGAATTCCAATAGCAGCGGCGGCTCCCCCGCTTCCTCCATGAAGGCCTTAAGCGAGCTGACGGCCTCCTCCTCGAAGGCGATGTCCAATAGCTCGGAGGGCTCAAGCGCCCCGCCCTTGACGGCCCGCTCAAGATAGGGTCGGAGGTCGAGGTAGGAGTCGATGGGCGGGATGCCATATCGGCTGACCAAAAAAGACATCTCGTCGAGGCGGGACAATTCGACGCGGAGCGAATCCTTAGAAAGCCACCCATCCTCGCTGGCGCGGCGCTTGCCGCGCTCGCTCTTGCAGAATGAGGCGATCCGCCCCCTGACCTCGTCTAGTTGCAGCTGCTGCTCTTCTTTACCCATGGTGGGCCGATTATAGCACCTATTGCCCGCGTAGAGTATAATCGGCCTATATGGCCGAAAACGCGACTTTGCCGCTTACCGAGGAAAGGAAGCGGCGCATAATACGTGATTTCTCCCCCTTCGTCAGGGATGGTATGCCCCAGTATGCCACCTTCTTCGCCACCAAGGGGAAGATAACCGTCACCCTGTACAAGGACAAGGCCCTCTTTCAGGGCGAGGGCGCCCTTGAGGCGGCAAGGAAATACGGCGAGCCCGAGCAGCGTAAGGTCAGCCTCAAGCCCCGCACCTGCCCCCGGCCCAAGCTCGAGCAGATCGGGTCCGACGAGACCGGGACCGGCAACTACTTCGGGCCGGTCGTCGTCTGCGCCGCACACTTGACATTGGAGGACATCGCCTGGGCCAAGCAGATCGGGGCCACCGACTCCAAATTGCTTACCGACGAGCAGATCGCCATAGTGGCGAGGAAGCTCATCAAGCGCATCGACTACTCCTTGCTTTGCCTAAGCGCGAAACGCTACAACGAGGTCCACGCCAAGGGGTTCAACATGAACGCCGTCAAGGCCAAGATGCACAACTCCGCCTTATTGCGGCTAAAGAAGAAGCACCCCCACGCCACCCTTTGCCAGGACCAGTTCGCCGAGCCCGAGGTCTATTTCTCCTACCTCCGCGGCGAGAAGCAGATCGCCAAGCCCATCGACTTCTCGACCAAGGGCGAGCTCGCCTTCCCCTCGGTCGCCTGCGCCTCGATCATCGCTCGGCATTGCCTTGTGAAGAAGATGGAGGAGCTAGGCAAAGAATACGGCTGTGAGTTCCCCTTTGGGGCGGGGGACGAGGTCGAGCGGTTCGCCAAGCAGCTGGTTAAGGAAAAAGGCGAGGATATCCTCGCCAAGGTCGCGAAGGTGTCCTTCAAGAACACCGCGCGGATATTATCTAAGACGGTCCAGGACTTCCTGGAAGTCTAGCGGCAGCTCCGACCCGAAGCACATCCTCTCCCCGGTCCGCGGATGGGTGAGGATGAGCTTTTCGGCGTGGAGCAATTGCCTTTTGGCCCCGAGGCGGCGGTTGCCCTTCCCATACACCTGGTCGCCGATGATCGGGTGGCCGATGTACTCGAGGTGGGCCCTGATCTGGTGGGTCCGTCCGGTCTCTAGCACCAACCGCAGCAAGCTGACGCGGTCAACGGGATAGACTTGCACCACCTCGAAGTGGGTGATGGCCATCTTGCCGGACTGCACGTCGACCGCCTGCTTGAGGCGGTTGTCCTTGTCGCGGGACAAAGGGGCGATGATCTTCCCCCGCTTCTCCTGGAATATGCCATCCGCGAGGGCGACGTACTCCCGGTGCATCGAGTGGTCCTTCAGCTGGGATTGCAGGCTCAGCAGGGCCTCCTCGGTCTTGGCGACCGCGAGCAGCCCCGAGGTGTCCTTGTCGATCCGGTGCACCAGCCCGGGCCTTCCCGAGGCGGGGGCGAGCTCCTCCCCATAATGGAACAAGAGCCCATTGAGCAACGTCCCGTCGTAGTTGCCGGCCCCGGGGTGGACGACCAGCCCGGCGGGCTTGTCGATGATGATTATGTCATCGTCCTCGTAGACCACGTGGAGGTCCATCTTCTCGGGGACGAGGTCGGTCGGGGGCTCGACGTAGTCCTCGTAGCTCACCACGTCACCCTCCTCAAGCGGGTAATGGGCCTTCTCGGGTTTCCCGTTGACGGCGACCTTGCCCTGCTTGATCAAGGCCTGGCACTTGCTCCGGCTTTTGGCGGCCCCGAAGGCGAAAAGCGCCTCGTCGAGCCGCTTGCCAGAGAGCTCCTTACTCGCCTTGAACTGACCCATCCTTGCCCTCTTCCGCCGAATCGCTCGGCTGCTTTTGGGCGGCCTTCTTCTCCGGCTTGACCATGTCGATGACGAGAACGACGAGGAGCAATATGACCCCGACGGTGAGATAGGCGTCGGCGAAGTTGAAGGTCGCGAAGGGATTGACCGAGCTCGGCTTGGCGCCTGGCCCGCCGCCTAGGTAGAAGCTCAGGAAGTCGATGACCCCGTCGAAGCCGGTGGTCGACTCCCAGTAGAAGGCGCGGTCGACGAAGTTGCCGACCGCCCCGGCGAGCAGTAGCGCCCCCACGATGCGCTCGAAGGTCTTGAGCTTGGCGAAGGCGTAGAAGTAGTACCCGCCGATGGCCAAGGACATCACGATGGAGATCAGGATGTTGACCACCCTCGAGCCGAGGCTCCCGGCCCCCAGCCCGAAGGCGATGCCGGTGTTGTAGGAGAGGGTGATGTAGAAGAAGTTCGGGATGACCTCGATCATCTGCCCCGGGACGGCGAAGCTCTGGACCAGCCATTTGCTGAGCAGGTCTAGGAAGAGCAATCCGCCGACGACGCAGGCGAAGACGATGAGCATCCTCATTCCCTTCTTGTCGGGCTTGACGTAGTTGAGCTTCATTTATCCAAGGCCTCCAGGCAGCGATGGCATAGATGCCCGTCCTTTGTCTCGGCCAGCTCGTCGTAATGGCGGCGGCAGCGGTCGCATTCCGGGCGGGAATCGGCGCAGCAAGCGGCGGCATCATCCCCTTTTTCTAGCGACACATCGGAAACGTTGAACAGCAGGCAAAGTTCGTCCTTGGATAGCGACGAGAGCGCGTCGAACAGCTTGCCTTCGCGGCAGCTTAGCGAGAGCTTGGCGTCGCTTGAGGATCCGAACTCGCCCGCGGCGCGCTTCCCCTCGAGGCTCTTCAGCGCCACCTCGCGCAGCGAGAGGAACTCCCGGTATAGGGAGAGCATCTCCCCGTCGGGCTGCTTCTCCTGCACCATGTCCTCGAGCTGGACCGATTCCTTGTGCTCCAATGGCAGGTAGGAATACACCTCCTCCATCGTGAAGGGGAGGATCGGGTTGAGCAATAGGCACAGCGACTTGGCGCAGCGGAAGATGACCTCCAGCGCCCCCTGGCGGCGAGCCGAGTCGGCATTATCGCAGTATAGGACGTCCTTGAGGGCGTCGAGGTAGAGCGAGGAGAGGTCGAACGAGGCGAAGGGGATGATGGCGTTGACCACCCCGGCGAAGTCGTACTCGTCGTAGCTTTTGGTGGCCTTGGTTATGACCTCGTCGAGCCGGGCGAGGATCATCTTGTCGAGCAAGGAGTGCTCCTTCTTGGCCTCGGGGTGGTAGCTCGATAGGTTGCCGAGCATGAACTTGAAGGTGTTGCGGATCTTGCGGTAGTTGTCGGCGACCGAGCCGATGATGCGCTCGCCGATCCTGGCGTCGGCCTTGTAGTCGACCGAGGCGGCCCACAACCGGAGTATGTCGGCGCCGTAGTTGGAGGCGACCTTGGTCGGGTCGACGCCGTTGCCCTTGGACTTGCTCATCTTCTGCCAGTTCTCGTCCATGACCCAGCCATGGGTGAGGCAGGTCTTGAACGGCGACTTCCCGCAGAAGGCGGTCGAAAGGGTCAGCGAGGCGTTGAACCAGCCGCGGTATTGGTCGTTGCCCTCAAGGTAGAGGTCGGCCGGGAACTTGAGCCCGCGCTGCCGGAGCACCCCGTTCCAGCTCGACCCGGAGTCGAACCAGACGTCCATGATGTCGGTCTCCTTGGTATAGGCCCTATTAGGCGAGGCGGGGTTGACGTATCCACCTGGAAGTAGCTGCTTCGGGGCGGCCTCGAACCAATAGGACGAGCCATGCTCGCGGATAAGGCTAGCGATGTGCTCGAAGACGGATTTGTCGATGATCGGCGACCCGTCCTCGTTGTAGATGATGGGGATGGCGACGCCCCACGCCCTCTGGCGCGAGATGCACCAGTCGGCGCGGTCCTTGATCATGTTGACCATCTTGCCCTTGCCCCAGCCTGGCACCCACTCGATGGAGTCGGCCTCCTCGAGGAGCTTCTGCCTGATCGGGGAGATCGAGCAGAACCACTGCGGAGTGGCGCGGAAGATGACCGGCTTCTTGGTCCGCCAGTCGTGCGGGTAGGAGTGGACGATGTCCTCCTCCTTCAGTATCGCGCCCTTGGCGCTAAGCAATTCGATGACCTTGTCGTTGGCCTGGGCATAGAACATGCCGTCGAGCGGATCGCCCTCGCCCAGATGCATATACCCCTTCTCGTCGACCGGGCAGAACGGCTTTATGCCGTATTTGGCGCAGGCGTTGAAGTCGTCGAGGCCGTGGTCGGGGGCGGTGTGGACGCAGCCGGTGCCCGAATCGGAGGTGACGAAGGAGGCGAGGATCAGCGGCGACTCCCGTCCATACAGCGGATGGCTGGCGACCACCCCCTCGAGCTCCTGGCCCTTGAAGGTCTTCAGCAGCTCGCAGCTAGAGAACCCGAGCTCCTCGACCAGCTTGTCCTTGAGCTCGCAGAGGAAGAGGAAATCGCCCTTCTCGGTATGGTAAAGGCCATACTCGAACCGCGGGTTCAATGTGATGGCGAGGTTGGCCGGGATGGTCCAGGGGGTGGTGGTCCAGATGATGACCTTGCTCCCCTCGGGCAGCTTGCCCTTCCCATCCTTGACCTCGAAGGCGATGTAAAGCGTCTTGCAGGGCACGTCGTGGTACTCGATCTCGGCCTCGGCCAGCGCGGATTCGCTAGACGGCGACCAATACACCGGCTTGACGCCTTTGAAGATTAGCCCGTCGAGGGCCATCTTGGCGAAGACCTCGATCTGGCGGGCCTCGAACTCCGGCAGCAGCGTCAGGTACGGATGCTCGTAGTCGCCGAGGCAGCCGAGCCTCTTGATCTCCGACATCTGGCGGTCGACCTGGGCGTGGGCGTACTCGTCGCACTTCTTCCGGAACTCGACGACGCCCATCTTCTTCCTGTCGACCCCGCTTTTGGTGACCATGACCTCGATGGGGAGGCCGTGCGTGTCGAAGCCGAAGACGAAGGGGGTCTTGAAGCCCTTCATGTTCTTATAGCGGACGACGAAGTCCTTCAGGCAGCGGTTGAGCGCGTGGCCGCAGTGGATGTCGCCATTGGCATAAGGCGGCCCATCGTGGAGCATGAACTCCTCGCAGCCCTCGCGGTCCGCGTTCATCTTCTCGTATAGCTTGATGTCGCCCCAGCGCTTGATCAGCAGCGGCTCCTTCATCGGCAGCCCCGCCCGCATCGGGAAGGCGGAGTTCGGCATCAGCAATGTGTCTTTGAGCATGTGTTCCTCCTAAAAAGAAAAGCGCCCAGCTTAAGGGCGCGGGCGCGCTGTACCACCTTAATTCCCCTGCAAAGCAGGGCTCGTTTCCCCCGATAACGGCGGGGACCGGGGGACCTAGGCCGTTGGATTCGGCCCCCAGGCTCGGAAGTGATCTCTTTCCCAACGCCCCTTCTCAGCTTCAGCGGGGCTCTCTGTCTTTAGGGAAGGCGCTGTCTTCGTCTTCGCCACGGCTAATATATACCACCGCCCCGCTTTTTGGAAAGGAAAACCCCTCAATGGAGGGGCGATCCTATTTGTTCTGCGAATCCGAGAGGAAGGAAGGGAGTATCGACTCGAGGAAGTTGTCCTCGTCCCCATCGCTCCCCCGCTCGGCCTCGGCCTTCTCGGTCGCGGCCTTCCTGGCCTCGTCGACGCCGGAGAGGGCGGTCTCCTTGCTGACCCGGGCGTAGGTCGGGATGGAGGTGAAGTCGAACTCCTCGGCGAAGTCGGTGGCGATGATCGAGCAGATGAGCTCGTCGCCGAGCCGCTCATTCAGCGACACGCCGAGGACGATGTCGATCTGCCCGCCGGCCTGCCTTGTGATCTCGTCGACGCATTCCTGGATGCAGATTAGGTTGGCCTCGGTGCCGGCGGTGATGCAGACGATCGCGCGCCTGGCGCCGGAGATCTGCGCTTCGAGCAGCGGGCAGTTGATGGCGTTCTCCGCCGCCTCGATGGACTTGTTGGGCCCCGTGGCCGATCCATACCCGATGAGGGCGATGCCCGAATTGGACAGCGTTGCCCTTACGTCGGCGAAGTCGAGGTTGATGTAGCCTGGCAGCAATATGAGGTCGGTTACGGTGTGGACCGAGCTAGACAGCACGCGGTCTGATTCGGAGAAGGCCTTGTTGGCCGAGGCGTTGCCGGCGGTCTGCAGCAGCTTGTCGTTGCTCACGATGATGATGGAGTCGACCACGTCCTTGAGGTTGTTGAGCCCCTTGACCGAGTTGGCGTTGCGGACCCTCCCCTCGAGGGCGAAGGGCCTGGTGACGATGGCGACTACCAGCGCCCCGGCCTCCTTGGCGATCCTGGCGACCACCGGGGCGGCCCCGGTTCCGGTGCCGCCGCCCATGCCGGCGGCGACGAAGACCATGTTTGCCCCCGCCACGATTTGGGCGATCTTGTCCTTGCTCGCCTCGGCGGCCTTCTGGCCCACGTCGGGGTCTCCCCCGGCGCCTAGCCCCTGGGTGACCTCCTCGCCGATGACGATGCGGTTCTGCGCCTTGGAGGTGGCCAAGGCCTGCTTGTCGGTGTTCAAAACGTAGAACTCGACGTTCTCTATGTTGTCGTCGATCATGCGGTTGACGGCGTTGTTGCCGGCCCCGCCGACGCCGATCACCACGATGCGGACGACCGGCTCGAATCCATCTAGATCATCATTAATGGCCATTGCTTTGACCTCCTATCACAGGGCGTCGTCCTCAGGCGAGGGGGCGACGTGGCCCCGCTTGCCCTTCCCGGATACCCTGTTGACCGGGACGACTCCCTTCTGCGTGTCGGAGAAGGAGCCTGAGTATTCGCCGCACAAGAGCATTCCAAGCAGGTTGGCATAGCTCGGGTCGCGGGCGCCGATGCTGCGCGGGGTGACGCGGCTGATCGGGCGGTTGGGGAACCCCTCGGTCAGGAAATGGGTCAATCCGTTTAGCTTCGAGCCGCCGCCGATGCAGATGATCGGCAGGGTCGAGTATAGCGGGTTGGAGTACTGGGATAGCAGCGTCTCCACCGCGTTGTTGAGCGAGGAGATGTATTCGGAGAAGAACCCCTCGATGGAGCGATTGAGGTCCTTCTGGGTAATCTTTGCATAGTCGACGAGCGAGGGGGAATACGCCCTCTCGGTGGCCTCGTAGCCGTATTTTATCTTCAGCGACTCGGCCTGCTCGAAGCTTATGCCGAAGTCGGAGGCGATGCGCTCGGACAGGTCATCCCCGCCGCGGTAGAAGTATAGCGCCCCATATGGCGACCCCTCGCCGATGAAGGAGACGGTCGAGCCGCGGGAGCCGATGTCGAGCAGCACATAGGTCGAAGGCAGCTCGCCGTAGGTCGATAGGAGCTTAGCCGCGGTGTAGGAGGAGAC
The DNA here is from genome assembly GCA_018714785.1 of Candidatus Alloenteromonas pullicola. Classification (GTDB taxonomy): domain Bacteria; phylum Bacillota_I; class Bacilli_A; order RFN20; family CAG-826; genus Alloenteromonas; species Alloenteromonas pullicola. The sequence goes on from DVMV01000028.1 coordinate 23,179, forward strand.
GCAGGTCTTGCTTATCCGGAACCCAGCCATGGTCAGCGCCTTGGTGTAGAGGTCCTTGACGGTTAGCGGCAGGCAATAAACCTTGGCCTGGATCTGCAGGAAGGCGGTCTTCTTGCCTATCGGGGGGTTGGAGTAAACGCTCCCATCGGCCAGGATGAACTGCTCGGGGATGACGTCTATGGTGGTCAGCCCCTCGGGAAGCTGCTGCTGCATGACGAGGCTCACCGCGTTGGCGACGTCGACCTTGCTCACCCCGATGTCGGGACGGACGATGTTGGTCGACTTCTCGTTGGCGTAGACCTTGAGCCCCGCCGAAGGCAGGACCAGGCTGACGTTGGTAAGCTTGATGTTGATATGCTTGTGCTCGTCGCGTATGTCATGAAGCTTGGCGAGCTCGGCCGAAAGGTTGGTCAGGTTGACCTTATCGTCCTTGATGAGGTCCTTAGACTTCACGGTGGTGGCGTAGGTGACGATAGGGGCGTTCCCCAGCTGGTAGCCCACAACCAGCCTAAGCGCGGAGGACCCTATCTCCAAACAGGCTATCTGATGCTGTTCCATAAGTGACGCCCATATTGTAATATGGCCGAAGTTTTTAAGGAAGGGGCTATCGATAGTTTTTTAGTAGTTTTCTAGAAAGTATGCAGTAGAAGAAAAACTTCGATGGCAGCAAAAGAAAAGGCCGGGTGGAGGGAACACCCGGCCGGTCGTGATGGCTATTGTAAGGTCAGCGGCTCCGATGAGGAGGTTTCCTCGGTCGTCTGGGTGAGCGAGGACTCGCTGCCCACGTCCGCTTTCGCCCCGCCACCGCTCAACGCCATTTGGTAGGTGATGGCGATCGGCATGGCGGAGATGGCGGCTCCGCACAGGAGGAAACTGCCCGCTATCAGGATCGACCTGAAACGGTAATAGGACCGGCGATGCCCGGTTTTGACAAGCTTGTCCTTCATTGTTCCTCCTCCTTTTTCTTTCTTATCCCCCTTAGCTTGGCGGAGGCGCTCCTTGGATTCTCGAGCAGCTCCTTGTCGCTGGGGAGTATTGGCTTCTTGGTCAGCAGGGCGAACTCCTTTCGCTCTGGCAGGCGGATGTCGTGGCGGGATCCCTGTTCCACGCATAGGGAATGGAACCTCCGCTTGACCAGCCTGTCGTCCAGCGACATGAAGGTGATGATGGCCATGCGGCCATCTTCGTTCAGGAGATTTGGCCCAACCTCCAGCAGCCTCTTGAGCGCCTCCTCCTCTTGGTTGACCTCGATTCGGATGGCCTGGAAGGTCTGCTTGGCGGGATGGCCCTTCTTGGAGAGCTCCTTCGCCGTCTTGGCCGCTTTGATGGCCTCGACCAGCTCGAAGGTCGTCTCGATGGGCTTGGTCTCCCTTCGCCTCGCTATTTGGCGCGCGATGCGCCGGGCGTCGCGATCCTCCCCGTATTCGAAGATGATCCTCGCGAGCTCCTCCTCCTTGTAGCGGTTCACGACCTCGTAGGCGGAGAGGCTTGAAGTCTCGTCCATCCTCATGTCGAGGCGGGAATCGAACCGGTAGGAGAAGCCGCGGCTCGGATCGTCGAATTGGGGGCTTGAGACGCCCAGGTCGGCGAATATTCCGTCGACCTTGCTTATCCCGAGATGGGACAGCTCCTCCGCGATGTTCGCGAAGGATGAGTGGACGAGGGTGAAGTTGTCCCCTATCTGGGAAAGCTTCTCCCTTGATTCCCCTATCGCCTCTTCGTCTAGGTCGAAGGCGATAAGGCGGCCATGCGGGATGGCCCGAAGCAGCTCGGAGGCATGTCCTGCCCGGCCGAGCGTGCAGTCGACGTAGGTTTTTCCGTCTTGCGGCGAAAGCAGGGAGATCGACTCATCCTTCATCACCGGATAATGGATACCCATCACTTGGCCTCGGAGGCGAGGGACTCGTATTCCTTGTCCTTTGCCTTGAAGTACTCTTCCTGGGCCTTGGGCTCCCAGATCTCGAAGTGATCGATGACCCCGACTAGGGTCACCTCACCGTCGATGCGGTACTTGTCGAGCAGCTCGCGCCCGATGGTTATCCGGCCATGGGCGTCGATCCTGAGCTCAGCCATCGAGGCGAGGGCCAACCTCATATAGGCCCTCGACGACGGGTCGCGGAAGGAGAGGGATTGCAGTTTGTCCATGAGGCGGGAAAAGGCTTCCTCGGGATAAACCGAGAGGCAGCCGTCGAAGCCCTTCAGTATGTAAAGGGTCTTCTCGTCCTCGCTGGATAGCAGTTTGGGCGGTATCTGCAGTCTGCCCTTGTCGTCGATTGTGCGGCGGTAAGTTCCGAAATACATTTTGCCCACTTTTTCCCCTGCGTAAAAACATTAACACCTAAAGCGAAACCCATCAAGGGGAAAAGAATGCGCTTTTGCGCGCTTAATTTAAAGGTGGGAAGGCGCAGAAGGCGATAATCCCCCCATCGCTTCTAGGATTATGCCCCTTCCCACTTAAAAAGGCCGCCGGGAAGGCGACCTTGTTTTTGATTGCGGCTTACTCGACGTACTCGCTTGAGAATACGTATCCGTCGCCGGACTCGGGCAGGTCATCGCCTTTGCTCGGATAGGGATCCATCTCAAACAGTATGGCGCAGAAGGCGAGGTCGGCGGTGTCTAGCGCTGCCCCAGGCAGGATGAAGCCCTCGCCCTCCCCGTCTTCCTTCTCCAGGATCTCATAGTCCCCGGAGCAGGCGAAAGCCGATTTGAACGGCGAGCCGCTATGTATGTCCTTGCAGGTCAGCGTCGCGCTGATGTCGACGTCGGCAAAGAGCTTTCCGTCGTCGTCGCGGTAAAGCAGCCCCTTGATGTGGCAGCCCTCAATGCCAAGCAGGCTTCCGTATGACCTCCCGGAGAGATCGACGTCCTCGTCCAGCGGGACGTCGACCGCGAAAGTCACCTTGCTTTTGGAGACCTTCATCCCCTTACCTCAGCACCGATGGTGGACAAGCAGGCGAGGACCTTGCCCATCGCGGCATTGACTTCCTCGTCCAGCAGCGTCTTCTCCTCGGAAAGGAAGGAGATGGTGATGGCAATCGCTTTCTTGCCCTCGCCCAGCCTGGCATCGGAATATACGTCGAACACATCGACGCTCTTGATGAGGGAGCTGGCGCCGGAGACCGCCTTCTTGATGGAGGCGAAGCTCGCATCGACGCCGATCACGAACGATAGGTCGCGCGTTACCGAGGGGAAGCGCGGGATCGGCTTGAACTTCTCCTGCCCCACCTTGGTCTGGAGCAATTCGCTCAGGTTGGCCTCTAGGATGACCCCCAAGGGGATGCCGAGCTCCTTGCATAGCGAGGGGTGCAGCTCGCCGAGGTAGGCGACCTGCTTCTTGCCCATCCTGACTTCCGCCGAGCGGTATGGGTGAAGCAGCCCGTCCTCGGGCGAGAAGGCGGCTATCGTGTAGCGGGTCGGGATGATGCCGAGCAGGTCCATGACCGACTCGAGCACGCCTTTGGCATAATAGAAGTCGTAGCTCTTCCGGCTTAGTTTGCCCTGCAGCTCGCGCCTGCCTGAGGCGGCGAGGCATAGCAATGTGACCGAGCCGGACTTGGTGTCGACGTCGCTCACCTCGAACAAGGCGCCGTCCTTGGATTGCCTGGCGGCGTTATAGCCGATGCAGGAGAGCAGCCCGGCGGCAAGCGACTTCCGGACGACCTCGTGGTCGGCGGTTAGCGGGTTGTTGAGCGCATACGTCTCGCCCATGCCGAGGTAATCGAATTTCTCGGCCGACTTTTTGTCGACCAAGGTGTAGGTCAAGGCCTCGTCGATGCCTAGGCTCAGCAGGTGGCGCCTCAGTTGGCGTTCCTTCTGCTGGAAGGGCGTGAGCCCGGTAAGGCAGAGCTTGGACTCCGGCAGGTCTGACTTGACCTTGTCGAGGCCGAGCAGCCTTATTACCTCCTCGCTCACGTCGGCCTTCCCATCGATGTCCAGCCTATAAGACGGCGAGAGGAGCTTCATTTGCCCGCCTTCGACGGACTCGACCCCGAAACCGTCCTTCTTCAATGTGCCGACGACCTCGTCGAGGCCGAACTCGGTCCCGAGGCGGGAGTTGATGTAGGAAAGGCTGACGTCGATCGGCTTCGAAGGCGAGCAGGACTGGCCGAATTCTTTCTCCGGCAAATAGACATTGGTCGCGTGGCAGACCTCAACGAGCAGCTTGGCGCTTAAGGCGATCGCGGCGTCCTGGCTTAGGTGGCTTATTCCCTTGACGAAGCGGAGGCTCGAGTCGCTCGAAAGCCCGATCCTGGCGGAGGTCTTCCTGATGGGCGCGCCCTTGAAGTAGGCGGCCTCGACCACGATGCGGCGGCTGTTCTCGTCGACCCGGCACTCATCGGCGGTCATTATGCCGGCTAGGCACATGCCGCGCCCCTGGCTGGAGACCAGCAGATCGCCTTTGCGCAGCTCATAGACCTTGCCGTCCATCGCCTTGAACTCGCCCTCGTAGTCGTCGATGACGGTAAGGCGCTTCTCCGGCAGCTTGTCCTCGTCGTACATGTTTAACGGCTGACCGGTAACGAGCATGACGTAGTTGCCGACGTCGACGACGTTGTTGATCGGGCGGATGTTGGAGGCAATGAGGACCGATTTCAGCCATAGCGGCGATTCCTCGGTCTTGATGCCTTCGGCTATCACGGCCCTAAACAGGTCGCATGACGGGGTGAGGCTATCGACCGCGAAGTCGCGCTTCTGCAGCTTCGGAAGCTCAGCCTCCTCCAAGTTGGCCTTCACTCCATATAGGCAGGCGACTTCCCGGGCGACGTTATTGAGGGCGTATAGGTCCGGGCGGTTGGGGAGGAGGTCCATGTCGAGGCTTACATCGTCGTAGCCGAGGCTCTTAAGCGGATCCTCGTCGCCGATCTGCATCTCCTCGGGCAGCTCCTCGATGCCGGAGCACTGCTTCTCAGAGAGGAACTTCTTGTCGACGCCCAGCTCATATAGGGCGCAGCACATGCCGTCGCTCTCGACGCCGCGGATGACGGAGGGCTTTATCTCCCCGCCGGGCAATTTGGCCCCGGTGCGGGCGACGATGACCTTGAGCCCGGTGCGGGCATTGGGCGCGCCGCAGACGATCTGGTGGACTCCGTGTACCGGCCCCTCATCGACCTGCAGGATATGGAGGTGATCGGAATCCGGATGGGCGACGCAGGACAGTATCTTGCCGACCACGAGATGGTCGCCGCTTGAAAGCCTGCAAAGGCCCTCAACCTCGGCTCCAGCGAAGGTGAGGCGCTTTGCAACGTCCTCAACAGTCACGTCGCTAGGCAAGTCGACGTGCCGTTTTAGCCAATTGAATGATACTTTCATATATATTCCTCACTTCGCCTTGAACTCTTTCAGGAAACGGTAATCGTTGGTGTAGAAGCGGCGGATGTCGTCAATGCCGTAGCGGAGCATCGCGACCCGCTCCACCCCGACGCCGAAGGCAAACCCGGACCACACCTCGGGGTCGTATCCGCACATCTGCAGGACCTTGGGGTTGACCATGCCGGCCCCGAGTATCTCGATCCAGCCCGACCCCTTGCAGATCGAGCATCCCTTCCCGCCGCAGTTGAAGCAGCTGACGTCGACCTCGACGCTGGGCTCGGTGAATGGGAAGTAGGATGAGCGCAGCCTGATCTCGCGCTTGGGCCCGAACATCTTCTTGGCGAAGAGCTCCAGCGTGGCCTTGAGGTTGGCCAGCGAGATGTTCTTGTCGACCACCAATCCCTCGATCTGGGCGAACTGGTGAGAATGGGTGGCGTCGTCGTCGTCGCGCCGGTAGGTCTTGCCCGGCGAGATCATCTTGATCGGCGTTAGCCCGCCCCGCTCCTTCATGGCGTGGGCCTGGGCGGCCGAGGTCTGGGTGCGAAGCAGCCGATTGGCATCTAGGTAGAAGGTGTCCTGCATGTCGCGGGCAGGGTGGTCCTCGGGCACGTTGAGCAGCTCGAAATTGTATAGGTCGGTCTCAACGTCGCGGCCCGAATACACCTCGTATCCCATGTCAAGGAAGATGTCGGTCACCTCATCGATTATGAGGCGGAACGGGTTGGGGTGGCCGCTATTTAGGCTATCCCCTGGGAGGCTGATGTCTATCCGCTCGGCCTCGAGCTTCTTCTTCAGCGCCTCGGCCTCTAGCTCGGACTTCTTGGCTTCATAGGCCTCGGATAGCCCTTTCTTGAGCTCGTTTACTTCTTTGCCGAAGGCGGCCTTCTCCTGGGGCGGCAGCTCCTTCATATGGGAAAGCAAGGCGCTGACCTCGCCTTTCTTGGCCAAATAAGACGCATAGAATCGCTCCAGATCGGTGAGGCTGCCCGCCTCCTGCAGCGATTGTTTGGCTCTTAACGCCACTTCGTCGATTTTCTCCATAACTCTCCTTAAACAAAAAAGGCCCCGCCAAGGAACGGAAATGCTCCGCGGTGCCATCCCTGTTCGGGCCGAGCAATCTTGTCGGCTCGCTCTCTTTTCCCTTTAACGCAGGGCGCGGGAGGGTCACCCCTCCGCCCTCTGAGGCGAATTCGCGGAACCTTCCTCGGGCGGTCTCACTATCCGCCCGTCCCTGTAAGGGAGGTCGCCCCGTTACTGCTCCTCTTCGCCGGGCCAAAGGGTATTCTACCCCGGGAAGCGAAACTATGGAAGAAGTTAGGCGATGCTCGCCGAACCATTTCCCGGGACGGTGATCTCCAACTCCTGATATTCGCTTTTGTCTGGGAGGTTAACCGCCACCCCGTCGTAGCTGAAGGCGATTCCATACTCCATGGCCATCAGCCCCTCGAAGGCGATGCTCAGGTCCATGCTGGTCAATAGGTCGCCGTATTGGTATGAGAACTTGAATTCATAGAGGTCGTGGCCGTCGATTGACTGATGGATGCTATCCAGGGCATCCTGGAGGTCCTGGCCCTGCAGCCCAGAGGCCTTAAGCGATGCCTCCTCGAACCGCCAGAAATCATCGATTGTGGTTATATTGGCGGATATATTGCCTTCCTCCACAACCCAAAGGTCCGATGTTTCGAGATATACGTCGTATAGATCGCCGACCTCCTGACCCTCCCCTTGGCCCGGAATGGTGCCGACGCCCGGGATGCCGGTAGAGGGCAATGACGCCCCATCGACCGGCACGTAGAACTTGCCCGGCACGGTCACGTCCATCCCATAGCTGCTGAGGACCGTCTGAATGAGCAGCCTCACCGCGGCGAAGGAAGGGGATGATATGTCGACGTAGACCGATTCCTTGTCGTAATAAAACGCAAACGGCGCGTTGTTTATCGCGTAATCGCCGAACTTTATGCTGTCCGCGCCGGTCGAGACGACGCTTGCGCCGATGCTGCTGTCGACGTTGATTTCCAACGGAAGCTTGCTGATCGAGATGCTCATGCCCGACTCGACGATGTTTGCCGATATCGGGGTGGTCGTCTTCGCTTTGTATTCGTCGGATGAATACGTCGCTTCCTCGGCTTTGGCGAGCGAGTCGAACTCGGATTTTATCTGGTCTTCGTTGAGCGTTTTGCTGGCCTCAGGCCCGCAGGAGGCGAGAATCAGGGGCAGCGACAGCAATGCAAAAGGTAATTTCTTCATGCGAATAGTTTAGCATAAATCCAAATGCTATGAGCAACGACTACCCGACCAGAAATGTTTCGAATCGATGCGTCTTCCCATAGGAATAATGGTCCTCGAAACGCTGATGGGCGAAGTCGAAAACTCCATCGACCAGGTCATATGCGAACGAATCCGGGAAAAGCGAAACCGCGGTCGCCCCCTTTTCGAACCGAAGGCATTCGTTTCCCTCGGCTTGGCTTATGCAAACGGCTTCATTGGCGGCGAAAGCCACCACCCCATAGCAGATATAGCCCTCGTCGGTTTTCAAAGATCCAAGGTCCAAATCGTCCTTGAACCCCGAGCAAACGTAGACTCCGCTTACGTCGGTGACATTGACCTCATCGTCTATGCGAACTAGGCCGACGACATCGAAATAGGAAGCGAAATCGTAGACGTCGTAGGCAAGACGCTTTCCATCCAAATCATAAATCGCGCGCACCAAAGCGAAGCTCGCCCCATCTGGAACGTGGGCGAAGTCATCGTATACCCCGTTGAAGCTTTGCCGGGGCGGCTCGCCATCACGATAGACGCTGACGAACTCCCGCCGATTGGCCAATCCAACGTCTATCTCAGCCTTATCGAAGAAACGGCCTTTGCCTATTAGCCCCATCGCCGTGCAATTGGTATGGAAACAGGCTTCCATGGAAGACGAACCGCAGGAGCACAGCGATGCGGATAGCGCAATTAGAATCGGAAAGAGGACTTTTGCTTTCATTTTCTTCGACCTCCATCAAGAATGGACGGAGGGAAAGCGGAAAACGTTCCGATCATTTTTGGCACGAGGCCATGTGCATCAATATACCGCCGGCCACGCCGACGTTGAGCGAGTCTATTCCGGACATGCTGATCCTCAGCCGGTCGTCGGATAGCGATAGCAAGGAATCGCCCATGCCCTGCCCCTCGTTGCCCAGGCCGAGGCAGATCCGCTTCGGGAAGGCAAAGCCTTCGGCCGGGGTCGAGGAATCTAGCGCGGTGAAAACAATCCGGTATCCCAGCTCCTTAAGAAGCCTCACGGCCGCTGCGCCGTCCATCCGGTGCAGATTGAGGTCGAAGATCGCCCCCTGCGAGCTTTGGATGGCCTTTGGGTTGAAGAATGAACACGACCCCGGGGTGGCGATGACATCCCGGAAGCCGAAGCTAAGCGCCGTCCGGCAAAGCGTGCCCATGTTGCCGGGGTCCTGTATCCTATCCAGCAGCAGAACGCGGTCGGAGCTTATCTCCGCGGGCTCTTTCTCCTTAGCAACCCCCACTACCCCTTCGGGCGAAAGCGAGGTCGACAGCTTTTTGATTATGTCCTCGGTCACTATCGATTGCAGCTCGTCCAGGTAATCTATGGGCTTCAGCGCGAAAGCCTCCTTGAGGCAGCCATGGGCGAAGGCCATCTCAACCAGGTGAAAGCCCTCGACCAGGAATAGTCCGTCGGACGGCTTGCCCTTCAAGGCATAAGCCCGCTTGATCCGCTTGTTGTCCTTAGAGGTTATCTTTTCCATACTTATGCGCGATTATCCGCTTCCTGAGGTTATCGTAATCGGGGCAATACTTCAGCAAAACCCCATAGAATTTGTCTGAATGGTCCATCGCGAAATGATGGGAGAGCTCGTGGATAACCACTGAGTCAACCACATCCTGCGGGAAATGGAACATGTAGGTCGAGATGAATATCGTGTTGGTCCGGCTCGAATTCGACCCTAGCCTGGTCTTCATCGACTTGGCCTTGACTTTATAAGGCGGGGTTACGCCCATGATCCGCTCATAAAGGCGCACCCGCGACTCGAAGTAGCGCTCAGCCTCGCGCTTGAAGCAAGAGGCGAAGGCTTCCTCATCGCCTTCGAAAGGCACCTTCTCCCCCAAAACATAGGCGGTTCCGCCCTGTATCGGCTTCGGGCGCGACACAAGTTTCCTCACCAGGTCAGGCAAGGCCTTGGAGATCGTCTTGTCGATCGTCGACACCGGCGTGCCATAGGGGCAGGAAAAGCGGAGGCGATGGTTTTCCACGTCGGCCCGCAAGGTCATGTTGCGGCAGCGCATGAAGACTATCTTCCCCTCGAAGACGGTATCTCGGTATTGATAATTACGGTACGCGGTCCGCATAACGAAGTTATTATACACGGCTTTGTTTATTTCCTCCCCGGCGATGTGTAGAATTGCGCCGTATGGAAAAAGTGTTGGTTTCCGCTTGCCTGCTTGGGGAGAATTGCAGGTACGATGGTGGCAATTGCCACGTCGAGGGATTGGATGGCCTGACCGAGTTCTTCGAGGTCGTCCCATTCTGCCCGGAGGTAGAGGGAGGGTTGCCCATCCCCCGCTTCCCGGCCGAGCTGCGGCGCGGATACGCCAAGCTGCACAGCGGCGAGGACGTGACCCGGGCCTATGACCTCGGGGCGTCGAAGGCGCTCAACATCTGCTCCTATCTCGGGATAAAGCTCGCGATCATGAAGCAGAACTCCCCCGCCTGCGGATCGAAGAAGATCCACAACGGGCTTTTCGATGGCAAGTTGGTCGAGGGAGAGGGAATTGCCTGCGCGCGGCTTAGGAAAGCCGGCATCCGGGTGATAGACGAAGAAGAGGCCGTGCAGATGCTGCATAAGCTTAGGGAAAACAAGCTTCAGCGCGAGACCGCCAAGCTAGAGCCCAAAGAAGAGAAGAAGATTGAGCCCGGGGATAAAAAGGAAGCCAAAGCCGAGGCCAAGCCGAAGCGCGGTTTCCGAGCCAAGGGGGACTTTAAAGGTTTCCCGAAGAAGGGATTCGGCGCCAAGAGGGCCACATTCGATAAGAAAGGCCGTTTTGGCAAAAAGGAATCATTCGATAGGAAAGGCGGGCGCGGCGGCAAGCCATTTGGACATGGAAATAGGAAAGCGGGACGCTTCGAAAAGAAGGAAGGCCCTAAGGAATAGCTGCCTGGTCGCGGTTTTCACCGCCCTAAGCTTCGTCGCCAACGCCTTCTTGGCGATACCCTATCCCGGCGGGTCGGGGTTCTTTTGCTTCGGCGATTGCTTCGTCTTGCTTTCCGGCGGCCTTTTCGGGCCCTTCGTCGGGGCCGCGGTGGGCATGATATCCGGCGTCGGGGCCGACCTATACGCCGGCTCGGCCATCTTCATACCGTTCACTTTGCTCGCCAAAGGCTCCCTCGGGGCGATTCCCTACGCCTTGATGAGGCTAAGCAAGTCGAAAATCCTCGCCTATTCGTCGTTCTTCATCGCGGGGATCGCGATGGCGCTTTGCTACCTGCCAAGCTATCTCATCTATTTCGGCGCCCCATACCTGGTGAATTCCGCCTTCGACTTCATCCAGGGCCTAGGATGCGCCGCCGTGTCCGCGATCCTATACGCCCCGCTGTCGAAAGCGCTGAAGCCCTAGATTCCATCGTCTTCCCTATCGGTGTCCCCGCTATAGGCGTCCTCGAGGGATTTTTTCTTATCGCGATACCTCGATTCGCCAAGCAGGAACGCCAATAGGCCCAAGCAGACATAGCCCCCTAGGTCGGGGAACCCACCTCCGGTGAAGTACTTCCACGACCCCATGGCCGCGAGCCCCGCGGCCACCAGCACGAAAAGAAGCCTCATGGTCTTCGCTTCCCTCAGTTCTTCTTCCATATCCAGCCTCCACCATATAAGTAGGCGGAATGGCGTTGACGGGCTACGCGCGGACGTTGAGGGAAGAGTAGATCAGCAAAAGAAGGGCATCGTGGGCGAAATCGATGTCGATTCCGATGACTTCCCTGAGCTTGTTCAGCCTATATAGCAGCGAGTTGCGGTGAAGGTAGAGCGAGTCGGCGGCCTCCTTCTTGCTGCGGTGCTCAAGATAGGCGATGCCGCTTTTGACCCACTCAGGCCGTGCCAAGGAGAAATAGGAAAGAAGCTTCGGATAGAAGGAGAACGACCCGAAGATCGTGTCCCGGAGTATGACTTCGTCTGCAAAGCAGACCTGGTTTGGGAAATGCTTGAGCGCCCCCTCGGAGAGGTCGAGGGCGAATTGGCCCTTCACTCCGCTTACCAATATCCCGAGCGGGTAAGCGTCGGAAAGCAGGCCGGAAAGCGCCCTAAGCAGGCTCTCGCTGCTGGCGTCGGAAATGGCGAACCGCGCCTTGGTCTCGCCCGCAAATTCCGGCTCTGAGTAGCCGTTGTGAAGGCAGATACCCCTTACAGCCGATTGGTTGAGCGGGTATTTGGCGCACAGCAGGCAATCCATCTCTACACCTTGAGCAGGAACGATTCGAAGGGCCGCAGGGTGAAGACGTGGTCGCTGTATAGGACCCCGTCGCAGTTATGCAATATGACGTCTTTTATCCGCCAATAGAAGGAGAACTTGACCTCATAGGGGCGGAAGTTGGATATGACGACCAGCTTGTCGTCGCCTTCGTGGATGTAGGCGAAGACGTCGGGGTGGTTCATGTCGAGTATCTTCAGCTCGCCATTGAGCACCTTGTCGTTTACCCATGGGATGCGGCGCTTCCCGATTGCGTACTGGAAGAAGTTGATTATCGACCACGGGTCGTTCATCTCGTCGAGGGCGTTAACCCCATGGAGGTAATTGGAATTGACCTTGCAGCGGCATTTCCCGCTGGAGAATCCGGCGTTGTACGAGCGGTCCCACTGGAACGGGGTCCTGGCATTGACCCGCGAGGTCCGCCTTAGATAAGAGAGTATCCTGTCCTCGGCATAGCCCTGCTTGCGGAGCAAAGCCACCTCGTTCCTCTCCCCCACGTCGACGAAGAAATCCTCGACCGCGGAGTAATCGGCGTTGCTCATGCCTATCTCATCGCCCTGATATATGAACGGCGTCCCGTATAGGAAGAGGAGGGTAATGAGCAGGCATTTGGCCGACTCGTTGCGGAAAGCGGTCGATCCGTACTGGGAAAGCACCCTTGGGTGGTCGTGGTTGCACCAATACACCGGCATGTCGCATCTCCCATGGCAGACGTCGTACCAGCGCATGAAGTTCTTCTTCAGCGATATGAGGTCGGTCTTGATCTGCGAATCGTCCTTGTCGATCGAGCCGAAGGCCCCGTTCTCCCAGACGGTGTCGAAGTTGAAGGCCATGTCGATGCAGCCCGACTTCCTATCGACGAGCGTCGCGCACTGATCAGGGCTGATGCACCCGCCAGCCTCGCCGACGATTAGGCAGCGGTAATTGGAGAACACCTCGTCCTTGAATTCCTTGAGGTAATCGTAGACCTCGGGCCGGTTGGAGAACATCGAGGTATCCATCACGCAGCCGGTCGAGTCCTTTTCCTTCGGCGAATCGGGCAATCCGGGGGCCTTGGCGATGTGGGCCAAGGCGTCGAGGCGGAACCCATCGAAGCCGAGCTCTAGGTAATGCCTGGCTATCTCGTGGTAGCGCTGCCGAAGCTCCTTGTTGCTCCAGTCGACGTCGGGCATCGAGGAGGAGAACAGATGCAAATAGAAATCGTCGGTGCCGGGGACGTTCTCCCAGGCCGAGGTCATGAAGAAAGATTCCCAGTTATTCGGCGGGAGCAGTTTCCCGTCGACCCGCCTCCCCTTGCGGAAGAAGTAGTATTTCCTTTCGGGGGAATCGGGATCCTCCAAGGCCTTCTTGAACCACGGATGCTCCTTGCTGGTGTGATTTATGGTTAGGTCGAGCAAGACCCGTATCCCCCGCTGGTGGGCGGCGTGGAGCATGTTGATGAGGTCTTCGTTGGTCCCGAAGCGCGGGTTGACCTTATAGTAGTCGCTCACGTCGTAGCCGTTGTCATCCATCGGGGAGTCGAAAAGGGGGCATATCCACAATAGGTTGACGCCCAGCTCCTTAAGGTAATCGAGCTTCGAGATGATCCCGTTGATGTCGCCGATCCCATCGCCGTTACTGTCGGCGAAGGCCTCGGGGTAGATGATGTAGCCGACGCTGTCGCGCCAGAACCGGTCTTTTTCCATTCCACGCCTCACTTTTACCAATCATATATTAAACAACAAAATGCAATGCCAGGCTATCATAGAGCCAACTGGAGCTTCGGCAGTCAAGCATCCGCCAATCCGGATAGACGCGCGTTCCCCCGCAAAAGGCCGATATTCGCTTTTCCCTGAATTTCGTAATGGACGGAAACGCATACTTTAGTATGATTATCTCTTATGAAGAGCTTGCTGAAGACAATGCGGCAGATGATCAAAGGCACCGGGGTCATATACGCCTTCAACTTCGTCTTCCAGTTATTGATGTGCATCTGCTCGGTGTTCTCGACTTTCCTGGTCAAGGTGCTGGTCGATGCGCTTAATAGGGAGCTCGACCGGGCCGAGGCCCTCGAGAAGCTTATCATCCGCATCCTCTCCAATGGGCAGGGGCCGGATTTCATCTACGACAACCTCTACATCCTCCCGATAACCATCGCCGGGTTCGCCGTCATCGCCTTCCTGGTCTCCATGGGCCGCGGCCTGTTCCGCTTCCGGGCCTCCAGCTCCATAAACAAGAAGATGCAGCTCACCCTCTTCGAGCAGCTCGAGCGCCAGCCCTACCCCTACTATAAGGAGAACAAGGCCGGCGACCTCATCCAGACCTGCACCCGCGACGTCGAGGTCCTCCGCCGCTTCATCATCATGGACGTCAACCAGGTGACCTACACCTTCTTCATTGCCGCCCTCTGCATCGGGGTGCTGCTTTCGCTATCCTGGAAGCTCACCGTGGTCTCGCTATCCGTGCTGCCGATAATGTTCGTCTATTCCTTCTTCCTCATCAAAAGCGTCCGCACCCGGTATCGGAAAACCGACGACGCCGAGGCCGCGATGACCGAGAAGATAAGCGAGAACCTCGCCGCCGTCCGCATCGTGAAGGCCTACAACGCCGAGACCTTCGAGATAAAGCAGTTCGGGAAGAAGCTCGACGACTTCTCCTACAAGTTCCGCCGCTGGAGGGTCCTGAGCTCCTTCTTCTTCGCCTCCAGCGACATCTTCATCTTCCTCGCCCGCTCCATAGCGCTGGCCTACTCGCTGCTATTGGCCGTTCAGGGCGAGATCATCGCCGGCACCGTCGCCGTGGCCTTCATGTTCGTCAACATGATGGTCTGGCCGCTGCGCTCGACCGCCACCACGCTTTCCAACCTCGGCCAGGTCATAGCCAGCAACGACCGCGTCAGGCGGCTGCTAGACTCCCCCATCGAGGACATCGAGTCGGGCGAAAGGCTCGCCATAAAGGGCGACATCGAGTTCGACCACGTGAGCTTCGCCTACCCCGACGACCCGGATAACCTCGTCCTCGACGACGTCAGCTTCCACCTCAAGGCCGGCAAAACCATGGCGATCCTTGGCAGGACCGGGTCGGGCAAATCGACGTTGGCCGCCCTATTGACCAGGCTTTACGAGCCGACCGCGGGACGGATACTCATAGACGGCAAGGACATCAAAGACCTATCGAAGAGCAGCCTCCGCCAGCAGGTCGTCCCGGTATTGCAGGACCCATTCCTTTTCTCCAAGACCATCGAGGAGAACATCCGCCTCGCCAACCCATCATCCACCGAGGAGGAGATAAGGAGCGCCGCCAAGACCGCCTCGGTCGAGAAGGCCATCGATGCCATGGACGAAGCGGGTTCTCGCATCCACCTCACTCACATC
>DVMV01000029.1 GCA_018714785.1 Candidatus Alloenteromonas pullicola
GATACATTCTTTGGCTTGCCGAATTTGTCTCAAAGGTACCGAGATCACGAACGCGGCTACTTTAATTCTTATTTTACTGTAGAAAACGGCACCAAACTTTATATCAAGGATTTCCAAATGACCTTTACAAACAGGCAAGGAAACACCGAAGACATCATATATGATGTCGATTATATTAATTCGCGAGATCTCCCGATATTTGAAGCCAATGCCTATTCTTACTGGCCAAGTTCGAGCAACGTATTGGTTGCATTCGACATAGACGGAAGTCAGGGGAACGAAGCTGTTTCTTTCTCTTTCTACCGGAATGCAAATGGCACGGTATTTGGCAACTCCAGTAACACGAATGCTGGCTATGGTTTGACCAATTCTGGCGGAACGGGCTACACCGACGCCACCTTGACGCAGGGGTAATCATCGATGGGAAGCAAGAAGACATTGATATTGACCGCTGCGGTCAGCCTGCTGGCGACCCTGTCCATCTCGGTGGCCACCTACGCCTGGTTTTTGACCAGCTTCGGCGCCAACGGGGGCAAGACAATCAACCTAACCTCGGGCGTCAGCTCGGTCATGGTCACCGCCAAGGCCTACTCGATGAACGCCGATGAGAACGGCGGTTTCATCGCGAGGAACAGCATCTCCATCGACAAAGCCGGCAACGCCACCGCCGAGGGGCAGGATAGCGGCCCCACCATCAGCTCGAGTTCCCTATCCGTCTCGTTCAATCAGGTGGTGGACCCCTACGACTACCTGCCGCTATACGTCAACGAGGTCAGCCTGAACCGCGAGAAGCTCCCAAGGGCCTACGTCGAGCTGGAGTACCGGCAGGACAACGTCGGGGGCTACGTCAGGGTCGAGGTCGAGCCGACCGTCGAGGGAAATCCCATCCAATGGTCATATGGGGAATATGAGTATGCCTCCTATCTCCGCAGCTTCACCTACCGCAACGACGAATCCGCGCCGAGCGAGGAATCGATCAGGCAAAAGCTAGAGAACAGGAACGCCAACGGCGAGAACCCCGACTCCAGCGTCTGGAAGTCGCTTTCTTCATCCGCCGACGTCTACTCTGGGCAGCTGCACGTCGACCCGCTGAATCAGTACGCCAACGGGGAGCTCTACTATTCCTGCGCGACCTTGCTCGAGATAACGATCGACCCGCTGCCGTTCCTCGACCTGCTTATGGACACCATGCAGTCGGCCGACCAGGCGGCAAGCGGAGTCAAGTTCTCGCTTTCGCTCGGGTTCAAGCTCAACATCAGCTATTCCTCCAGCCCCTTCCGCGACGAAGCGGGCAATGAACTGCCCATCGCCGAACTCAATCCCGGCAGCTATCTAGAAGGGGGCAATCCATGAAGAGAAGGCTCCTGATAAAACTCGCCGCCATGTCGGTCGCCCCATTGCTCTGTTTGGGATCTTTGGGCGTGGCCACCTACGCCTGGTTCACCGCCTCGAGGCGGGCTACGCTAAGCGTCAATGAGATCAAGGTGAAGGCCCCGGAGTTCCCGGATACCTTTAGGCTATATGCCTACAACGGCAACTCCCCAAGCGGCTACACCGATTACGCCTACCTATCCGCGATCGGTGAGACCGACCAAGCGGCGAGCATCGCCTCCGGGACGTCGTTCTTGAGCCAATTCAGCGAAATCACCGGATCGGAATATCGCTTGGAGAACCTCTTCCCGAAATCCTGCTACCTCTTCGCGCTTTTCTTCGAGAAGGGCGAGGACTTCAATTCCTTCTCGCTCAGCCTCACCGCCTCCTGCCTTGGCGATGCGGCGGAAGGCGCCGGGAAGGCCTTGCTATACAACAAAGGGGAAGACGGAAGCGAGGGCCTCAACCACGGGCAGCAGATCGTGCTGGCCTCGGCCATCGACGTCTACACCAAGACGCTGCAGCTTTCCGATTCGGAATACACCGCATCCGACGGGGTCCTCCAGCTTAGCGAGGCCAACTCGGAGATCGCCAACGCCTTCATCACCACCGACATGGGCAGCGGCGACCCGACGCTAGGCAACGTGACCGGGCGGATGGTCGAGGACAGATTCGACTACTTCCAAAACCGCGATGACGACGACGCCAGCGACATCACCAGGACGATAGTCGAGGAGACCGCGATGTCCACTTCGGCTTGCCTGGTCCTGATCCAAGTCGAGTTCTCCGACTTCCCGGAGACCCATATGTCCCTAATCGAGTCCGACCCGTCGACCGGGCAGGACTATTGGGGCTTCGACCCGTCATCAAGCCTATCCACGCCCTACCAGGGGCTGCCGTTTTCCATCGAGGAACTGACTCTAAGGGGGAATAGATAACCATGAAGAAGAACTCCGCCAAGCAGGCGATATTGATAGCCTCGGCCGCCATCGCCTTGGCTTGCATAGTCTCATACTTCGTATTGGCCATCGCGCTACTAAGCCTCGGGATGTACTCGACGCTGTCCTTGATCTCGATATTTTTCTGCTCCGCCTGCGCCATAAGCTCGGCCGTGTTCGGCTACCTCACCTACCGCCGCCACAAGGCCGGCCGCCGGATGAGGCAATCCCTCATCGGGCAGCTCGACGACCTTTCCAAAGGCATAGTAAGCTATGGCGAGCCGCTCACCGGCTACGACGACCTCGACCGGTTCCAGGACGAGTTCAACTACTCGCTTTCCAGCCTGCGGGCAATCGAGAAGGCCGAGGACGCGCCCCACTACAAAGGGCTGGGGTTCGTCGAGGAGGAGGCCTCATTCCCCTCGACGCTGCTTGAGGAGATAAGGCGCAACCCGAGCTACCGCCAGGCTCTGCTGACCATCAAGGCGACCGGCAAGGGCAAGATCGACGACATCGGGTTCCAGAAGCTGAGGGTGGAGATACTCTCCGAGTTCCCCGACGCGCTGCTATCCCCTTATGGGGATGACGGCTACTTCGCCTACGTCTACGACTGCTCCTCCTTCGTCGAGCTTTATAAGCGGTGCGCCACCTTGGTCGCGAACTTCGCCCATCAGGGCAAGGACCAAAGCCAAGGCGAGGGCAACGTCTTCGGCGTCCGGGTCGGCGGGGCCATCTTCCCCTTCATCCCGGCCGTGATGCTCATCGACTCGGCCAAGAAGGCCCTCGACAAGGGCAAGGACGTCGAGATCGACAAAGGGGACGGCAAGATCTACTACCCCTCCAACAAGAGCAACCGCCTGGCGAGGCAGGTCATCGCCCTCACCAACTTCGAGAAGCTCTTCTCCGCCACCTACGCCGCGAAGGACGAGAAGGAGCGCCGCGAAGCGCTGCGCAACTCCCTGGCCTACTTCCTCAAGACCGAGGGGTTCTCCCGTGGGGGCTTCCTCCGCTACGACCATCTCAAGCAGGGCTATGAGATGCTGTTCGAGGTGGTAGAGGACGAGGACGAGGTTTGCTCGCCGAAGGTGCTCGGCGACTTCATACCCGGCCGCTTCATCGATCCCCTATACGAACGTGCCAAGGAGGACTTCCCCCTGTTGGTCAACTCGTTGCCCTACGCCGACAAGGCGGTTGCCGATTTCCTCGACTCGCTGCGCGCCGGATCGGCCGTGCTCGCCCCGGTGGAATGGTCCGGGGAGAAGTTCGGCCTGCTTTACATGCTGTCAAAAGACCCCGGGAAAGCGTTCGGCCTCGACGAGGCCAGCAAGCTCCACGACCTCTATTCCCTTTTCGCCACCGCGATCATATCCTCAAAGAGGCTGCAGAAGGATGAGGAGAAGAAGACGTTGCTCGACGCCTTATCGCGCCGGGCTGGCAAGTACATATACGCCATAGACGAGGACTACCTGATTTCCGAATGCACATCCAACCTGCAGAAGAAGCTCGGATTCGACCCGCGGAAGATGAAGTGCCACAAGGCCCTCTTCGACTCCGACTCGCCCTGCCCGATGTGCCCGCTTAGGCAGGGGGCCATCAGCGCCACCATCAAGAAGATATCGGCCAAGCCATCGCTCGTCTCGGTGGTCACCCGCGGCAAATCGGGGTCAAGCTCGGGCTCGGTGCTCATAATCGAGCCGACCGGGAAGGCCAGCGACTCGCCCTTGTCAAAGTCGAGCCTGGACAAGAACCTGCTCATCCCGAACATCGCCTCCTTCAAAAGCGCCCTCTCCCGCGAGCTGGTCGACGGCGATGGATTCATATTGGCCTTCCGCCTCATCAACGCCCAGAAGGTGCTCTCCTCCCATCCGCTGCAGACATACTCGACCTTGCTATACGCGATCCTGGAGAACCTCGAGTCGACGCCCTACATCTCCGAGTGCTACCGCTACGACGACCACACCATCGCCATCAAGCTATCGAGCATGTACAAGCGCACCGAGCTCTACGCCGCGGTCGAGGAGATCGCCCTTTCCCTAAACGCCGCCATCGACGTCGAGGGCGAGATCTTCTCCCCCCGCTACAGCTACTGTGCCATCTACTACCCCGCCGAGGTCGGCTCGGTCGAGGAGATGGTGTCGCTCATCCGCACCGAGCTCAGCCGCTCGCAGAAGCTTGGCGAGGGATTGCTCGCCGAGGTCGGGCGCAACAACCTCCGCAAGGCCAGCCGGAAGGACAACTTCCTCTCCCTTGCCGCCACCATGGCCGCCCGGGACAAGGCCAAGTTCGCCTTCTCGCCGATCTACGAGGCCTCGACCAAGCGAATCGTCGCCTTCGAGGCCTTCCCGATTCTCGAGGAGAACGGCAAGCCGATATCCAGCGGGGAGTTCGTGTCGATATTTCAGTCCGACAAGAAGGCCCTGGTCGCCTATGGGCAAAGCGCGATGCGGGGGACGCTAAGCTTCCTCACCGGCATCCGCAACGAGCTGCGCAAGGCCAGCGTCAGGCGGATCTATTTCCGAGTGAGGTCGGAATCGGTGTCCAGCGACGACCTATACGAATTCCTCGCCACCACCCTGACCTCCTATCCCGACGTCCGGGAGAAGTTCGGCATCTTGGTCGACGCCGGGACGACCATCGAGTCGCCCTCGGCCCAGTTCGGGATGGAGAGGCTATCGAAGCTCGGGGTTAAGATCGCACTATCCGACGTGAGGGAGGAGCATCTTTCCTCCGACTTCGACTTCTCCTTGGCCGACCTGGTCGAGGTCACCGAGGGGCTATGCCGCGACGCCATGGACAACGACTCGACCTCCTTGGCCTTGCTCCGCTTCGCCTCGAAGATGCAGCAGGAGAAGGTCCAGGTCGCCTGCAAGGGGGTAACCGACCAGAGGACCCTCGGCTTCATATCCAGCTCGATGATCGGACTCGCCGAAGGCGGGATGTTCGGCAGCGAGGTGCTGCCGCCAGAAGGGGTCGTCAGCGCCCTCAACTACTCATCCAATTGATTGGATTAAAAAGAAAAACGGGCTTGTCGGAAGGCAAACCCGTTTTCTTATATACCTAGAATGATATCAGCTGACCGTGACCGTTCCGTCTTCCTCGATCTCGATTGTATCGCCGGTGGAGACGGTCTCCAAGAACTCGTCGCCCAGGCAATCGATGGCGATGAGGGGGACCTTGTTCCAGGTGGTGGCGAGGACGATGCCCGAGGCCGCCAAGGGGTCGATCGGCTTCGAGAATAGGAAGGCCGCGGGGGCGATGAGCCGGCTCGCGACGGTCTGGATGACCATGCCGCCGGTGGTCGAGCCGATGGTCATCGGCAGGCAGAGCGCCTTGCCGGTGATGTTCTTCCCGAACAGGTCGGGGTTGTTCTGGTCGGAGACGATGACCTTCTTGCATCGGCTGTTGAGGGCGCTCTTCTGGAAGGAGGCGAGGGTGTTGAACCCGCCTTTGCTCACGGCCGCTTCGCCTTTCCATTTGCCGGGGGCGATGACCCGTCCTTTGAACTTCCTCACTTTATCCTCTCCTTCCCGACGAGGATGCTGAGCAGCTCCTCGTCCTTGGCGTAGCGCGCGAACGTGTAGGTGCGCAGCTTGTTGGAGTTGGTGATGAGCCGCTTCATCCCGCACAGCGGGTTGTCGGCGTACATCAGCGGGCAGATGCTCGCTAGGTGCGCCCCGGTCGCCAATAGCCTATCGTAATCCGGGGTGGCCTTGAACTTCTTGACGACCGCGGGGGCGGCGGTCAGGACGGTGTAGCAGGTGAGCTTCTTCCTGCCGGTGTCCTTAAGTCCCGCCTCGAGCTTGTTCGTCCAGTCGAGGAGCTGCTTGTAGCTCAGGTGCGGGCAGCCGATGAAGGCGCGCTGCGGGGCCTTGTCCTTATGCTTCCACATGATGGGGTAGGACTTGTAGACCCTTTCGATCTCGGCGTCGTCGATGACGTATTCGATCGCGTTGTCCTTGATGAGCTTGGCGCCGAGACGCTTCGCCTCGGGGGTGATGCCGTCGACGTGGTATAGCCCCACCGCCCCGTTGGAGGCGCTGGCGGCGCCCATGTCCTTCAAGTAGGCGACGGTGTCATCGTCGGGCAGCTGCTCGAGGAACTTGTCGAGCCCGATGATGTAGGGGACCTTCTCCATGACCTTCATGCCGATGGCCGAGCCGAGTATCTGGGCCTCGGGGGCCTTGCTGGTCCTGATGATGACCCGGTAGTCGGCCTTCCTGCCCTCATCGGTCAGGAAGCCGAACTCGGGGGCGACCCCGAGGATGGTCATGAATAGCTCTAGCACGCCGGAGTTGCGGTTGCACTTCGCGCCGAGGACCGAGTTGGCGTAGACGACGGCGCTTGATTCCGCCCAGGCGATGACGTCCCCCTCCTTGGGGGCGTTGCCGACCTCGGGCAGGTAGCAGGTGCAGGAGAAGGAGTCGTCGGATAGCAATCCGACCTTCTTGAGCATTCCCTCGTATTCCTCCTGCCGGCCGTAGATTATCTTCTTGAATACGAGCTTCTCGAGCGGGTTGGCGGAGCAGTTATCGAACTCCATCGGGCGTGGGTCGGCGGTGAAGCCGCCCTCGGCCTTGCACCCGGCTTGGATCAGTTCCTCCATCAGGGGGTAGATCGGGGTGAGCATCGATATCCCGAAGCTCGTGACCAGGTGGCCGGTCTTGTAGGTGAGGGGCAATAGCCGCTTGGCGTTGAAGATATCGCCATAGCGGACCACGCATTCCATCATCTTGGCCCTGGTCTCGCCCTGGGCGCCTTCCAATATGGAGAGTTGCTCGGGGGTCAGTTCCATCTTTGGCTGGTACATTTCATTCCTTCCTTTCCAATTTGTGGGTGGCTAGATAAGAGAGGACGGCGGTCGAGGTCGCCTCGTTGGTGGCGAACGGTATGTCGTATACCGCGGCGATCCGCATCAGGGCCTTGACGTCGGGGTCATGGGGCTGGCTGGAAAGCGGATCCCAGAAGAAGAACACCGCATCGATGATCCCCTCGGCGATGGCCGCGCCGATCTGCTGGTCGCCGCCCATCGGGCCGGAGAGATACCCCTCCACCGGGAGGGAGGTCGCCTGCTGCACGAGCTTGGCGGTGTGCCCGGTCCCAACGAGGCGGAAAAGCGAAAGCCTATCCTTGTGGTAAGAGGCCCAAATCGCCATTTGGCTCTTTTTGTTGTCGTGGGCCACCAAGGCCAAAACCAATCTGCCGTCTTTCATAGGCTTAGTATATATTGACCAAGGCCATTTTTCAGTCGAAAAAGGGCGAAGCGCTGAAAATATTTTCAACCGCCAAGGGAAAACAAGCGTAAAACGAAGCGTATTTTCGCCGAAAAAGTTACGTGTTTATCGTATGTTTTTATGAAAGCGTTTTCTGAAAGCGCATACTGAAATCGGTTACATGAACAATCGCTTTCCCTTTGCCATATATTAATGCTGCTCCAAGAGATGGAGCGAAGGAAGAAAGCAAGAGGAGGTAGTGACATGAGCAAGGAATACACTGCCAAGCTAGAGGAGCTCGCCGCGGAAGGCGCCATCTTCGACGACGAATACGATTCGGAGAGCGGACAACCCTACGAGCAGCCCCATTTCGTTGAGCTGATGGTCAGCCCGCTTGAGATCAACCGGGTGTTCTGATCCAAAACGCAAAGCCAAGGCCCCCCTTTGGGGGTCTTTTTCTTTTTCTTCGAGCATAGACGATGGCTATTTGCCCGATTTGCGGTACAATCTCCCCGAGATATATGACCAAGGGAAACAAGATAATAAGATTGGGGGGCGGGAACGCCCTCAAGCGGCTAACCGCGTCGAGCTTCTTGACGGCCGCTTACGTGGCTTTGTCGTTTTTCTGCGTGCGGATGGGGAACTACACCATCACGCTGGCGCCGCTGCCGATAATCCTCTCCGCCGTGCTGTTCGGCCCGATAGAGGGGGTCTGCGTGGCGGCCTTAGGCGAGTTCCTGGTGCAGGTGGCACTATACGGGTTCACGCCCACCACCGCCATCTGGATGGCCGCGCCGCTTTTCCGCCCATTGCTGATCGGGCTGGTAAGCTTAGGCTACTCCAGGAAAGGCGAGGCGCTGGAGGACCACTGGGTGGCCTTCCTATTGTCCATCCTATCCGCCAGCTTATTGGTCACCGGGCTCAACACCCTCGCCCTCTACCTCGATTCGCTCATCTACGGCTACCCCTTCGCCTTCGCCGTCGTGGAGACGCTCATCCGGGTTGCCTTCGGGCTAGCCACCGCGGTCATCTGCTTCCTGCTTAGCCGGCCGCTGATAAGATCGATAAGGAGCTTAATGAGCGCAAAATGAAAAGAGCCAAAGCAGTATTCATCGTTTCTTTGGTCGTCTCCATCATAGGCGCGATAGGGGTGGCCACGCCATGGATAGTCGTCTTCATCCTATCCGCGATGGGCACGCCTGGGCAGGACATCAACTTGCCATTGCTGACCGGCATCGAGGTCTGCTTCATCATAGTCCTCGCCATCGGGCTCATCATGTGCCTGTCCTCGATCCCGCAATACGCGATCGCGAGGAAGGCCAGCAAGCTGTCCGCCGCGCCCATTGAGGAAGGCGGCGAGCCGGTACTATCCAAGGAAGATGGGAGCCTCCCCTACTCGAAGATGTTTACGGCCCACTTCTACTCCAATTCCAACCTGCTAATCCAGAACATGATCGTCTTGGCGTTGGTCATCGTTGGCTTCGCCATCAGCTGCTACTATGGCGAGATCCCGGTCGTGGTGCTCCTATCCATTCTGCTCGGGATATCGCTGGTGTTCTTCTTGGCGATACTCTTCCTCGCGCCATACACCTACTCAAAGCAGAAGGTCGTCTATTCGCTTTATGAGGACCACGTCACCGTCGAGGCCATAGCGAAGGGCAAGAACCAGACCAGCTCGACCAAGCTTAACATCGCCTATGGCAGCATCGCGAAGTCGATAAGGCAGAACGGCTACGCCATTTACCGCAGCTACGTCCTGACCGAGAAGACGGCCAAGCGCATCGACCTGATAGTGATCGACGGCGAGCTTAAGGAAGCATTGGACAAGAGGCTATCGATATGAGGATCGTTTCGTATAACGTCAACGGCATCAGGGCCGCGATAAAGAAGGGGCTCGAAGAGAAGGTCCTTTCGCTCTCCCCAGACGTCTTGTTCATCCAGGAGACCAAGCTAAGCGACGACAAGATGCCGCTTAGCCTGCCGGGATACCATTGCTACTCCACCCATTCCAAGGTCAGGAAGGGGTATTCGGGAACCGCGGTCTTCGCTAGGGAGGAGCCGGTCTCGGTCCATTACGGGTTAGAGGACGGCGAATACGACGACGAGGGCCGGATAATAACGCTTGAATATCCTTCGTTTTACCTAGTCGGGGCCTATGTGCCGAACTCCGGGGAGGGGCTAAAGCGCCTATCCTTCCGGATGGATTTCGAGGATGCCATGAGGGCTTACCTAAATAAGCTGAACGAGTCCAAGCCGCTGATTTACTGCGGGGACCTCAACGTCGCCCACGAGGAGATCGACATCAAGAACCCCAAGACCAACATCCACAACGCCGGCTTCACCATCGAGGAGCGGAACAAGATGAGCGAGCTGCTCTCCGGTCCCTTCGTCGACGCCTTCCGCTACCTCTACCCGGACAAGGTCGCCTACTCTTGGTGGAGCTACCGCTTCCACGCCAAGGAAAACGACGCCGGCTGGCGCATCGATTGCTTCATAGTGTCGGATTCGATCAAAGGCAAGATCAGATCATCGTCGATGGCCAGGGAGTTCGATTGCTCCGACCATTGCCCGATTATCCTCGACATCGACCTTCAGTAGACGTAGAAGTAAAGGCTGCAGAACATCAGTATCGCCCCGGCCAGCACGAAGAAATGGAACACCGTGTGGAACCAGAGGTTCTTTTTGCCACCCAAGCCGTAGAGCACCGCGCCGATCCAATAGGCGACGCCGCCGGAGGCAAGCAGCACCACCGCCTCCCATTTCAGGGCCAGGATAAGCGGGTAGAAGGCCAAGACGATGGTCGAGCCAAGTATCACGTAGAGGGCCACCACGACCGTGTTGAACTTCTTTAGGCTAACCGAATTGAGCACTATCCCGGTTATGCAGCCGGCATAGACTATGGCTAGTATCACATACCCCCAGGGGAAGCTTTGCCCGGGCACGGAGTGAAGCCCAACCAGGCAATATGGGGTATAGGTCCCCATGATGGGGAGGAAGACGAAGTCGTGGTCGAGGACCCGGAGCACCTTCTTGCCACTGTTTTTGGCGAGGCTATGGTATAGGCAGCTCATCAAGAACATCAGGAAGACCCCGACGACGTAGATGCAGGCCGACATTATGCCGACCCAATCGCTGGTTCGGCAGGCTTTGTCGATAAGGAAACCACCGCCGATTATGGCGAGCACGGCGCCCAGTCCATGGCTTATGGCGTTCCACAGTTCCTGGCTTAGGCGGTATGGGGGTAGGTTCAGCTTGTGTTTTCCCATGCCAAAATCATACCCACCTAGTATGAAATGTCAAGCAATCTAGTTTTAATTACTAGTTGTATTTGATTTGAGCGTCCCACACACCCCGCGCCGCTGCTTGTATCGCACCGCCTCGTTGCATAAAGTCAGCACGACCAGAAAGGCCAATAGGTAATACGGGTAATAGACGAACCCGGCGTATTGCCCTATCACCCCGAACAACGGCGAGGCCGAGACGTTGGATAGATAGGCGCAGCCGATCTGCACCGCCATCACCGAGGCGCTGAAGGAGGGGGTGAACCTCGTGGGCGTGGAATGGATGATCGATGGGTATACCGGGGCGCAGCCTAAGCCGACCAGCGATATCCCGACCGGCAGCAAATACGGATTGGCCCCGCCTATGGCCAACAGCAGTATCCCGGCGGCGATTATGCCCTCGCCTATCCTCATCAGGTTGTGGTCCTTGATCTTCAGCGACAAGATGCCAGAGAGCATCCGGCCGGCGGTGATGGCGATGAAGAAGTAGCTGGCCCAGCGGCTGGCGATGTTCTCCTCTACCGCGAAGCCGAAGACCGCGTAGGAGGAGAACCAGTTTAGCGAGGTCTGCTCGACCGCGATGTAGCAGAAGAAGCCGATGACCGCAAGGGCGACGCCGTTGATGCGGAAGGTCTTGAAGAAGCCCAGCTTGGCGGATGCCTCCTCTTGTTCTAGCTCATCGCGCTTGGAATCGGCCTTGCGCCATATGGGGATGATAGAAAGGGCGATCAGGAATATGGCGCCTTGGATGGCCCCAAGGGTCAAAGCCCCGTACCGCCAACCCATCCCGTTGGTGAGAAACTCGGAGATGATAAGCGGCGACACCGCGGCCCCAAGCCCCCAGAAGGCATGCAGGAAATTCAGCTGGATGGCCTTGTAGTTGTTTGCGACGTAGTTGTTGAGCGTCGCGTCTATCGCCCCGGCCCCGAGCCCGAGAGGCACGGCGGCCAGGCAAAGGTGGTAGAACTCCTTGGAGAAGAAAAAGCCCAATAGGCCGGTGACGGTCAGCAATATAGAGACCACGACCGTACCATATGGCTTGAGCTTCCTATTTAGCCATCCGGTGGCAAAGGAGCTTATTATCGTGCCGGCCGAGACGATTATGGTCACCGCACCCTGCATGCCCTCGTCGACCTGCAGCTCGGCGGATATGACCGGCCAGCTTGAGCCGATCAATGAATCGGGCAGGCCCAGCGAGATGAACACCAAGTATATGACCGCGAGCAGCAAGGCTGACATATCGGACGGATTGTAGCCCGCAGCCCGCTCTTATTCAAGCCCGCTTGGCAATCCTTTGGGGGATTGATGGGCAAGGAAGGCTTAAGGTGCTAGACTTTATCAATGCACATCACCGTCAGCGAGCAGGAAAGGCGATACCTATCATCGGTCGACCCGGACATGAAGCGGGCCTGCCGGATCATCGGGCCGATCGACCGCGAGATCGGAAGGACCTTGTTCGAGGGGATCGCGCTGCAGATAGTCGCGCAGCAGATATCCAACGCCGCCTTCGCCTCAATAAGGGCGAGGCTGGGCGATGAGCTGCTATCGGCGGATAACGTCCTGGCATTGGGCAAGGCCCCGCTGCGATTCGCCGGGCTAAGCGAGGCCAAGGCGAATTGCCTGCTGGATGTCGCCGATAGGTTCAACCAAGGCTATTTTTGCGACCTTCCGCTTCTAGACGACGAGGCGGTTAGGCAGAAGCTCATCGCCATCAAGGGGATCGGAAGCTGGACCGCCGACATGGTGCTCATATTCGCCTTGGGGAGGAAGGACGTCTTCACCATCAAAGACGCCGGGATAAGGATTGGCCTGAGGAAGCTATATGGCTTCAAGACCATATCCGAGGACAGGGCGGGGAAGCTTAGGAAAAGGTATTCGCCCTGCGCCACCGCCTCCTGCCTATTGCTTTGGGAAGCGGCCAAATGGGAATGAGCCGAAACAATAAAAGCCCTCTTCTGTGAAGTGAACCCCATATTGGGCACACTTCAAAAAAGCCAAAAGACAGGAATCGTTAATGGTTCCTGTTTTTTAATCTCGTTGAGTTA
>DVMV01000030.1 GCA_018714785.1 Candidatus Alloenteromonas pullicola
TTTATTAAAAATCATCTTGCGATGGTAGTTTAATTTGGTTTTATAAGACAATTAGCCTATGCTCTTCTTGTTTCGAAAGGCTATTGATATGGACTTGAGCAAATTCTCCTGGATAAGGGAGCCAAAGAACTATAAAGCGGGGCAAGGGAAGCTGGAGGTCATCACCGAGCCGGGAACCGACTTATGGCAGAGGACCTATTACCATTTCCGCAACGACAACGCCCCCTGCTTCCAGATGGAGACGGAGGAAAGGTATTTCTCATTCGTTGTCAAAACCAGCTTCAAGGAAGCCAAGCACCGCTTCGACCAGTGCGGCGTCATCCTCTACCTCGACAGCGAGAACTGGATCAAGGGGTCCATCGAGCATGAGGATGGGGTCATAGAGCATCTTGGCAGCGTCGTCACCAATAACGGTTATTCCGACTGGGCGACCACCGAGATCCCCGATTCGGTCAGGGAGATGTACTACCGCCTCTCTAGAAGGGAAGACGACTACAAGATCGAATGCTCCACCGATGGCGTCCACTTCCAGCAGATGAGGATCTGCCATCTAGATAAAGGAAACGGCAAGATAAGGTTCGGCGTTTACGCCTGCTCGCCCGAGCAGTCATCGTTCAAAGCCGAGTTCTCGGATTTCCGTTTTGGCGAGTGCCAGTGGCTCGCCCACGACGGCCAGCAGCCGGACAAGGAATAAAATCCTTCAAAACCGGTCCCTCAACCGGTATATTCTCCCTAGACAGTTCGCGACCATCCTGTCTTTAAACAAAACTATGGAAAGAGGATTTATGGGCGCGTTATTGCGCCCTTTTTCATTAGATTTATTTTGAATGGGCACGGAATTGCGAGGTTTTTTATGAAACAGTTTCTCAAAAGCGAAGCCAAGGAATTCGGCTTGCTCTTGAAGTCCGTGCCCCCGGTGATGTTCGCCTTCTTCGTCTGCGCCATCATCGCCATGAACCTGCTAGCCAACAAAAGCATAAACCTAAGCGTCAGCTGGCTCGCGCTGGACTCTGGCATCATCGTCAGCTGGTTCGCGTTTCTGTTCATGGACATCATCACCAAGCACTATGGGCCGAAGGCGGCCAATGAGCTGTCGATCCTCTCGATCATAATCTCTCTTACCTTCTCCTTGCTCTTCTTCCTCGGCAGCTTGATCCCCGGGACCTGGGGCGAGTCGTTCGTCGATGGGGCGGAGCAAAGCATCAACACCGCCCTCGACAACACCTTCGGGGGCACCTGGTATGTGGTGCTCGGCTCGACCATCGCCTTCATCGCCTCCTCGCTTACCAACAACTTCCTCAACGCCTGGGTCGGGTTGTTGTTCAAGCGCAACCCCGATGGCAAGGCCGCCTACTTCACCAGGTCCTATGTCTCCACGAGCATCGGCCAATTCGTCGACAACTTCGTCTTCGCGTTGCTGGTGAGCCACTTCTTCTTCGGCTGGAGCATCTTGCAGTGCGTCACCTGCTCGCTCACCGGGATGCTAGTTGAGTTAGCCTGCGAAGCGCTTTTCTCCTACATCGGCTATCGCTTTACGGTCAAATGGAAGAAAGAAGGCCGTGGGGAGGAGTATTTTGAATATAGGAAGAATAGGGAGGAAGAGCATGAAGGCGCTGATAACCGGGACTAGCGGCGGCATAGGCAAGGCCATCGCCGAATTGTTCCTTTCCAAAGGGCACGAAGTAATCGGATTCGACATCGCGCCCGCATCCATCACTCACGCGCATTACTCCCATTACCAATTGGATATAGCGAAGTCCGACCTCCCCGATATCGAAGGCGTCGAGGTCCTTATAGACAACGCCGGCACCCAGGATGAGGATAGGGCGATCGAGGTCAACCTGCTCGGCAACATAAAGATTGCCGAGCGCTATGGCATTCAGCCATCCATCAAGAGCGTTCTTTTCATAGCCTCCAGCAGCGCCTCCACCGGGGCGGAATTCCCCCTATACTCGGCCTCCAAAGGCGGGATAGTGGCCTATATGAAGAACTTGGCCCAGCGCATCGCCAAATACGGCGCGACCTGCAACTCGCTTTCCCCCGGCGGCGTCGACACCGCCCTCAACAAGCACATACTAGATGACCCAAAGCTCCACAAAGCGGTCCTCGACGAGACGCTATTAGGAAAATGGGCCAGCCCCGAGGAGATCGCGCAGTGGGCCTATTTCCTGACCTGCATAAACAAATCGATGACCGCCCAGGATGTATTGGTTGACAACGGTGAGGCGGCCAAATTCAACTTCATCTGGTGAATGAGGCAGGCCATTAATCGCCTATTTTCCTTATTTTAGGCATATTTTGCATTAAAACTTTGTGCCTATTGTATAAAACATATCGCTCGCCGACCCGGATGAGTTTCACTATAATTCAGCCGAAGGAGCTTAATATCCAACATGAAAAAAATCCTACTTAGCGGGGTTGATGGCAACTTTGGCCGCAAATGCGCCGAGACCCTGCTAGCGAAGTGGCCCCACGAGGACCTCATCTTCACCGCCCCGACCGAGAAGGGGCTAACCGCCTATGAGGGCAAGGGAGTCGACCTCCGCGTCGCCGACTTCAACGATCCCGAGGGCTTGGTCAAGGCCTTCACCGGGGCCGATACCTTCATCCTCATCTCGATGCCCTTCGTCGGCCCGCGCCGCCGCAAGGCCCAGACCGCGGCCATCGATGCCGCCAAGAAGGCCGGCGTCAACCGCATCGTCTACACCTCGATCGTCGGGGCTGGCGAGAAAGACATCGACACCTATGAGGTCAACGACCACGTCTATACCGAGGCCTATATAAAGGAATCCGGCCTCCATTACCTGTTCATGCGCGACTCGCAGTACGCCGAGGCCATGGTCAGCAACTACATCAACGCCTACACCAACACCGACAACGTGCTGGCCAACAACATGGGCAGCGGCAAGATGGCCTACATCTCCCGCGATGACTGCGCCGTCGCAGCCGCCTACGCCGCCATGAGCGACTGGACCGACCGGGTCGTCGACGTCAATGGGGCGGAGCCGCTAACCATCGGCGAGTACATCGAGATCGCCAACAAGGTCACCGGCCACCACGTCAAGTACATCGAGATCTCCGATGAGGATCAGTACAAGTTCTTCGATTCCATCGGCGTCCCTCGCACCACCGAGCAGATGTGGGCCCAGACCGCGACCAACTTCCCGTTCTGCTCCGACGGCATGGTCACCTTCGGCCGCGCCATCCGCCTTGGCCAGATGTCGACCTACACCGACGACTTCGAGAAGCTCGTCGGCCGCAAGCCGCTGACCGTCAAGGAAATCTTCGAGCACATGGAGGAGCACCTCATCGGCTCGAGGACCTCGACCGAGGACTAAGCCATCCACCAAGCCGTCCGCAAGGGCGGCTTTTCATATCTGTTTGACATGGAGCGGACTCAATGTTTTAGATTTGGGCCATGAAATGCGGACTGCTGTTGCTATCGATCTTGCTCCTATCCTGCGCCCCAACCGCGCCCATCTCATCTTCTGGGGACGGAGCATCGTCGACTGGCGTGGCATCTGGGGAAATCGAGGCCAAAACGATGAGGATAATCGCTAACGGGAATGAGCTGAGAGCCAATATGGAGGACAACGAGTCGACGCAGGCCCTTTATAGGATGATTCAGGAGAACGGCGGGCGGATAAGCGTCTATCTAGAGGCCTATGGCGGCTTCGAGAAGTGGGGTCCTTTGCCTTATGCGCTGCCATCCAACGACGTGTCCTATTCCGCGGTTTGCGGCGACATATTGCTTTATAACGACGCCAACATCGTCATCATGGTCGGAGATAACTCCTGGAGTTACACCAAGCTCGGGCATATAGAAAACGCCTCCCGGGAGGGCCTAATAGAGGCCCTCGGGGAAGGCGACGTCGAGGTTACCCTGACTATATAGTGTGGAACAGCAGGTCCCCGTAGGAGGGGATCGGCCAATAGGACTTGTCGACGATGAGCTCCAGCGCGTCGAGGGGCGCGCGGAGCTTCCGCATGTCCTCGACCAGGCTCGATTTGGCGAACAGCGCGAGCTGCATCCCCTTGATGTGGGATGCCTCGTCGATGTCCTTTTCTAGCATCAGCAGCGCTTTGCTGGCCTCGTCCATCAGCTCCTTTATCCTCCGGATGCGGTCAAGCGCGAAGCTTGGGAGGAGCTCCTTGCACTGCTGCGCATCCTTCTCCTCGGCGAGCAGCGATGATAGGTAGCGGTTGGCGGCCGGCAACAATAGCTTATTGGCGATGTGCGACATCGTCTTGGCCTCGATTAAGGCCCGGCTCGAGTAGGCGCCATAGCTTATCTCGGCCCTTGAGCGCAGCTCGGATTCCGACAGCACCCCGGTGAAGGTGTAAAGCGATTTGGCTCCGCTTTCGTTGACGGCTTGGATGGCATCGATGGTGGTGGGGATGTTCATCAGCCCGCGGGCTTGGGCTTCCTTTGCCCAGGAGGCGGAATACCCATCCCCGGAGTAGACGATGCCTCGGTGGGCGTTCATCTCCTTCTTGATCCAGGCGATGATGGCCTGGCGCTTATCCGCGGCGTCCTTGGCGGCCTCATAGGCCTCCTGCAGCTTCTTGCCGACCGCGGTGTTGAGCACGGTCGCCGCCCCGGATATGTTCTGGTTCGACCCGACCATGCGGAACTCGAACTTGTTGCCGGTGAAGGCCAAAGGCGAGGTGCGGTTGCGGTCGATGGTGTCCTTATATAGCAAGGGGAGGGACTTGGCCCCGGTGTCGATGATCTCCTTCTTGCTTGGCAGGCTGCCGTGCTCGAGGTCGTCGAGGGCCTTCTCCAGCTCCTCGCCCAGGAACACCGATAGTATCGCCGGCGGGGCCTCATGCCCTCCCAGGCGGAAGTCGTTGCCATAGCTCGCCGCGGATAGCCGGAAGGCGGGGGCGTATTCGTCGGCCCCGGCGACCATCGCGGTCAAAAACAGGAAGAAAGGCAGGTTATCGCCGTTTTTCTGCATCTTGAATAGGTTCAGCCCCTCCTCGGTCCCGAGGGAGTAGTTCACGTGCTTGCCCGAGCCGTTGATGCCGTCGAACGGCTTCTCCTCCAATAGGCAGACGAGCCCCTGCTTCTTGGCCACGCGGCGGAGGACCATCATCACCAGCTGGTTCTGGTCGGCGGCGATGTTGGTGGGGGAGTAGATGCAGGCGAGCTCGTGCTGGCTCGGCGCGACTTCGTTATGCTCGGTCTTGGCCATGACCCCAAGCCTCCATAGCACCTTGTTGACCTCGGCCATGAAGGAGGAGACCTTCTCCCTGATCGGCCCGAAGTAGTGGTCCTCGAGCTCCTGCCCTTTCGGGGATGGCGCGCCGAAGAGGGTGCGCCCGGTGTAGGCGAGGTCCTTGCGGCGCTGGAAGTTGGCGGAGTCGACCAGGAAGTACTCCTGCTCGGCCCCGGCGTAGGCGATGACCTTCTTGGTTTCGATGCCGAGCAACGACAAGGCCTTCTTTGCCTGTTCGTTGACGTAATCCTGACTGCGAAGCAGCGGCGTCTTCTCGTCCAGCGCCTCTTTCGTGTAGGAGCAGAAGGCGGTGGGGATGTAGAGCACCGCCCCGTAGTCGTCGTGGATGACGAAGGCGGGGGAGGAGGTGTCCCAGGCGGTGTAGCCCCTGGCCTCGAAGGTGGCGCGCAGCCCGCCGGAGGGGAGCGAGGAGGCGTCGCCCTCTCCCTTGATTAGCTCCTTGCCGGAGAAGGAGATGATCGCCTTCCCGTCCTTATCCTCGCCGGAGATGAAGGCCTCGTGCTTCTCGGCGGTCAGGCCATTGAGCGGCTGGAACCAGTGGGTGAAGTGGGTGGCGCCGCGGGAGATGGCCCACCTCCTCATCCCGTCCGCTACCTCGTTGGCTAGTTTTCCCTCGAGCGGGGTGCCGTCCTCCATCTTGGCCAGCAGGGCCTCGTAGGCCTCCTTGCTCAGGAACTGGCGCATCGCCTTTTTCGAGAAAAGGTCGCACCCGAATTCCGATTGCAAATCGAAGAATGGTTTGTCCATGGCTTGTGCCTCCTTCTACAAAACCCGTCAATTATAAAAGCAGAAAACGATTGTGTATATAAATCCTTGCTGCACCTTCCTCTATTTTACAAAATCTTTGCAAAACGTTTTTGCTTTTTCCCTGCCCTTAAGGGCAATGATTAAAAAGTTCCGCAGAAGCCGCGAATTTCCTTGCAAAATTTCGTAGCGATATTTTACTACTGCCTTGGAAGGAGAAACCATGAAGCCACTTAAATTTTCGTTTATTTGCCTGATGTCCGTCTTGGCCCTTGCCGGGTGCGATGGCGGTGCGACTACACCAACCGAATCGTCAAAGGATGATGGAGTGTCCTCTACGGGCACCGTTTCCAATACCGACACAGGAGGCGACGCCACCTCCTCGACCACCCCCGCGGTCGATGAGGAAGAGGACATCGAGCTGTTCATGATGGGCGGGCTCTACCTCAACAACATGCGCTCGATCTACGCCAAGCTGCCAGAAGGCGTGACGGGAGAGGTCGAGTGGACCTCGACCAACCCCGCAGCCGTCACCGTCGGGACCATCACCTCGACCGCTTTGCCCGAATGCCTGCTTTATGCCAAGGGCGTCGGCGAGGCGACCATAAAGGCCGAGGTCAAGGATGAGGATGGCAACGTCCTCCATTCCGGGTCCTACGACATCGCCATCGAGGAAGGCGAGCAGATGCCAAAGGAGCTCTTCTCGAAGCTCACCGGAACGATGCGGATCACCTCGACCCAGAAGCTGCTCAACTACGACGCCGACTACGATCCGACCGTCGAGGAGGAATACGAGCTCGTCACAACCTATCAGGAGACCGTGGAAAGCCCCGACTTCTGGAATGGGGAGGAAATCACCGACCGCTACAGCCTCAAGGAGACCGTCAAGTCCACCGGCGAGGCCAACGAATACACCTACGTCCGCTCCCCGGGCGATTCGGTCGCCAAGGAGAAGATCGGCAAGGATAACACCGTCACTTATTCGGTCGTCGAGGATGACGAAGGGTACGCTTTGGATTGGGACAACTCGCTTTACATAAACATGTGGGGCGACTCCGATACCATCGACGAGACCTACTTCCGGACCTTCGACGGCGGGAAGACGTACCACTGCCTAAGCGCCTCGCTGCAGCAAAGCTACCTCTGCGCCTCGATGTTCCTCACCGACCTCACCCCCGATGACCTCTACCTCGAGGTCGCCGATGATGGGGCTTTGACCCTCCACATCGACGTCGACCCGTATAACCGCGACGCGGAAGCCACGGAGAAATACGGCCAGACCATCGTCGGGGTCATCGACGAGATCGGGACCGCGGTCGTCCCCGCCCCCGAGCCCTATGCCCACGAGGCCTACCACGATGGCATCAAGGCGGCCATCGACAACATGGCGGGGCTGAAGAACTACCGCGTCGACTACACCGTCTCCTATGAGGGGGAAGGCGATTACGAGTACACCTACATCTTCACCGACGACACCATCGACCGGACCACGACCAAGCCGGATGGCACGGTCGTCCGCGATGGCGCCCATAAGGAAGACGACACCCATTACTACGAATACACCGTGAGCAACGGCGAGGTCATTATAGGCGAAGAGCACACCTCCTACTGGGATTCGCCGGAGAACAACGTCAACCGCTACCCGACCTTCGACTTCGCGGCCGAGATCTTCGCCCCCGAAGGCGCCGATGGCTACTTCGCCTCCCGCGGCGGCACCGGCGAGTTCTTCCGCTACCTGACCTATCTGCCCGACGCCTCTGCATACTTCACCTTCGATGACGGCAGCATCAAGCTCGACGACGCCAACCACATCGTCGCCGCCAAGATCGAAGGCACCTACTTCGATGAGGGCGTCTCCATCGAGATGGCCTTCTCCGAGTTCGGCACCGCCGATCCCGGACTGCAATTCGAAGGCGTCGACAAGGTCCTCCCGACCTCTTGGGAGGAGGATCCGTCTCGCATATTCGACGATATGCAGGAGTTCCTGATCGACGGCAAGACCATCGACCAGATAGTCCCCTATACCTATTGCCCGGTCGGCTACGATATGTCGGTCTTCCACCGCTGGAGCGACCCGACCATCGTGTTCTTCGACACCAACTCGTTCCTGACCGCCGACGGCGAGGACGACGTGGCGGGGATCGAGGCCTTCATCGCCAGCTTCCAGGCGGGCCTGCTGGCCGCGGGGTATGAGCTGACCGATAGGACCGACGTCGAGACCTACGGCGCCCCGGTCTACGAGAAGGACGGCATCGACATCTCCATTTGCCGCGCCATGAACTGGAGCGGCGAGATCCCGATGGACAACTGCACCGTGGTCGTCAGGGTCGACGACGCCTCAAGGCTCGTGATGGCCTGATTCGCGAAAGCGGATTGCCCGGCTTCGGCCGGGCTTTTCCTTGCTTAAATCGGCAATGAGTTTATCTTTAAGGCATGGAAGAGATGAACACTGCATTCGCGACCATGAAGTCTCACGGCGCCCTGCCGGCAAAAAGAAGGGTCGAATTGCTTCATTCGTTCTACGATGCGCTGAAGAGGAACGAGGACGGCTTGCTGCAGGCCATCAAGGAAGACCTAAACAAATCCGACCAGGAAGGCTATATGTGCGAGCTGGCCTTGGTCTACTCCGAGATCAAGTACATGCTGAAGCGCGCCATCAAGGCGGCTAAGCCGCACCGCGTCGGCATGACGCTGGCCTCTTTCCCCTCCGGCGGGGCGACCATCCGCTCCCCATATGGGACGGTGCTCATCGTCAGCCCCTGGAACTATCCTTACCTCTTGACCTTCCAGCCGCTGGTCGGGGCCATCGCCATGGGCAACCGCGCGATAGTGAAGCCCAGCGAGCTGAGCCCCAACTGCTCCTTGATGATCAAGAAGGTGGTCGAGGAGGCATTCAAGGAGGATGAGGCCAAGGTGTTCCTCGGCGATCGGGAGGTTGCCTCCGCCCTGTTCGCCCTTCCCTTCGACCTGCTCTTCTTCACCGGCTCGACCAAAGTGGGGCGGATCGCCTACATGGAGGCGGCCAAGCACCTGACCCCCTGCGTGCTTGAGCTCGGCGGGAAGTCGCCGTGCTTAGTCCTTGACGACGCCGACCTAGAGCTCACCGCCAAGCGGATCTGCATGGGCAAGGTCATCAACGCCGGGCAGACCTGCGTCGCGCCCGACTATGTCCTGATCCCGAAGGGAAAGGCCGACGAGTTCATATCTATTTTTGCCAAGATGAAGCAGGAGATGGTCCCCGGCGGGGAGCTCAATTCCCCCTTCTACGCCAAGATAATAAGCGAAGGCCACCTCAAGCGGCTGCAGGGCCTTATCGAGGGCGAGCAGCTCTGCTTCGGCGGGAAGGTCGACTCCGGAAGGATGGAAATCACCTTGCTTAAGGCGACCGGTGAGAGCAAATCGATGCAGGAGGAGATATTCGGCCCGATCCTGCCCATAATCGAATATGAGAACCTGGATGAGGCGCTGCAGTTCATCGCTAGCCGCCCCCGGCCATTGGCCTTCTATGTCTTCTCCCGCTCCAAGCGCCGCGCGCTGCGCCTGATGGAGCAGGTCGATTTCGGCGGCGGGGCGATAAACCACTGCATAATGCACCTATCCAACCGCCACCTGCCCTTCGGCGGGGTCGGGGATTCGGGGATCGGCCGCTACCATGGCGAAGCCTCGATCGAGGCCTTCTCCTACCAGAAGGGGGTGCTCGTGTCCGGAAAGCTGGACAACTCGCTCCGCTACCCGCCCTACACCCACAAGAAATTCCTCAAGGTCAAAGGCCTTTTGAAGTAGGTGTTTACCGCATTCCTCCGATGAAGGACAATTAGGCGCAAGCGATGGAAAGGATCGACCCTAGGATAATAAGGCTCGCGGATGCGCTCACCCGCCTTAAGGAGCGGCTTAGGCAAGGGAAGCTCGGCTTCGCCTCCGAAGGCGAGGGCGCTTTGCTTCTGAACATCGCCCGGCATCGCGGGAAGCTAAGCTTCCTGCAGGCCCGGAAGGCCCTTTCCTCGGTCCCCAGCCGGGTAACCGCCTTGGTGAAGTCGCTGCAGGAGAAGGGATTGGTGGAGAAGAGGCAGTCGGAAGAGGACCGCCGATCCCGCTACCTGGTGTTGACCGCCAAGGGAAGGGATTTCGTCGAAGAGGTAAAAAACGAGATAAACGATTCCTTCCGCGACATGTTCGCCAAAGTCGGCGACGATGAGGTCGAATCTTTCCTTTCGACCTTGGAGAGGATCGTCTCGTAGAATACATTTAGTTTGAAATACTAGATGCATGTCTCTAATATAGGATTCAGGAGATTTCGAATGCGCAGGATAATCGTAGACTCGGGCTCATCGATAAAGCCCAATGAAGCCAAGCAGATGGGGATCGACGTCATCCCCCTCCGCATACAGCTAGGCGGCAAGGAATACCTAGATGGGCTCGACATCGACAGCTCATTGCTATATAAGCTCATCAAGGAAACCGGGGAGTTCCCCAAAACCAGCCTTCCCCACCTGGACAAGGTCGAGGAGCTGTTCAATTCATATCTAGAGAAAGGCGACGAGATACTATATCTCAGCCTTTCATCGAAGCTTTCCTCTACCTATTCGACGATCGCCGCGATGTACGTCGATAACCCTAAGGTCAGGGTATTCGATACATTAAGCGCCGTCGGCGGGGTCAGGATGCTGGCCCTCGAGGCCTTGTCGAAGCCTGGGCTAAGCCTAGACGACCTGGTCGAGGAGCTTACGCAGTCGCGGGGCAAGATCCGCATCTGCGCTATCCCCGAGACCCTCGATTACCTATTGAAGGGCGGGAGGCTCAAGAAGAGCGCCTGGATGCTCGGCACATTGCTCATGATCAAGCCGGCCCTCGGGTTCATCGATGGCGGGATCGTGACCTTGGCCAAATTCCATGGCATCAAGAAGGGCATCGCCTACGTGGCCGAGCACCCCATAGAGGACCATATCGACACCAGCAAGCCCATCATCGCCTCCTACACCGAGAGCCGGGTCAACCTCGACAAGGTGGTGGAGCTATTGAAGAAAAAGGGCGTCGAGCCGACCGGCTACGATGACCTCACCCCGACCATCGCCGCCCACTGGGGGCCGAACGCGTTCGGGCTCATCTACATGGTGAAGTGATCCTTCTCCCGACTGTATTCGAACAAAGCGATCGAAGCGGCGTTGTCTAGGTTAAGCGAATCTAGCTCGCCGCTTATTTTTATTAGTAGCGGGGTCCCGACATGAAGGAAGCTCTGATCCAGCCCCTTGGCCTCGTTGCCGAAGATTAGCGAGCAAGGGAACCGCAGCTTCTGCTTTCCCAATAGCTTGCTTGCCTGAAGCATGAATGGATATAGGCTATGGTTCGGGAACTCGGCTTGGTATTCCTCAAAGCTTTGGTAGCGGTGGATCCTAAGCGAGAACACCGTCCCCATCGAGGCCCTGACGGCCTTGGGGTCGAAGTAGTCGGCGTTGGGCCCGATTATGGCCAGGTCCTTGATGCCGAAGGCGAGGGAGCTCCGCATTATCGTGCCGATGTTGCCCATGTTCATCGGCTGGCAAAGCACGACGTGGTCCTTGTTCTCATCGAGCTTATCGGAGAACTTGGAAAACTCGCCGATGGCCAGCACGTTGTCCTTGTCGGAGAGCCCCTTGAAGGCCTTGGCGTTGTTGACGATGACCGGGATGCCGGCAAGCCTCGCCAAGCTTATGAGCCTCTGCCTGGTATCCCCTTCCTCCAGCTCAGGGGAAAGGTAGAGCTTCCTGGCCGAGCCCATCTTCTTGTTAAGCAATTCGAAGCACAGGGTTATCCCCAGGCAATATGAGGTGCCCTCGTCTTTATCGTATTTGATCATGCGTAGCCTTCTTCCGGCTATTAGCCTACTAGTTGGGTGGAGGGAAATGAAGATGGAAAAAACCGATCTGCGGGTGGGGAGGGTCTCTAGGGCCCTTGAGGATGAGCTGGGGCTTAGCCTATGCATCGACGTTGGGCTTTACATCGACGAGATGGGATTGTCGCGGCTTTGCTTAGATAACCCGTCGGGGTATCTAGCCTCGGTGGAGCGGATAAAGCAGATGGCTAGGCGCCCGGATTTCATAAGCCTTGGCTTGAAGCAGGAGATAAACCTCGCCAAGATATGCCTATTCGAGGATGGGGTGGGGATAGCGAAGGCGACCTTTGCCCTCAAAGGGCGGCCGAAGCGTTATTGCCTAAGCGAATACTCGCTTTTAGGACGGGTGAAGGCTATCGGCTTCAGGCCTTTTCCTTGCCAAAGGAGGAGAGCAGCCCATCTAGCAGCACGAAGGCGATGAGGAAAAGAAGCGAGCAGGCCAAGAAACATGCATCGTATAAGATGCAGAGGTAACTGTCGGGGACCATGAAGAAGTAGGGGTAGTCGGTGTTGTCGAGCAATACCGAGTTGTTCCATATGTAGGGCCTGATGTACACGGAAAGGAGGTATATCAAGACATAGCCCTCGGAGAAGACGGCGCTGTAGAGGCGGACGTTCCCCTTCTGCTCGAACAGCAGGTAGTCGATGAGGATTATAAGTAGCAGCGAGACGTGGAAGAATATCCCGAGCCATCCCGATTTGTCGCTGCCCAGGTTGAATATAAGGTAGGTCAGCGACCCAAAGCAGCCATAGGCCATGACCGGCAATGCCAATGGCATATACATGCCCGCCGGTATCCCCCTGATGCCATGCCGGAGGTCGATCGCGTTGGATATTATCGCGAAGAAAAGCAGCATCGCGAAAAACGCCCCGGCCTGGACCGAGAGCAGGCAGAACCCGGCATAGGATGGGCCCGCCGCAAGCACGAACTCGATTAGCGACGCCAAAAGCCAGCCTAACAGCAGGCAACGGCAGAGCAATGGGAACAGGCGGTTTCGGCTTATCATCGCGGTAATATTAGCACCTTATGCCGACTAGGGCGTATCATTATGGCCCGATGAAGATATCTTTGCGCCTGATAGACGACCAATACCCAGCCAAGCCGATTGCGGAAACTAGGAAAGTGGCCCGGGTCTTCGCCTTCAACCCCGAGGGCAAGCTCGCCATCCACCTGGTGAGCCGCGACGACATATTCGGCAAGCAGAGCTACCGCGAATCCCCCGGCGGCGGGGTCGACGCGGGCGAGTCGTTTGAGATGGCCGCGATCAGGGAAGCCAAGGAGGAGCTGGGGGCGAAGATAACCCTGCTTGAGGAGCTGGGCTCCTGCGTCGATTTCTACAACCTCATCGGGAGGAAGAACGAGAACCGGTTCTTCTTGGCCCGGATAGACGGCTACCCCTACGGTAAGCACGCCTGCTCCAGCGGCGACACCCTCATTTCCCGCACCGACTATCTGACCGGCGAGGAGGCTTTGGAGGCCTATCAGAATATGGATGATTGGGGCGTCAGCAAGCTGGTCAAGCAGCGCGAGCTCCCTTTTCTAAGGCAGGCCATCAAGCGGATGGGGGCCTATCTAAGGGACAAGCGTTAATTTCTTCTTGTTAAGAAGCGAATAGAAGTCTATATTAATCACGCTGTGGCGCGATTGGTGAAACGGTGAACACATCCGGCTGTGAACCGGACACGAATGGGTTCGACTCCCATATCGCGCCCCATTCTGAGAAAAACCTATAACTTGTCGGTTATAGGTTATTTTTTTGCCTAGTTTTAGCGATTGCGTTAGTCATTATCCGCTTAAATTCGCATGCCATTATGCCATTGGAAATAGTCGAAAAGCCCAAGTCCGGATCTGCACTTCTAGAAGATCACACAAAACCCAAGAGCTGATGGAAAGGACTATAACGTGGCCTTTACCACTTCAAATAGTCGGATATGAGGCGGTCCAATGTCTTTGCTCTGCTCATGAGATTCTCTTTGCGAGTTTCGTAGTCACCAAAGCAACTTGGCATAGGGTAAAGGCAATCGAACATTTTTATATATTCATCT
>DVMV01000031.1 GCA_018714785.1 Candidatus Alloenteromonas pullicola
TGGATATTCCCTCCCGATGCTCCTGTACCCTCGTCCCTCACGGGCTTTGGAAGCGATTTCCAGCTTTATCTCGTCGGGGTATTTCTTAAATTTCTGCCCTTTGCCGGCCATACAAAAACCTCCTAACGATATTTTACGCTAGGAGGCTTTTTCTGCCCTGTGAACTAAATTGGGTTCAGTTCACTGCGGAGGGCTTGTTTTCTATTTAGGACAGAAGGTCGAACACCTCGTCGGCGCTTAGGTCGAGGTCGGCGGGGATGTTCTCCCGCAGATGCTCTTCCGAGGTCGCCTTGCATATCGGGGTGGTCCCAATCTGGGCGAGGAAGCTCATGGCTAAGGTGGTGAGGGGAACGCCGTGCTCCTTGGCCATCTTCTGCAGGCACTCGTCGCTTAGCAGCTTCCCATGACCCAAGGGGCTATAGGCCTCGATCTTGATCCCCTTGCCCTTGCAGAACTCGAGCAGGTCGCGGTCGACGTTGTGCGCGTGGCAGCAGATCTGGTTCACGTAGGGCTTGATCGAGCAATGGGCGAGGATGTTCTCCAGATCGGCAATCGAGAAGTTCGAGACGCCGATGTGGGCGACCTTCCCCTCCCTCACCGCCTCTTCCATGGCCTTATAGACCTCGAGGTTCTCCTGATGGAAATCGCCGCGGTTGGGGTCATACATGATCGCCCAGGGCGCCGGGGCGTGGATAAGCAGCAGGTCGATGTAGGGGGTGTCTAGCTTCCTAAGCGACTCCTCGATGCTCTTTTTCGCGCCATCGTAGCTCTTTATCTCGGCGGCGACTTTGGTCGATAGGAAGACGCTTCCCCTATCGAGGCCCTTGATGGCCTTCCCCAGGGCTTCCTCGTTATCGTAGGCCTGGGCGCAGTCGAAAAGGCGGTACCCCAGCTTATAGGCGGTGGGGATGGCGGAGAGGACGTCCTCGTCCTTCATCATCCAGGTCCCCAGTCCGAATCTTGGCAGATCCATATTCACTTGCCCTCCAGCAGCTTAAGCTCGGGGCTAAGTCTAAATGCGGAAGCAAGCGATATCAAGACACACTCGTCCTCGCCGCGGAAGACGGTGGTCTGCGGGCTGCGGCGGAACAGCCGGTAGAGGATGCCATCCCCCTTGGCCTTCTCCTCCTCGATGAGCTTCGCCATGGCGGAGTAGGCCGCCTCCCTGGGACGAAGCAATTCGTCGGTCGGGGTCTTGGCCTTCGACAGCAGGTGCTCCAGCGGGAGCAGCAGCAATTGCTCCGCGGTCGGGCGATCAAGTCCCTTGGCGTCGGCGGCGTCCATCAGCCACTTGACCGCCTTCCGCATATCGTCTTCCTCCATGGAGAGGACGGACCGCTTGAAGCTCTCGGCGGCCTGCTTGACGTCCTTGCTCAAAAACGAGTAGTCGAAGCCGATGTAGTCGCCGTATTCCTTCTTCGCGTCGGCGTAGCCCTGGTTCATGTTGGCCAGGATGACCTCGGGGGTGAAGTCCATTATCGAGCCCAGCGACTTCGAGGGGGTTATGAGCTTGACGTTGGGCATCCTAAGCAGCTCGGAATGCTGCGGGGTGAACGAGAGCATGTTCATGTCGACGCAGACTATCTCGTCGGCCCCCATCGAGATGGCGTAGTCGATCGGGACGTTGTTCTTGTAGAACCCGTCGATGTACATGCTGCCGGCGACGGTCTCGATCGGGAAGATCGGCACGCAGGCGCTTGAGGCGTGCAGGAAGGGGAGGATGTCCTCCTCCTTTGCCTTGTTTAGCTCGACCCGGACCTCCTTTAGCCCCGGGAAGGAGACCGTTACGATGCCAAGCCTCACCTTCGATTCCTTGATCCGCTTGGGGTCGATGTACTTGGCGCACAGCTTTTTAAACGGGGTGATGTCGGCCCCCCGCGACTTGACGTAGGACAAAAGGAAGGACAGCGATCCGGCGATGTCGAAGCTGGTTATGGCGTCCTTGTTGAAGTTCATCCCGTCCTTCATGACCTTGTCCGGGGTGATCTCGAGCCAGAGGGTGCGCAGCTTCTCGTAGTCGCCGGTGCATAGCAAGGCCCCGTTTAGCGCCCCGATCGAGGTCCCGGTGATGATGTCGAACCGCTCGCCTTTCTCCAGCAGGCACTTCACCGCGCCGACCTGATAGGCGCCAAGGCTCCCGCCTCCGGCTAGGACCAGCGCCTTGCTCATATCTTGAACCCCCGGGATTGCTGCAGCTTGTTGAAGAAGATGGCGGCGGTGATGGAGATGTTGCTCTTC
Organism: Candidatus Alloenteromonas pullicola; assembly: GCA_018714785.1. Lineage (GTDB taxonomy): Bacteria > Bacillota_I > Bacilli_A > RFN20 > CAG-826 > Alloenteromonas > Alloenteromonas pullicola. The sequence continues at coordinate 2,239 of DVMV01000031.1, forward strand.
TTCCGCTCCTCTATCTCGTCCCTTATCCAGCGCTGCCCCGCTTCCTTTATCTTTGATAATGTCGGCTGGGATAGCACCTTCTGCCCGAACTCGCGGCCATAGTCATAGGATATGTCGAGCATCCGGTTGATGTTCCTCAGGTCGAAAGAATAGGTCTTGATCGAGTTGCCGCAGCGGGTCCCGACGTCGATGTCGATGACCACCGTGTCGGAATTGACGATCTCCGCCGGGGGCAGGTAGCGCGGGTAGTTGTGCAGTATCAGCAAAAGGTCGACGTGCTTGATGAGGAAGGGATAGACCGGGATGTTGTCGGTCGCCCCGCCGTCGAGGTAGAACTTCTTCCCGTACCGGCGGAAGACCCCATTGACGAAGGGGAAGGTCAAGGTGATGTTCATCGCCTCGTATAGCTCTTCCTTCGGCTTGGACGAATCGAGGTAGAAGTAATGCGTCGAGAGGGTGTTGAGGCAGGTCCCGGTCACATATAGAGGGATGTCGACCCGGCCGCCCTTTATCAAGGAATCAATGACCTGGTCGACCAGCCTGTTCTTCAGATTGAGGCGGAGGTTGGATATCGAGGTGATGTTGGTGTGGCGGTATATCTGCTCGCCATAATCGAGCCGGTCGGCGCTTAGCGCCAAGCCGGTCAAAGCGCCGGAGGAGGAGCAGGAGAGCAGCTTTATGTCGGAGCGGTTCAAAAAGGGCAGCATGCCCTTGAGGAACCCAAGCTGGGCCGCGCCCCGGGCGAACCCGCCGCCGAATACGATGCCGATGTCCATTGCCCTACCCCTTGGTGGCGAAGCGGCTCTTCATCCTTAGCGAGGATAATATGCCGGCGTTGATTGCGCAAAGCAGGTTGAGCGCGAAGCAGACGTAGATGATTATGCAGCTGTTCTCGTCTCTCGACAGCCCGCATTGGGGGATGAAGGTCATGATGAACAATACCAGCGAGCAGCCCAATAGGATCAAGACGTAGAAGAAGGTAGAGAAGACGTTGAAGTTCTTTATGGCGATGTAGCGGGCGAGGCCGAAGAGGAAAAGCAGGCTCAGGAAAACCGGGGCGATGTATCCGAAGCAAAGCGAATACGAGCTCATTCCGAAAAGCGGGAAATACGGGGCGTAATGCTCGGACCCGGTCTGTATTATCTGCGTCCCTTCCGGGGACATCCTGACCCAGCTTGGATAGGAGAACATCAGGATCAGCATGAAGGCCAAGCCGAAGCCGAATGCCTTCAGGAAAAGAAGGCGGTTGCTGTTTCGCCGCGGCGCGATGGCCTCGTTTATCAAGAACAAAGCCCCAAAAAGCGAAAGGAAGGCCCATGGGGATAGGTGGTAGTTGTGCCGCGGCCCCAGGAAGACCAAGGCGATGTCGATTATGCAGATGAGCGCGAAGAGGTTGGCGATGATGATGCTGATCAGCTGCCTGGTCGAGATCTCGGCCCAGCGGAGCATGAACCGCTTCTCGTCAAGCGGGGCGGGCTTGGAAAACGGCGTGCCGCAGTAAGGGCACTTGTCCTCCACGCCTTTGGTTATGAAGCCGCATTTGTGACAATACATTGACATTCGAATTTTACTACAAGAAAAACCGCCTGAACAGGCGGTTTTGCATTTTTGCTAACGTCAACCGATATGGGCGTTTTCGGCAACCCAATCGACCATGTGGGTCATGGCCCAGAAGGTGTAGATGCCGAGGGTGATTATCGACAGTATCCACCAGACTATCCAGTGCCCGAGCAAGCCGAGGCCGGATCCGCCGAAGCTGACCTTCTCCCCGCCGATGACCATGTGCTCGACGACGTAGGTGATGACCAGGTTGAGGCCAACCGGGAACAGCAAGCCGAGGGTGAAGACGGTGATTAGATCCATGGCGAGCAGGTGGACGAAGAGCATGAACGCCCCGCCTTCCCAGCTGCCTTTACCATTTCCGCCCTCAATGCTGGTGTGGGAAGCGACCCACTGAAGGACCTTTTTCGGCAAGAAGAACGAATAGATGCCGATGGTGATGATGCAAAGAAGCAGCCACACGATCCATTTGCCGATTAGCTGGCCGCCCTTGCCGTCGAAGCTGAGGGTGCGTCCATCGACTTTGGTTTTGCCCAAGATGTAGCGGATCTGAGCGCATAGGACCCATGGATATCCGATTCCAAGGGTGATGATGGTGAGCAGCGACCAAAGGATGCAGTGTCCTAGCAATCCAAGGCCGGTGCCGGTGTAGCCTCCCTTTTCCTTGACGGGGGCTGCGTTGACGACGTCTGCCATTTTGTCCTTCCTTTCGGGCTATAGCCCTTTTGACTTCATTAGAATAAGGCCCCAATACGATAATCTCAACGTTTTTTTCGTCACTTGAAAATCGTTTACAAGTCTTTCCATAAGGAAAGGGAGAACGTAAAATGAACACCTGTGCATTTATCTGAATTAGCTATTCAAATCAGCAAAATAGGCCGGATGTTTGTTTAAGGCGCGTCTCACGATTAAAATATTGATTTGAGTTATATGACTTTGACTATAGGAATTGGCGAAGATGAGCGCGGGAAAAGCCGCGGGTCGTTTTCTTCTCCTTTGGGAAAGATAGCCGTCGAAAGCGAAGATGGGTTCATCACCGCCGTCTACTTCGACGATGAGGAGTACGACGGCACTGGCAAGGCCATAGACAAAGCCAAGGCTTGGCTAGAGGAATACTTCCTCGGGCGTAATCCGAAGATAGATATCGGATTGATGCTCAAAGGGACGGAGTTCCAGCTGAGGGTATGGGAAGAGCTTATGAGCATCCCCTATGGGACGACCATAACCTATGGGGAATTGGCCAAGCGGATTGGCTCCCATCCCCATCCGGTCGGGCAGGCCATGAAGCGGAATAGGATAATGCTCTTGCTCCCCTGCCACCGCGTCGTGGCTAGCAATGGCTTAGGTGGGTATGCCGGAAGGGAATACAACAAGCTGAGGCTGCTGCAGCTCGAAGGCTCGGTTAGATAGCAAATAATAAAATGCTTTGCTTTATTATTAGGCTATATATTTTATTCGGTACCGCTAAAGGCGATTATTTTTCGCCGATTGGGTGATGGTTGAGTGATAGAAATAGTTGATGATTATGGGCTTGCCGGTCGCGTTCCTTAGGAATGGCTCTTGGTCTATTACATACTCGAACCCGTTTTCCTTAGCGTAGCCATCGACCGCCTTATCAAGCTCCTTCCAATAGGTAAGGTCGCTTTTTGAAT
>DVMV01000032.1 GCA_018714785.1 Candidatus Alloenteromonas pullicola
AGTGATAGGCATAATCCATCGAAAAGACGATATCGAGGATAAGTTAATCGTGTGCGACGCGTCCAAGAACTACTCAAAAGAGGAAATAAGAAAGGCCGTCGATTTCCAAGAAAGATATTTCAAGAGCAAAATCATCCTCACCGAGAACGCGCCCAACAACATGGCCGCGTGACGAGAAAGCCAATATCGAATATCGTTTCGATTTCAAAGGCTGCCTTCGGCCATACATCGACTTTCCTATTTTTCCCGTTGCCTAGCCGTTGGAGCAAAGGCGAGGTATCATACCGGCATGGAAAATCGCGGAGTGGAGTCCGGATATAAAAAAGAATACCTCGATAGGCTGTCCCGCAAAGATCGCTCTATAAAAATCGCCCTTTTCGTCATCCCCTGTGCCCTATTGCTCATAATGACCATCGGAATGTTCTTGCCGATCTTCGGCATAAAGAATGGGCCCAAGGACGAGACGGTCGAGAACATATCCCTTTTCAAAGCGCATGCCTTCTACTTCTCCCATGCCGCCTTGTCGATCAACACCTTGGCGATTGCCTCGGGGCTGGTCTATTTGATTTTGCCTTCCACCCCGGAGTACCGCTTCGCCAAGATAACCTATTACACTTTGCTTTCGCTGGCGATTTCGGTCTCGGTAGCCAGCTACTGCTTGGATTGGATGAACTTCATAAGGGACAAATAGAAAACAAAAAGGCGGGTTTTGCGCCCGCCTTTGATAATTCGTCCTTAATCTAGAGGGTTTTTGCTTTTGCAGATCCTAAGCGCCCCATAGGCCATCAATCCCGAGGCCATGAAGAGGCAGATGGTGGAAAGCAGCAGCATTACGTCGAACTCCCCGCCTTTCACCAAATCCATGATCATGATGACGAAGTAAGCGACAATGACGTAGATCGCGTAGACGAAGCAGGACCAGCCGAAGATCTCGCCGAATATCCATTTGTGTAGGAACACGAACAGGAACCCGCAGAAGACGATCAAGGTCGCCGCCCCGGTGGCGATGGCGCTGACGATCTTGTTGATGTCGGGCTGGACGCTTGGCATCGAGTATTGCCCCATCACGACGAAGATGACGAGGGCCGGAGCGAGGGCGCGGATCGTGCCGGTGAGCCCCTTTGGCGAGAAGACCATGTAGCAGTAGAAGCCGATGGCCGAGATAAGCACGATGAGGTCGACGACGAAGGTGATGATGCTGGCGACGTCTTTGCCCAGCGAAGGAACGCCTTTGGTGAACAGATAGTAGAGAAGCAGCAAAAACCCAGAAATCAAGAAGGCGATGTGGGCATACGGAAGCTTCTTTTTCGTAGTGGATGAAGATTTGGCCATTAATTAGCCCTCCTTAACGAGGACAATTATACTTCTCAGAACCGATTTGATAACCGAAAAGCGAAGTTTTGTGGCAACTATGCTAACATTGTCGGCGTTATGGCGCTGCTAGAACTACAGGACATAGAATTCAATTATTCGGATAAAGAGCTGTATCGCAAGGTCAGCTTACAGCTGAACAACGGCGAGCATGCCTGCTTGGTCGGGGTCAACGGCTCTGGCAAGAGCACCCTGCTTTCGATAATCGTCGGCGAGCTTCGTCCCGATAAAGGCAAAGTGACCTGGCAGCCCCACGTCAGCTACTCCTACCTCGACCAGCAGCTCAAGGTCGAGCAGGACATGGCGACCAACGACTACCTCTATGGCGTCTACGCCGACCTATTCGCCAAAGAGAAGCAGATGGAGCAGCTCTATGAGAAGGCGGCCTACGCGGAGCCGGGCTACGAGAAGCTGCTCGATAAGGCCGAGCGGCTCGGCAACGAGCTGGCCGAGAAGGGTTTCTATTCCCTGCAGGAGAAGGTCGGAAGATTGACCGATGGCCTAGGCTTCGACAAGGACATGCTTTCCCGGCCGCTGTCGAAGCTAAGCTCTGGGCAAAGGGAGAAGGCCTACCTCGCCAAGATGCTGCTTCAGGAGAAGGACGTGCTCATCATGGACGAGCCGACCAACTTCCTCGATCAGGGACAGGTGGCTTGGCTTGCCAATTACCTAAACGACTACCCAAACGCGTTCCTCGTAGTGAGCCACGACGAGGAGTTCCTCCGCAAGATCGCCAAGGTTGTCTTCTGTCTCGAGAACAAGACCTTGACCCGCTACAAAGGGGATTTTGAGCATTACCTTGTCCAGCACGAGCTCGACAAGGAACAATACCAGAAGAACTATCTCGCTCAGCAGCGCTACATCAAGAAGGAAGAGGATTTCATAGCCGCCCACATCGTGAGGGCCACCTCGGCCAAGGCCGCGAAGAGCCACCGGGCCCGGCTCGCCCACCTCGAGGTCCTCGACGCCCCGGGAAAGGATGAGGGCAATGTGCATTTCGCCTTCCCCTTCACCCACGACGTCGGGCTAAAGCCGCTGCAAGTCGATGAGCTGGAGATCGGCTACAACGGCGTCCCCCTATTGCCGCCGATTTCATTCATCCTCAACAAAGGCGAGAAGATAGCGATCCTCGGCCAGAACGGGGTTGGAAAGACCACGTTCCTCAAGACCATAATGGGCAATCTAAAGGCCATTTCCGGATCGTACAAATGGCTTGATGGGACCGAAATAAACTACTTCGACCAGGACGAGAAGATCGACCTGAACATGACTCCTTTCGATTACGTAAGGGCCCACTATCCCGATTTGGACAACACCAAGGTCCGGACGGCCCTGGCGGCGGTTGGGGTCAAGAAGGAATTGTCCTTGAGGAAGATGAAGGAACTCTCCGGAGGGGAAATGACCAAGGCGAGGTTCGCGGTCATGACGTTGCGCAAATCCAACTTCCTGATATTCGACGAGCCCACCAACCACCTCGATCAAAAAGCGAAAGACTCGCTTTTCGAGGCCATCGAGAACTATCAAGGCGCGGTCATAATAGTCAGCCACGAGAAGGATTTCTACGACGGGCTGGTCGATTATGAGCTCAACTTCTAGCCTATTGGCTCGGCCGCTTTGAAGCCGAAGAAATACATCAGCAGCTTGAACCCGGTTGCCCGGCGGTAATAGTCATAAGCCGCGATGTCGGCGTTGTACAAGGCGACGGTTGTGCGGAAAAACCTCTCCAGATCGGAGAAGGCGTTTTGGCAGTATCGGAACTCGTCCGACTTAGTGGCCCATTTGTTCGACAAGGCCAAATACGAAAGGGAGGACTTAGCCCCGACAATTAGGGAGGCGTTGTACTTAATCAGCCCCACTGCCCGCTTGTCGGAGCTAACCTGCCTGAGCGCGTCAACCGAATCGGCCTCCTGCTTGGAATAGGTGACGGAAGCCGACTTGAATATCGAGTCGATCGAGAGCAAAGTCGACGCCATCTCGAGCTGGATCAGCGATAGCATCTCGCGCTTCCTGGATAGCGACCTTCGGAAATCAAGCGCCTTGGAAGTCACGTAGAAAAGGACTGCCAGGTAGTAGAAAACCACGCAGGCCGCGATGAGCAGTATTACTTGATATGCTTGCATGGACGAGACTAAGGCTGGCATAGGCGAAATTGTATTTCATTGGAGGAGTTTTTCAACAAAAAGTGGTGAATTTGCAAGGCAAACCCCATTTATTTTATAATTGCCCCGAATGGGGAACGACGATGAATAAGAAGCCTATCTGCGCAATACTCTACGATTTCGACTCGACTTTGGCCATAACCGACATGCAGAATTTCGGCTTCATCCCGGCCATGGGGATGACCCCCGCGGAATTTTGGGGGAGAACGACGAAATTCTCGGAGGAATCCGGTTGCGAGAAAATCCTTTCCTACCTTTACACCATGATCGACGTGGCAAAGGAGAAAAACATCAAACTCACGCGCGAATTCCTGCAATCCTGCGGCAAACCGATCAAATTCTTCCCCGGCGTCTCCACCTGGTTCGAGCGGATCAACCGCTATGGCGAGGAGCATGGGGTCCGGGTCGAGCATTACCTGGTGAGCTCCGGCAATAAGGAGATAGTCGAAGGCTGCCAGATCGCGAAGGAATTCAAGATTATGTACGGCTGCGAGTACGTATATGACAAAGTCACCGGCGAGGCCATCTGGCCGAAGCTCGCCATCAACTATACCCAGAAGACGCAGTACTTCTTCCGCATCAGCAAAGGCGTATACGATGCGACCGATGACGTCGGGGTCAACGAGAAGCGCCCGACCCGGCGGATACCTTATTCCAATATCATCTACATAGGCGACGGGATGACCGACATCCCCTCGATGATCATCGTCAAGAACAACGGGGGCAAGTCCATCGCCGTCTACCCCAAGGGCAAGGAGGACAAGGTCGCCGACCTGTTCGAGGATGAGCGCGTCAACTACGCCTGCCCCGCCGACTACTCCTCGGGGAAGATGCTCGAGAAGATACTCCAGCTCGTCATAGAGAACATCGCCATCAACGAAAGCCTCCGCTCCCACGAGAAGGAAAAGCTCTACGACGATTAAGTAAAACCTTTTCAGCCGATTTGGTTTACAATGTTTGCCTATGGCAAAGAAAGCGTTCGCCATATTGCCTTTGGGCGGTTCGGGGCAGAGATTCGGCTCCGATAATCCCAAGCAGCTGATCCCATTCAATGGGAAGCCGCTTTTCCGCTACGCCTTCGACGCCTTGGCCAATTCCAGCCTGATCTCGACCATCGTCTTGCCCTGCCTTGAGGGGACGGTAGACGAGGTCGCCAGGTCGATAAACGGCTTCGATAACGGGAAGGACATCCTCTTCGTCAAAGGCGGGGCCACCCGCTTCGAGTCGGTCCGCAATGCGGTCATGGCACTCCCGGACGAGGGCTTTGTCCTTATTTCGGATGGCGACCGTCCGTTCCTCAACGAGGACCTCATGGCGGATTGCCTAAGCAAGGCCGAGCAGACCGGCGGGGCCGTCGCCGCCATCGCGAGCTCCGATTCGCTATTGCAGATAGGCGAGGCGCCCCACTACGTCGACCGAGGCTCGATAATGCGGGTGCAGACGCCGCAGTGTTTCGATCTGGCCAAGCTAAAGGAGGCCTATGCCAAATCGGATGGGCGAAATTATTCTGACGAGGGGTCGCTTTTCATGGCCGCCGGGTACTCGCTTGCGATATCTAAAGGCGACATCCGCAACATAAAGGTGGACACGCCCGCGCACGCCGCGCTATTCTTCGCCTTGGGAGAGAAAGATGAATAAGCTTCCAAAAGTCGGGGAGACATACATCGGGACCGTGGTTTCCGTATATACCTCCTATGCCATAATGCTATTCGATGAGGGCTGGACCGGCTTATTGCACATAAGCGAGGTCTCAACCTCATACATCAGGTCATTCGCTTCCTACATAACCATCGGAAGCATCTATAATGTAAAGGTCATCGCCGTCGATGAATCCTCTGGCCAGGTCAGGGTGTCTCTTAAGCAAATGACCAATTCCGAGAGGAGGAAGTCGTTCCGTCACTGCCCGGTTGGCAACGACGACATCGACTTCGCCCCGCTTGCGAAGATGCTCCCGCTTTGGATCGCGGAGGAAAACGAAGGAAAGGAAACAAAAAGCAAATGATCAAGACTGATCTTAGCCACCTGCAGCTCAAGGAAACCGTCGAGAGCTACGCCGAGAAAGTGAAGTCGATCAACAAGATGATCGATGAGAAGACCGGGGAAGGGAACGACTTCCTAGGCTGGGCCAATTACCCGTACACCTACGACAAAGAAGAATTCGCCCGCATCAAGAAGGACGCCGAATACATCAGGAACAACTTCGACATCCTAGTCGTCTGCGGAATCGGCGGATCCTATCTTGGCGCCAGGGCGGCCATCGATGCCCTAAACGGCATCCACCCGACCAACAAGGTCGAGATAATCTACATGGGCCAGACCTTCGCCGCGAGCTACGTCAAGCAGGTCCTCGATTACCTGAAGGGCAAGAAGTTCGCCATCAACGTCATCTCGAAGTCCGGCACCACTACCGAGACCGCCGTCGCCTTCCGGCTCCTGCGCGAGCTGCTCGAGAGCCAGGTTGGCAAGGAAGAAGCCGCCAAGGCCATCTTCGCCACCACCGACAAGGAAAAGGGCGCCCTGCTCGAACTGTGCAAGAAATACGGCTATGAACGCTACGTATTGCCCGATGACGTCGGAGGCCGCTACTCGGTCTTCACCGCGGTCGGATTGCTCCCGATGGCCGTCGCCGGCATCGACATCGACGCCTTCATGGAGGGTGCCAAAGAGGAGAAGGACGAGCTCGACAACGGCGAAATCAACGAGGCCTACAAGTACGCCGTCGCCCGCCACATCCTCTACAAGTCCGGCTACGCGGTCGAGATGTTCGTGACCTATGAGCCGCGCTTCGTCCAGTTGGGCGAATGGTGGAAGCAGCTCTTCGGCGAGTCCGAGGGCAAGGACGGGACCGGCTTGCTGCCAGATTCCGCCACCTTCACCACCGATCTTCACTCGCTAGGACAGTTCATCCAGCAGGGCTCCAAGGTCCTGTTCGAGTCGATCCTCAACATCGTCCACCCCGAATCCGACGTCGCCATCCCCGGCGACCCGGACAACCTCGATGGCCTCAACTACCTCGAGGGCAAGACGCTCGACTACGTCTCCAAGAAGGCGATGGAGGGCACCATCGACGCCCACGTCAACTCGGGCAAAGTCCCCAACATCGTCGTCGACGTCGAGAAGATGGACGCCAAGCACCTGGGCGCGATAATGTACTTCTACATGAGGGCCTGCGCCATGTCGGCCTACCTCAATAAGATCAACCCGTTCAACCAGCCGGGCGTCGAGATCTACAAGAAGAACATGTTCCACCTCCTTGGCAAGCCAGGGTATTGATTAAGGGCCGGGAAACCGGCCTTTTCTTTTCGCCAATGCATAAAAAAGCCATTCGTTAAGTGACAATGTAAAAGCGACGTAGGCCCCTTAATTCGTGCCCTTGCCTGAATCTTCTGCCCATTTTCGCGATTGTCCTGTCAAAGTTTGACTAAATTCCCGCCTTGGATGAGAATCTAGGCGGGCCGAAAATGCCTTCGCGCTTCCCGTGACTAAGTAATCGCGAAAGCTCAGGTCGGCTGTTTTCGGGCCCGGCCCGGCCCTTTT
>DVMV01000033.1 GCA_018714785.1 Candidatus Alloenteromonas pullicola
GTAATCGATACTGCAGGAAATTTTTACTTTAGAAAAAAAGCCCGATTTCTCCGACAAATATCATTGATTTTGGCATAATTACTTTGTATCAAAATGTTAGTTATAAGATGGTCAAGGTGTTAAGTAGCAAACTCATTGCAACAATCTATTTATATACGGCCTTATCTTAGAAAATGAGCCAGCATGTTGCGCTGGGATCGACCAAGTTTGACAATCTGCCGGCCTCGGGGGCATAATCAGGGCGCAGCAAAAGGCGGCCCCGAATGCGTTTGGCTAACTCATTGCAACGGGCCTTGTCGGTTCAAGCGACGCCTTCTTTGCTGGGTGGTTCGGGGTTAGATTATCGGAAGTAATCTAACCTTTTTCTTTTTGGCTCCAAAAAAGCGTAGAATCTTTCCGATGATACAGGTAATCGCCACCGATCTTGACGGGACCCTCTTCTACCCGAAGTCCCCGGTAAAGATGCTGCCGAGGGCCAACCGCGCCTTCCTGAACCTCTTCTTCTCCAAAGGCGGGAGGCTCGTCGTGGCCAGCTCGCGCTCCCACAATTTCCACGACAAGTTCATCAAGAAAGCTGGGCGCCCGATAGACTGGATTGGCTGCGACGGGACCTTCGTCAATGTCGGCGGCAAGCTGATATTCGAGGCCTTCTTCGAGCCGAAGCCATTGAAGGATTTCCTGCTCGACATAAGGAAGCGCATCGACCCGGCGCTGCTTCTATTGACCTCAAAGACCAGGCCCATCGTCATGACCAAGACGCGAGTCAACAAGCTTACCAACTTCGGCTACTTCGCCTACGAAGCCTTTCAGGGAGTCTACCGCGAGCCGTTCGTCAGAAGCGACCATGTCTTCTACGCCGAAATCGAGAAGGGCGAGACCATGAAGATCATGATTCTCGTCGGCATCGGGGCGAAGAAGAAGCAGGAGGCCGAGCGCCTCACCGAGCAACTCAAAGCCGAATACCCGGATTTCGAGTTCACTTGGCTCAATCAGTTCATCGAGGTCACCCCAAAGGGGTGCACCAAGGCCAGCGGGGTCATTAAATATCTTGATTACCTAGGAATTTCAAAGGATAATGTCCTAGTTGTCGGCGACTCCGGAAACGACGTCTCGATGTTCGACTGCTTCAATGCAAACAGCTACTGCATGAGCCACGCCCCCGAATCGGTGAAGGCCCACGCGGCCCACATCATCGACAAAGTGGCCGATTTAGAGCCGATCCTATACCCATCGGTTGGATAGGACTAACCGCAATTGAAGGGAAAATCAGCAAATGAACCAAGTAAGCGAAGTCATCACCACCCTGATCCACTACAACGTCTCGGTCAGGGACACCCTTGAGTACTGCCTCAAGAAGGAAACCTACGATACCAAGCTCTTCCAGGAGAAGAAGCGGGCCGTCCTCATCGAGGTCGACCAGCACACCCCGCTGAAGGACATCATCGACCGCTCCGGCGAGAACGGCCAGAAGCTGGAGAAGCTTATCCGCGACTTCTACGACGAGGTCTATGGCGACAATTCGACCATCCTCCACCTCGCCGACGACGGACTGCGCGTCGACCACAACCAGCACCTTCCGATCTACCGCGGCGTCTTGCCGATCCACGAGAACATCAACTCGATGATCCGCGGCATAATCAACGACGCCCACTCCAAGAACATCGACGTCGCCGACGCCGAGAAGACCTGGAAGGCCGAGGACGCCATGTTCCGCGGCGTCGCCTACCTTACCCTCACCAATGACCTCATCGGGCTGTTCAACGAGTACAACAAGGCCCGCCAAGAGGCCAAAGGCGCCGAATCGCCCTCTTCCAAGTTCATCGCCAACGACATCCAGACCATAATCCAGAACATCAACTTCGTCCGTGGGTCGGCCAGGGAGAGCAACCTCGTCTACAAGAACATGGAGGACAAGATCTTCGCCCTCATGGAGATGATCACCGGCCGCCGCGACCTCCCCGTCGGGAAGAAGTTCCCGGAGGTCATGCGCGAGACCATCGAGACCATCCAGCTCTACATCCGCGACGCCGAGCCGGCGTTCCGCGCCCTCTATAGCCCGCTCATCGCCGCTTTGCTCGAGCAGGTCAAGAAGGACCGCGAGGCCAAGCAGCAGGCAGAAGAGAAGCCCGCCGCCTAATTAGGAGAGATTTATGCAGACAAGCAGCAAGAAGAAACTATCGAAGAAGGAGATCGTCTGGTACAGCATCTCGGGTTTCATCGCACTCGCGGGTCTGTTCTTCCTGATCCTCGGGATAGTGGGGGACCGCCTGCCGGTCGTCTATTCCGACAACTGGATCCTCTACTCCGAGCCGATGTGGCTGTCCAACTGGTCCGGGCTAAGCTATCGGACCTTCGGACTCATCCTCTTCCTCGTCGGTAGCCTGCTCGCCGTCATCTGCCTAGCCGTGTTCGCCAGGGAAGGCGACCGCGATGCCGAGCGCGCACTTCGCCGCGCCCAGCGCCTTGGGGTGGCCCCAGTCGAGCAATCCAAGACAGAGGATAGCCAAGCCAAATGACGATAAGCCGGGTTCGCCCGGCTTTTTTGGAGGTAAAAATGAATACATTCGATTGCATCAAAGCGCGCCACAGCTGCCGCAAATTCCTGCCGAAGGCGGTGGAGAAGGAGAAGCTGCAGAAGGTCGTCGAAGCTGGGCTGCTAGCCCCGACTGGCGTCAACTCGCAGAAGGTCCACATCCTCATGATCACCAACAAGGAGATCCGCGACGAACTGTCCCGCCTCAACGCCAAGATCATGGGACGCGAGGGCATCGATCCGTTCTACGGCGCCCCGGCGGTCGCTTTGGTCTACGTCGATGCCTCCGCCCACACGGCCGTCTACGACGGGTCGCTGTGCCTCGGCTATATGTTGTTAGAGGCCACTGAGCTCGGATTGGGCAGCATCTGGATCCACCGCGGCAAGGAGGAGCTTGAGTCGGAGGAAGGGAAGGCCATCCTGAAGAAGCTCGGCATCGAGGGGGACTACATCGGCATCGGCCATTGCTGCCTCGGCTATGAGGATGGTGAGCCGACCATCCGGGAAAAAGACCTAACCCGCGTCAAATACGCCGAATAGGCCATGGCAAAAGCCGCCTGGGCAAACCCAAGCGACTTTTTTAGTGTCCGAACGCCTTGTAGAAGCGCCAACCCCCGGCGAGGTGGGAGCAATCGTAGCCGGATTGCTTAAGCACCCTCATCGCCACGTAGCTGCGTAGCCCGCTATGGCAGATGAGGAGCACCGGCCTGGATTTGTCTATTTCGCCCATCCGAGCGCGGAGCTCGTCGACCGGGATGTTGGCCGCCCCCTCGATGTGGCCTGCGCCGAACTCCATCGAGGTCCTGACGTCGATTACCTGGACGTTGGTCTTCAGTAGCGCCTCGACGTCCTCGGGGTAGACCTGGGTCGAGAGCCCTTTGAAGAGGTCCTCAATCAGGCATCCCAGGGCGTTTATCGGGTCGCGCACCGCCCCGAACGGTGGGGAGTAGCTAAGCTCCTCGTTCTTCAGATCGAGGTATGTAAGATGGTGGCGGATGGATAGCGATAGCACGTCGATCCGCTTGTCGACACCCTCGCCGCCGACGATCTGCGCCCCGAGTATCTCCCCGGTATGCTTGTCGAACAGGGCCTTGATGAGCAGTTCGCCGGCCCCGGGGTAGTAGGTCGCGTGGTTGGCGGCGCTTAGGTAGGCCTTGCCATATTCTTTCCCGAGAGCCTTGGCCTTGGCCTCGGTCAGGCCGACCGAGCCGATGGCGAGGTTGAATAGCTTCAGTATCGAGGTCCCAAGCGGCTTCATGACCCCTTGCTCCTCGCCTAGGGCGAGGTGGGTGGCGAGTGACCTGGCGTCTTTGTTGGCTAGTCCCGCCAAAGCGACGTAGGCCCGATTGTCGGAGAAGAAGTCCGGCCGGCTCGTCGCGTCGCCGAGGGCATAGACGTCCTTCTCGACCTCTTGTAGCCAATCGACCTTTATCGATCCCTTCGCCTCGATGCCCATCGATGCGTCCTTGGCTAGGCCCGAGGCGGGGCGGACCCCGATCGACTGCACCAGCATGTCGGCTTGGAGGTCGCCTAGGTCGGTGTGGGCGACTACCGAGGCGGCGTCCTGGCTTATTTCATTCACCCTGACCCCGGTCAATACCTTGATACCGCCTTGGCGCAACATGCCCTCCGGAATCCTGGCCATGTCCTCGTCTAGATTGGGCAGGATGTGGTTTGATCCCTCGACCAGCGTGACCTCGATGCCGCGAATCGCGAGGTTCTCCAACGTCTCCAAGCCGATGAAGCCCCCGCCGACGACGATGGCGGAGCGCGGCCTTTTGCTTTCTATGAAAGAAAGCATCCGGTCGGCGTCCTCGATGCTGCGGAGGCCGAAAACCCTGCCTTCCTCGGGTGCGACTTTAATCGAAGCGGCCCCGGGGCAGAGGATGAGCCTGTCGTAATGGTCAATCTTGATGGTCCCGTCGCGGAGGTCCTTCACCTCGACCGTCTTGCTGTCCTTGTCTATCCTCACGACCTCGTGGTTGACGAAAGCCAAGACGTTGTAGCGGGCCTTCATGTGCTCTGGCGTCTCGATGGTCAATGCTCCCCGGTCCTTGATGGCCCCGCCTATGTAATATGGAAGGCCGCAGGTGGCATAGGAAATGTAGCCCGTCTTCTCGTAGATGACGATCTCGGCCCTCTCGTCTAGGCGGCGAAGTCTGGTGGCGAAGGTGGCCCCGGCGGCCACTCCGCCCACGATTATGTAGCGCATATGGTTTCTCCTTTTTCTAAATTGTATTGGAAAGGAGATTGCACTTTAAGAAAACTGCTCAGCGCCTCAGATATTTTGAAAACGAGTATCCTGGTTGAATGTCCATATTGTATGTTTTAAGCACACTTTGTTTCGTTAAAAACATATAACATTTGCGAAAAATAATTTGTAAACCTATCTCAAAAACTATATGATATTTGCGAAGGGATAAATTATGTCTACCAGAGATCTTGTCTTAGAAAGGGCCAGCGAACTTCCATATAAAGCTTTCACTTCGGCCGATTTTTTGGATTTAGAAGCCTACAAAAACATAAGCAAGGCTTTGGAAACGTTACAGAAGAGCGGGGATTTGCTCCGCGCCAGACGCGGCGTTTACTATCTTCCAAAGAAAAACAAGAAATTTGGGTTTATCGAGCCTCCGGATATCGATGAGGTCGCCAAGGCGATAGCTAGGCAATACAACCTAAACATCGTGCCTTCTTCCAACCACGCTTTGAACATGGTGGGAATTTCAACCCAGGTGCCGTCTAGCTATTCGTATATTACTGATGGACCATATAACGAATATATGGTTGGAAATATACCGATTAGATTCAAACATGCTACTAAAAAGGAAATTAACGGCTTGAGATTTAAAAACTTAGTCGCTATCCAGGCAATAAAATCTTTGGGAAGGG
>DVMV01000034.1 GCA_018714785.1 Candidatus Alloenteromonas pullicola
TCACTATAGGTATTTAAATGTTTAAAATTGATGCGAAAGGCGGATTTGCATGTATATCGAAGAGCTGATTCCGGGAATAAATTTAGAGACCGGCAACATTGAATTCAAAGAAATTCTCAAAGAAGGGAAAAAGCCCGGCGAGAGCGGAGGCTATTTCGAGATCGGGTGGCTTAAGGAGTTGGCGGCTTTTGCCAACACCACCGGCGGCACCATGTTCGTTGGGGTCAAAAACGACACCCATGAAGTAAACCCGCTTGATCACGAGGCTTTCGACAAGATAGTCCAGCTGATTAACCGTCAGACGAAACAGCACGTCGAGCCGGAAATACCATATCGCATATCGCCGATTGCCGTTCCGGGATACACTCCGGCGAGATATGTCATGCGAATCGACGTGAAAAGAAGCTCCTATGCCCCTATAACGGTCAAGTTCAAAGACACCGGCACAATCTACGTTCGGAAATTTGGCTTGACCAGCGTCGCGACCAGCGAGGAAATACGCAACTTGGTCCTCGACAGCGAGAACATCCACTTCGATGCCGCCGTCACCCAAACCCAATACCGCAAGCAGGATTTCTCTTTGTTTGAAGCTTATTTCAAAAAAGCCAACGGAAGGGAGCTAAGCGAAAAGGAGCTGTTTTCAATCGGCTTTATTTCCGAGGATGGGAAGCTCAGCAAAGGGGCCATGCTTTTCCAAGATGGCTTCGAAAGCGACAAGACCTTAGTCGTCTGCAGCGAATACAAAGGGATAAGCAAAGGCGACAACGCCACCTATGCGACAAAAAGCATCAAGGCAAACCTCCTGCGGGAATACGAGGATATTATCGATTTCATCGGCGAGAGATCGGCCGATGGTTACATCAAGGTCTTCGGAGGGCAGGAAAAGCTCATCAGCTTCCCGCCTCGCTCGCTGCAGGAAGCGATTATTAACGCGCTCGCGCACCGCAATTACTTCATGGACGGCTCGCAGATTGAGATCAACCGCTTCGCCGATCGCCTCGAGATAGTATCTCCGGGATCGTTGCCCGGGCTTAGGCAATTGAATGAGGAAACGAACCTTTCATCCATACCGCCCATAAGGCGAAATGAGGTTATCTGCGCCGCTTTCAGTCTGCTAAAGCTAATGGAAAAGCGCGGCAGCGGTTTCGATAAGATCGAGGAAGACTACGCCCCCTATGGAGAAAAATTCGCCCCAATGGCCAGCTCCTCATCCGACTTTTTCGCCCTGACTTTGCCTGATTTGGCCTTTAAGGAAGGCCTAATATCCAAAAATCAGTCGCCGGCAATCTATCCCGACGTGGAGCTAAGCGGCAAAAAGGACCTAGCCATTCTCTCTTATTGCTATCCAAAGCCAAGAAGCGCCGCGGAAATAGCCAAGCAGCTCGGCATCACGCCCTCGTCGTACTTCAGGCAAAAAGTCCTAGAACGCCTTTGCCAATCCCAGCACCTAATCAAAATCGAAAAAGGGCCCACGACCCTATATTCAACAAATCGGGAAAGAGTCCATTTGGCTTACTTCTAATTGAATTTTATATCCAAATATCGATGCAGCCAGGCTTAGAGAAAGCCGATTGAACCTCCGATTTCGCCGAGGAGTGAAGTTGCAGTGTAGTTTTCTTCACTAACTTCACTGCGCCTATAAATGGCCGCAAATCGATAGAAAAAGCCCGCAAGGGGATGAACTCTTGCGGGCTTTTGGTTTTATTCGCCGAACTTCTTGATGTCGAGGTAGCGCTGCTTGGCGTAGGTCTCGCACTTGGTGAGGAGCTCTTCGGCGTGCTCGGGGTTGACGACCGGGAGCTGGCTGAAGCGGGTCTCCTGCATGATGAAGTCGCGGAGCTTGGTGAAGTCGGGCTCGGGGCAATCGAAGGTGAGCGGGCTCTTCCCCTGCTCCTTCAGCCTCGGGTCGAAGCGGAAGGTGGTGAAGTAGCCGCATTCGACGGCCTTCTTCTCCTCCTTGATGGAGTTGACCAAGCCGCCCTTGATGTGTTGCTCGGCGCACGGGCAGTAGCAGATGACGAGCGAGGGTCCGTCGTAGGACTCGGCTTCCTTCAGGGCCTGGATGGCCTTCGCCGGGTTGGCTCCGAGGGCGATCTGGGCGACGTAGACGTGTCCATAGGCCATGGCCATGAGGGCGAGGTTCTTCTTGGCTTCCTTCTTGCCAGAGGCGGTGAACTTGTTGATCGAGCCGGTCTGGGAGGACTTGGAAGCCTGTCCGCCGGTGTTGGAGTAGACCTCGGTGTCGAGGACCAGGACATTGACGTCGGCTTCGTTGGCCAGCACGTGGTCGAGTCCGCCGTAGCCGATGTCGTAGCTCCATCCGTCGCCGCCGACGATCCAGACCGACTTGTCGACGAGGTCGCGCTCATAGCGCTTGACCTCCTTGACGGCTTCATCCTCGGACTCATCGACCAATTTGATGAGGGTCGGGACGATGGCCTTGACGTAGTCGCGGTCCTTGACGTGGGCGAGGTAGTCGTCGATGACGGCCTTCAGCTCATCGGAAACCTTATCGGAGGACTTGGCGGCGGTGAGTATGGAGGCGATGCGGGACAGCTTCTGATCGGTGGCGATCCTCATTCCGAAGCCGTACTCGGCGTTGTCCTCGAATAGGGAGTTGGCCCAAGCCGGCCCGTCCTTGCCCTCCTTGTTGACGAAGGGGGTAAGCGGGGTCGAGCCGCAGTAGATGGAGGAGCAGCCGGTGGCGTTGGCGACCAGCATGTCCTTGCCGAACAGCTGGCTGACGATGCGGTAGTACGGGGCCTCGCCGCAGCCGGCGCAAGCGCCCGAGACTTCCATGTAGGGCTTCTTGAAGCCGAGCCCCTTGACGCCGTTTTCGACGGCGGCGGGGAACTGGTCCTTCTTCTCGGTGCAGTGGTAGTAGAGGTAATCGGCGCCTTCCTGCTGAGCAGACTGGGTGTGGGCGTCGACCATCTTGAGGGCGAAGTGGTCGTTGCCGGCCCTAGTGGCGGCGGCGTTGGCCATGCACTCGCTCACGCAGAGGCCGCATCCGATGCAGTTCTCGGTCGAGACCTGGATGCGGAACTTGAGGGTCTTGTCCTTGGTCCCGATCGCGGGCTTGAGGCCCTCCTTGACGATCGCGGGGGCCTTCTCGACCTCTTCCTCGTTGAGGAGGTAGGGGCGGATGGTGGCGTGGGGGCAGACGAACGAGCACTGGTTGCACTCGATGCAGTAAGCCGGGTTCCACACCGGCACGCGGTCGGCGATGGCCCGCTTCTGGCGGAAGGTGATGTTCTCGTTCATGGTGCCGTCGAGCAGCTCATGCTTGGTGAAGGCGCTGGTCGGCAGCTCGTCGCCGTCTAGGCGGTCGATGACCTCGACGTACTCATCGTAGTAGGTATCGCCGGTGTCGGCGGTCGCGACTTTGGCATAGGGGAGGTTGATCCACTCGGGGTCGACCTTTATCTCGCGAAGACCCTTCGGGCCGGCGTCGATGGCATCCCAGTTGTTCTTGACGATGTCCATGCCCTTCTTGGCGTAGGACTTCTCGGCGAACTTCTTCATCCACTTCTCGGCCTCGGAGTAATCCATGATCGAGGGGGAGAGCTTGAAGAAGGCGGCCTGCAGGGTGGTGTTGGTGTGGCGGCCCATGTGGCACTCGGCGGCCAGCTTGTTGGCGTCGATGACGTAGAACTTGGCGTGCTTCTTGGCCAGCAGGTGCTTCATGCGGTTGGGCATGCTCTTGACGAGGGTCTCGTCGTCCATGTTGGTGTTGAGCAGGAAGGTGCCGCCGTCCTTCAGGTTCGAGATGATGTCGAACTTGAAGATGTAGGTGTCCAGCGAGCAGGAGATGAAGTCGGCGTTCTTGACGTAGTACTCGCTGTGGATCGGCTCCTTGCCGAAGCGGAGGTGGCTCCTGGTGGTGCCGCCGGCTTTGCGGGAGTCGTATTGGAAGTAGGCCTGGGCGTACTGGTGGGTGGCGTCGCCGATGATCTTGACCGAGCTCTTGTTGGCCGAGACGGTGCCGTCGGATCCTAGGCCGTAGAATAGGCAGGAGGTGTAGTTGTGCGGGATGACGAAGTCCTCATCGACCGGGATGGAGAGGTGGGTGACGTCGTCTTTGATGCCGACGGTGAACCCGTTCCAGTTCTTCTCGGCGTCGAGGAAGTCGTAAACCGACTTGACGTCCTTGGGCTGGGTGTCCTTGGAGGACAATCCATAGCGGCCGCCGATGATGGTGTCGAACTTGCGGCCTTCGGCGGTCAAGGCGGAGAGCACGTCGAGGTAAAGCGGCTCGCCGGTGGCGCCGGTCTCCTTGGTCCTGTCGAGGACCGCGATCTTCTTGACCGTGGCCGGGATGGCCGAGGCGAGGTGCTTGCCGGAGAACGGGCGGTAGAGGTGGACCTTCACCAAGCCGACCTTCTCGCCGCGCTTGTTGAGCTCATCCACCACTTCCATCGCGGTCTCGGTGACCGAGCCCATGGCGATGATGACCTTGGTGGCCTCGGGGTCGCCGTAGTAGACGAACGGGGCATAGGGCCTGCCGGTGAGGCGGGTGGCTTGCTTGAAGTACTTCTCGACGACTTCGATGACGTGGTCGAAGTGGGAGTTCTGGGCCTCGCGGGCCTGGAAGTAGATATCGTCGTTCTCGGCCCCGCCGCGGGTGACGGCGTGGGTGTGCGGGTTGAGGGCACGGGCGCGGAATTCCTCGACCTTGTCCATCGGGAGCAGCTTCTTCCACTCCTCCTCATCGACGAACTCGACGTTCTGGACCTCGTGCGAGGTGCGGAACCCATCGAAGAAATGGAGGACCGGCACGCTGGACTCGAGGGCGACCAGGTGGGCGATCGGGGTAAGATCGGCGATCTCCTGGACCGAGGAGGAGCAGATCATGGTGATGCCGGACTGCCTGACGGCGTAGACGTCCTGGTGGTCACCGAAGATGGACAAAGCGCGGGTGGCAAGCGACCTGGCGGCGACGTGAAGGACCGCCGGGAGCAATTCGCCGACCCACTTGTAGATGTTCGGGATCATCAATAGCAATCCCTGGGAGGCGGTGAAGGTGGTCGCCAGCGACCCGCCCTGCAGCGCGCCGTGGACCGCGCCGGAGGCACCGGCCTCGGACTGCATCTCGACGACCTTGACCGGGGCGCCGAAGAAGTTCTTGTCGCCCTTGGCCGACTTAGCGTCGACGAGCTCCGCCATCGGGGATGACGGGGTGATCGGGTAAATAGCCGCCACTTCGGTGAAGTAGTAGCTCTCCATCGCGGCAGCGGTGTTGCCGTCGACGGATTTCATGGTTTTTTTGATTTCTGCCATTTTCTAGAAGTGAAATCTCCTTGCGGCCTTAGTATAGGTGTTTTGGTTCCCCCCGACAACGAAAAGAAACAAAAAGCCCCTAAAGGGGCTCTTATTAAATTAGGTTAACTTTTTTACTTAGCGGCCTGCTCCTCCTTGGCCTTCTTCTTGGCCCGGAGCTTCTTCCGGTCCTTGACGATGAGCTTGGCCAATAGCCTCAGGTCGTGGTCGGAGAGCACGGTCGAGGGGTCGATGAGCCCCGACACCGAGGTGAGGCGCTTGTAGATGTAGTCCATGGTGGAGCTGTATTGCCGAAGCTCCTCGGCCCGGACCGCGTCCTTGCGGTGGTACTCGCGCTTCTTCTTCGCTGGCTCTTGCTTTTCGAGCAGGAATTTCCTCAGATCGAGCAATAGGTCGCGGCAGTTTATCGAATAGTCGATCCGGATGAGGGGGCAGAAATAGGAAAGCTCCTCACCCAGGGCGTCCTGATAGACCCCGACCATCTTCGACAGGTCGGCAAGGGAGACGAACTTCTTCTTGCTCTTGTTGAGCGCCACTTCGATGCGCTTTATGTGCGTTTTGACCGGTTTGCCCATCTTTTTTTAAATTATACATTCGCCGCGGCGTTGATTGAACAAAAGCCCCATTTAAATATAGAATTTAGGCAAATAGGAGGGGTGCGTATGGCTTTCTGCTTCTTCGGGATGGCGGTGTCGCTATTAGTGACCATCCCGCTGTTCTTCATCAAGGGGTCGCGGTTTTCGCCGATAGGATATTTCCTGCTCGCCTGCCTAAACGGGGCGGCGGGGTTCGTGATGGCCTACTTCTACGTCATTGGCGCCTGGGCGGGCTTATTCGTCAACGGGATAGCCGCCGCCATCGTCTGGATAGCCAATATCCTCATCTATTCATTGTGGCAGAGGTCGGCACTCGCCGCCCTGCTTTCCATAATCTCGCCTCTAGCGGCCTACATCGTCCTGGCCGCTTTGTTCTGGCAGCCGAGCAACGGCGCATTGGTGTGCTCGCTAGCCATCGTTAGCTCCATATTGGATATCGCCTTGATCGCCATCTACGCCGTATACAGGCTAAAAGGCGAGGAAGACGACGCCCTTAGCGGCGCTTCCGCCTGATTATCAAGACGACGGTCCCCGCGACAAGCGAGGCGGCGAGCAATCCCCCCACCGCATAGACGGCGATCGCCAAAGGGCTATAGGGATCGCCGGGGTAGCGCGAGTTGTAGTAGTCGTTGTTGAACAAAGCGACCGGCATATATTCCTGATTCGCTGGCAATGGCAATTTCGCCGTCACCGCCTCTTTCTTCCCCGGGTCGACGTATTCCCGGATAAGAGCGAACCTGGTCGCCCCCTGCTCATCGACGTAGGCAAGGCCAATCGAGAATATGTATTTTCTCTCCTCCGGGTTTTGGAAGTCGAAGCGGAAACTTCCGTCATCGAGGCAATCGACCTCTATCCCCTCTCCGATGTAGACGCAATCCTCGTCGTAGAGGTAAAGGGTCGACTCGCGGTCGAAGCTATTTGGCGCCTCGACCTGCTGGGCGGGGGCGATGAGCATCCCGGAGCAATCCGAATACGGCCCTGGGTCGAAATAAAGCAAAGGGCTGCTGGAAAGGTTCTTGATCTTGGTCCCGTCGTCGGATAGCTCATAATCGGATGAAGAGCGAAGAAAGGGGCCTGGCTGCGGGGCATTCCCGCGCAAAAACAGCAGCGATATCAGCATGACCGCCAGGATTTTCTTTCTTCTTCCCATATGAGCCGCCTCAATTCACGTCCTATTATATAAGACGTAGGATTTGAAGGAAAACGCGATGGGAATATTGCTCGGGTTGTCGTTGACGCAGCTGCTGGAGCTGCCGTTTTTCCTGCTTCTTAAGAGGAAAAGCGCCTCCGAGCTCATCGGTTGGGCGCTATTAAACGTCTTCACCAACGTCACGATGAACCTCCTATACTCCTATGCGTTCCACTATTCGGGCACCTTCCTCTTATTGGCGGAGCTATTGGTTTTCATGATCGAGCCGTCAGCCCTATTCCTGCTAGACGGCAGATCGGCCGAGGGGATATTCGCCGGGGTGATGGGCAACGCAGCCTCGCTCACGATTGGCATGCTGCTGTCCTCTTTGCTTGCCCGGGCCAATGCGGACATGATGGTGGTTTTGATAGTCGTGATGGCCGCCTTGCTAATCGAGGCCGCCGGGCTAGCCGCGTTCCTGCTTCTAAAGAAGAGAGGCTAGCAAGGAAACGCTGAACCCCGTAATTCGGGGTCTGGTTCATAAGCAGCGTTCGATCACAAAAACATGGCCATATATAATGGCAATGTCAGCATATTGCGAATCGTTCCAACGTTGCCGGAAACAAGTTTAATGCCTTGAATATCAGGGTTTTCTTTCAATATTGTAGTCAAAGTTTTGCCTTGTTTTTATTCGCCTTCACTTCTATTGGGATCAATTTTCCTTTTTTGACAGCAGAAAACCTATTTCCAAGGAGTTATTTCGGTTATAGAAGTAAAGCTTATGTCCATTAGTATGCAATATTTCTATGTAAAATTAATCAATACTAGATGGCATTTTCCC
>DVMV01000035.1 GCA_018714785.1 Candidatus Alloenteromonas pullicola
GCCTGGTTGAAATCGGAAGTCCTTTCGAAGTTGAGATAAATGATATTGTCGGCTTTCTTCCTTATCTCAGAGGCTATTTGGCTGAGCACCACTGACTTGCCGCATCTTCTGATGCCGGTGATGACTTTTACTGGGTCAGTATCGTAAAAAGGTCTTATTTTTCTTAAATATTGTTCAGTACTAGTGAACGATTTTTAACTTTTTAGTAAATCTGTTCAGTATTATTGAACAATTTTGCGTTTTTCATGAAAATTGTTCAGTAGAGTCTTGGAAAACCCGCCAAAAAACGCAAAAGGCCGCCGTTGCGACCCTACATTCTTTGGCGCGCCAAGCAGGATTCGAACCCGCGGCCCTCAGATTCGAAGTCTGATGCTCTATCCAGCTGAGCTATTGGCGCGTGCCTTTGAATTATACTCCCTATTTCTTCTTCGGCGGGAAGCTGACGTCCCCTTCGCCCACCAGTCCTTTTCGGTAGGCGGATGCGTATTGCCTTCTATTGAAAGCGATGTCGAAGAGGTGGTTGGAGTAAAGGACGCACAGCAGGCAGGCGAACCCGAAATAGAACGCAGCGCAGACGATGAAGACGCCAAACGCCAGGTAGACGTTGCCGATGAACTCGAAAAGGGCGAACGGCAAGGCGCAAAGCAAGAATATCCACACCCCTTTGTATAGGTTGGCCAGGCTTATCCGCATGGCGATGGCGAAGTTCCTCAGAGCTCCCCCCTCGTAGGTAGTCTCGAGCGGCCCCAGCACCCCATAGACGCAGAACAGCAGGAACAGCAAGGCATAGCTTATGCCGATCGAGGCGGCCTTCAGGTAGGCGTTTACCGCCTCGTCGAGGTTGGAGAAGTAGATCAGCAGGTGGATCAGCAGGTAGACGATCCCGAAGAGGAAGCCCATCATCGCGAACCGCTTCCCGTTTTTCCTGATGCCGGCGAAGAAATCGTCCAACAGGCTCGCCCCGTTGTTCCAGGAAAGCTGATGGAAGAAGTAAGTGCCCCCGGCGGCCCCCAGCCCGAAGACGGCAATCAATACCGACAGGGCCCCATAGACAAGCAAGACGTTGGCCAGATACTTCTGGTCGAAGAATGTTCCGGAAGAGGAAACGACAACCCACGCCTCGGCCGGCAAGGCGAATAGGCCCATCAACAGCGAGCAGCCGGCAAGCTCAAAGAAATGCCTCCTGAACACCCAGGCCAGCTGCTTGCAGCGGTTGTACGGCAGCTCATCGGGCGCGAGCTTTATCTCTTTCTTTTTCTTCCTCATGCCCAGTCCTCCAGGATCTTCAGATAGGCCTTTACGGCCGCATCGTTGGCCGACCCTTCCTTATATTCCCCTAGGTTCTCGCCCTCGGGGCCCAATATCAGGTAATAGGCCCCGGAATAGGAGCCGAAGTCGAGCCACTCGGCGAAGCGGTGGGCGGAATTGAACGCCTCGTCGGCCCCATCGTATATCTTCGTCCCGTAGCTTTTGCCATCACCGTCCTCTGGGGTGTATAGCGGCAGGCTTATGGAAGAGGCGACCTCATCGGGCAAGGCGAACGCCAGCTCCCCGATGTAACCCTCCGCGTCGTCTAGGTCGACGTCGCGGACCAGCAGCAGGTCGGCGAACACCCCATAGGCCGTGTAGACGTCCCCGATATGCGCGGTGTCGGGGGAATAGAAATAGCGGTCGACCTCGTAAATATCCTTGCCGTCGGCCAAGCCGCTTAGGTAATCGACCTTCTCGTCGCTAACCAGGAAGAAGCAATCGAGCCGCTCGGCCCCGGAATAGGCGTTGATGGCGTTTATTGGGTAGTAGAAGGCGGCGAAGGAGGCGACCGCCAAAAGCAGCAGCGTCAGCCACTGGTACTGCATGAAGTGGCGGAGGCTGAATCTCCTAAGCTCTTTATTCTCCATATCCGCACACCAGCCCGTTGTGGGTCAATAGCCTCACCCGCTGCCCAGCGCTGGCCCTGTCCAGGAAATACGCCGGCACGTAGGCGTCGCGGTCGCCCTGCTCCGTGTGGACGCTCAGGTAAAGGCAGGGATAGCCGGAATGGGTCGTGAGCCGCCCATCGTTATTGCAAATGCCGCTTATCTGCTCAAGGTTGGCCTTGGCGTAGCGGGATAGATCGCCTATCGCCCGACGGTAAGGCAGATAGACGGAGAAAAGCGAATAGGCGAAAAGCGCGGCCGAGGCGAAGCAGACCAGGGACCCGCCGAGAATAAACCAGAGGGCGTTTTCCCGGCTCTGCAGCAAGAACACGATCAGGAAATCCGCGCAGATCGCGGCTAAACAGACCAAAAGAAGGGTCAGGCCGACGGCCTTCCCCTTCCTTAGCTTCGCAATATGTTCCCCGTCAGTCAGGATAACCATCACTTCAATGGTATCGCAAGCTCGGACAAGGTGTCGAACAAAGTGATCTTGTCGAGGTCGATGTCGAGCTCTATCTCCTCGCCCGACTTCAGCTCCTTGCCAGCGCCGATCTTGGCGATGATGCGGTCGGCGCCGACGTCGGCATGGACGAAGTATTCCTTGCCGAGGTACTCGGCGGAGAAGACCTTGACCTTAAGCGGGTCGGAGAGGTTGGTGGCCTCCGATTTCACGCCGTGGGCGTGGATGTCCTCCGGGCGGATGCCGAAGTAGATGGGCATCGCGGCCACGCCGTCGTAGTTGGCGTAGACCGATAGCTTCTCCCCGATCTGCTTCTTCTCCTCCTCGTAGATCTCGCGGAAGGAAGGCGCCAGGCCCTCGTTGGCCAGCAGCTCGTCGAGCTCCCCGCTGCGCTTCTGCAGCTGCTCGCGCTGATGCTCATAGAAGGACTTGATGGCCTTCTTGCCCTTGCTGCCGAGGTCGATCTTGAAGCCATCGTGGAAGCTCACGACCCCTTTCTCGAAGCTCGCCTTGATTATGTTCATGGCCGGGGAGCCGATGAAGGTGGCGACGAAGACGTTGGCCGGGTTGGCGTAGACTTCCTTCGGGGTGCCGATCTGCTGGACGTAGCCCTTCTTCATGACGACGATGCGGCTCGCCATGGTCATGGCCTCGGTCTGGTCGTGGGTGACGTAGATGGTGGTCGCCCCGATGGTGTTGTGGAGGTTGACTATCTCCGAGCGCATCTGCACGCGGAGCTTGGCGTCGAGGTTGGAAAGCGGCTCATCCATCAGGAACAATCTGGTGTCGCGGACGATGGCCCTTCCGAGGGCGACGCGCTGGCACTGGCCGCCGGAGAGCTCGCCCGGCTTGCGGTCGAGGTATTCCTCGAGCTGGAGTATCTTGGCCGCGGCGTGGACGCGGCGGTCGATCTCGTCCTTAGGCACCTTCCGCATCTTGAGGCCGAACGCCATGTTGGAGTAGACGCTCATATGCGGGTAGAGGGCGTAGTTCTGGAAGACCATGGCCAGGTTGCGGTCCTTGGGCTCGAGGTCGTTGGAGTAGACGCCGTCGATGTATAGGTCGCCGGAGGTGATGGCCTCAAGCCCGGCAACCATGCGCAGGGTCGTCGACTTGCCGCACCCGGAGGGGCCGACCAAGACGATGAACTCATGCTGCTTGACGTCGAGGTTGAAGTCGTAGACCGCCTGGACGTGG
Source organism: Candidatus Alloenteromonas pullicola (assembly GCA_018714785.1). Classification (GTDB taxonomy): domain Bacteria; phylum Bacillota_I; class Bacilli_A; order RFN20; family CAG-826; genus Alloenteromonas; species Alloenteromonas pullicola. The sequence continues at coordinate 3,574 of DVMV01000035.1, forward strand.
TTGCCGTATATCTTGTTGATGTGCTGCAGCGAGAGGAAGGCTCCCTCGGGGGCGACCTTCTCCTGCTGCGACTGCTCCTTGGCGTAGGCGACGGTGTCGCGATACACCATGTCGCGCTTCTTCTCCTCGATCTTCTCGACGCGTTCCTGCTCGCGCTCCTGGGCGCGCTCAAGCTCTTTGTCGTAATGGGATTGGAGCTTCTTGCTCTTTATGAGGGCCTTGCGTTCCTCTTCGGGGAGCGCTTTCTCCTCAGCGGTCAGCTTGACCTTGGAAAACGGATTCCACATGTTGCTACTTCCTCACTTTTGATACCACTTGACGTAGTCGACCTTCATCCGGGCCGGCAGCTCATCGGCGGATGGCATCCTGCCGCCGTCGTAATTTCCTCCGACGGCGAGGTTGAGCAGGAGGTGGAAGCTCTTGTCGAAGGGCGCGGCGCCCTCGCCGGTGCCGGTCTTCATCGTCCAGTCGTCGGCGGTCTGCTCGAAGTAGAGGTTGCCGTCGCAGTACCAGCCGATGTAGCCTTCCTCCCACCTCACCGCGTAGGTGTGGTAGTTCATTATGCTGTCGTCGCGGTCGGGGAAGTCGTAGTGGCCGTTGTTGTAGGTGTGGTCGCCGAGCTCAGTGGCGAAGTGGATGGTCCCATCCATGCCGCTGGGGATGCGGCCCTTGGCCTCGAGTATGTCGATCTCCCCGGAGTTCGGCCAGCCGCCGTAGGCATTGGTGCCCTCGGCTTCCGGCAGCATCCAGAACGCCGGCCAGAGCCCATAGCCCTCGGGGCAGCTGATCTTCGCCTCGATGTAGCCGTAGGTGTAGGCCACCTTCCTGGCGGTGCGGAGCCTCGCCGAGGTGGTGGGCAGGCCAAGCCCCTTGTCGGGATCCCCGTATTTGGCGGTTATGACGAGTTCGCCGTCGACGACCTTGGCGTTGTCCTCCTTGTAGAACTCCTGCTCCTCGTTACCCCAGCCCGGGTTGTTGTAGGCCGAGCCGTTGCCGACCATCGGCTCCCAGCTGGCCTTGTTCAGGCGCGACCCGTTGAAGTCGTCCTCCCAGACGAGCTTGTAGGTCTCGGTGGCGGAGCCGGTGTTGACCTCCTTGGTCTCGATCTGCCCCTCGACCTCGGTCAAGGTGCCGTTGGCGACGATCTCGACGTCGGTCGTGGTGAACGAATCGGGGTTGTAGATCGAGTAGGCGGTGACGGTGATCTTGCCTACCGCATAGGCGTGCAAAGTGCCGGCCTCGTCGATTGAGGCGATGGCGTCGTTGCTCACCAGGAAGCCAACCGAGGCGTCGGGCAGGTTGCCGTTGGCAGTAGCGGTGAACTTATAGGTCTCGCCGACCCTCACGGTGGCGGTCTTGGCGCCGAAGCTCACCGCGACCCCGGACAAAGCGGACACGGTGATGTACTTCTGCTCCTCGACGGTCGGGTCGGAGGTGGAGGTGGCGGTTACCGAGACCACGCCCGAGCGGAGGGCGGTAAGCTTCCCGTCTTCGAGCTTGGCGACGAGGTCGTCGTCGATCTTCCAGCTGACGCCGGAAAGCCCCGACTCCTCGTCCAGGTCGATCTGTTCCCCCACGTCGAGCCCGTTGGGCAATTCGTCGAGGGATATCTCGGTGGCCGGCTTGGTTTCCTCGCCCCCGCAGGAGGCAAGGAGCAAGGCCGGCAAGAAGGCTAGGAAGCTTTTCCTCATGGTTTTATCTCCTTAATAGTTGATGAAGGGGAAGCTGGCCGCCAAAGTCGGCAGGTTCCCGTCGGATATGTTCCAGACGCTCTGGTCGAAGTTCGCGTATAGCGAGGCCGACCGCAGGCTCAGCGACTCGCCGGTCGAGGATAGCGAGTAGGCGCCGCAGCCGACCATGGTCCCGGAATCCGGGCCGTCGCCGGGCTTGTTATCCTCGAGGTGGGTCTGCCCGAACTGGCCGACGCCGCCGCCGAGGGCGCAATAGGAATCGGTGGCCGAGCCATAGACAAGGCCAACCCCGCCGTAGACGCCGGTGGAGATCGCCCCGTTGGAGTCGGTCATGCCCTTGTCCCCGGAATAGAAGACGTGGTAATTAACCCCATCGCTGTCGAGGTATGCGTCGCCGTAGTCGGTGTACATATCCAGGACCGAGACCGAGGTCGATAGGCAGACGCAGTTGGCGATCGAGCCGCTCGCCCCCACTATCCCGGCGATGCCGGCGGCGTTGCACGACTCATCGTAGAAATGGGTCGAGGCGGTGACGTCGCAGCTCTGGTCGATTAGGACGTTCTCTATCTTCCCGCTGACCAGCCCGGCGACGGTGCCGACGATGGTGCGGCCCGCGAAGGAGCAGTCGGAGAACTTGACGTTGCGGACGACGCCCGCCTCGCCGATCTCCTGGAAGAAGCCCCAGTTGTCGCCGCTGGAGTGGCTGACGTCGGTCCAAAGCGGGTTGCCCTGGTAGACGTTCTGGTTGCTGGAGAGGTCGCCGTTCCACCGGCTGGTGATGCCGGAGATGGTGTACCCATTTCCGTCGAAGACGCCGTTGAAGGTGTCCTGGTAGTGGGTGCCGTCGACGGAGTCGCTATAGCCGAGCGGCTCGAAGTTGGCGACCCCGGACAGGTCGATGTCGTTTCCCAGGATATAGGATCCGGCCATCGCGTCGGGGTTCTCGATGTAGTCGTTGAGGTCGAGGATGTCCTGCGCGGTGCGGAGGACCTTGTTGACCAATAGGATATCGATGTCGACGGTGCCATTGCTGGTGTATAGGCGCAGGGTCTGCTCGCCGGAGCTGATGGCGAGCTCGCCGGCGTCGTCATAAAGAACGGAGGTATCGAGGGTCAAGACGCCGTCGCGGTATCCGATCTTGTCGGTCGGCACGACGATGCGCGACCCGAACATCGCCCGGGTGATCTCGCCTTCGACATCCGCGTAGACCGACACCTTGGCCGGAACATCGGATAGGTCGATGTAGGCCTGGCGGGTGAAGACGGGATCGCCGCTCTCGAGCTTGGTCGCGGGGTTACCGCAGCTGCTGGCCAAGGGGACGATCGCCCCCATGGCCAATAGGCAAAGCAATTGTTTCTTCATATTCATCAGATGACCTTAAGGGTCGGCATGGCGCCGTCGGTGACGTTCCACACGGAAGCGGACAGGGTCCGGTAGGTCGAGGCGTTGGCGGAGTTCCAGTCGATGCCGATCGTGTAGCCGGAGAGGTCGTTGACGGCCGCTCCCCAGTCCCACTGCTGCCCGCCGACGTTGTTCGAGTTGGTGTAGAAGCCGTCGAACTTGAAGGTCTGGGCGGTGCCGTATCCGGAAGGATAGGCGGAATCGGCGTAAATGGTGGAGGCGCCGACGCCGGTGACGTTTACCACGCAGTCGTAGTAATGCGACCCAGCGGCCGGGACGCCGACCAAGCCGGCGTTGAAGGGAACGTAGTAGTTGTTCTCCTCGGTGGCGAACTCGCCGGAATCGAAGCTGTGCTCGACGTTGACCAATACGTTCTCGATGGTCCCGTCGGCCCCGTTGGTCAAAGCGCTCGAGCCCCAGCCCGAGGCAGACTTGCCCATGTTGACGTCGATTGCCAGGTTGCGGATGGCGCCCTGGGCCCCGACGCCGTTGAACAAGCCGGCATTGGCGCTCGCCCCGTTCTCATCGGGGGTCTCTCCGGCAAGAGTGAAATTGAATATCTTGTGGCCGCGGCCGTCGAGGGTCCCGGCGATCTTGGAGTGCATGTTGGCGTTGACCTCGATCCCGTTGAGGTCGATGTCGGCGGTCAGGTAGTAGTTGCCGCTCACGCCGGTCGAGCCGTTGAGGAAGTACTCGGTGAAGGTCTCGGCGTCGCCGACCTCGATCCACGCCTTGGCCGGATCGGTGTAGTTGTCGGAGATGAAGATCTGCAGCTCATCCTTGATGCAGTATGGGCCGATGTTGACCTCGAGGCCGACGATCTCGTTTCCGACCGAATTGGAAGAGAAGGTGGCGCTTTCGTTCCTACCGCCAAGAATCGATCCCTTGCCGCGCTCGGTGGTCCAGTGGATTATCGGGGTGTAGGAGGTAGGGTTGTAGATCTCGGCGGTCAGGCTGGTCTTGCCGCCGACCACCAGGGTGTTGGAGAAGGCGGAGATGCTGGCGGAGGGGATGGTCGAGGCGATGACGTCGACGTCCCAGGTAGCGGTGACGTCGGGATCGGCCAAGGAGGCGGCGGTGATGGTGACCTCGCCCTCGGCGACGCCGGTGACGTATCCTTCCTCATCGACGGTGGCTAGCGCTACGTCGGATGAGGTGAGGGTGTAGCCCTTCCTCTCGCCGTCGTTGGTGAGGGTGACGTTGAGCTTGATCTTGGCGCCGACCTCGACCGTGGTGTCGCCCGCGATGGTGAGGCCGACGCCGGTCTTGGATTCGCCTCCGCCGCAGCTGGCGAGCAGCAGCGCGCAGGACAGGGTGAGGATGGCTTTGCTGAATTTCATGTTGGAAATTCTCCTTTCTTTATTGGGACTAGCCCTTTAAACCGCCGATGGCGGTGTTTTCCATGATGGTCTTGTTGAAGGCGCAGAAGCCGATGATGACCGGGATGATGGCGATGATGATCGAGGCGAACAGCAGCGTGTAGGTGCCGCGTTGGATCATGGCGTCGGATAGCAGCTTAAGGCCGACCGCGAGGGTGGGCTGGCTGGGCAGATAGATCATCGGGGTCATGTAGTCTGACCATAGCCCGATGAAGACGATGATGAAGATGGCCGTGATGGGCCCTTTGGCCATCGGGACGATGATGGTGAAGAAGATCCGGAAGTCGCTCGCCCCATCGATCTTGGCGGCCTCGACGTAGGTCCAGCTCAGGTTCTTGAAGAAGGCGTACAGGAGCATGAAGTTGGTCCCGAAGGCGCCGGAATAGAGGAACACCAAGCCGATGACGGTGTTGTTGAGCTGAAGCATCTTCATCAGCTGGATCTGGGACGGCAAGGAGCCGACGATCGGGATGATGAGGGTGAATATAACGACCCCGAAGACGATCTTGCGGCCCGGGAAGTCGTATTTGGCGACCACGTAGGCGGCGCAGGAGGAGAAGAAGACGGTGGCCGCGGTGCCGAGCAGCGAGATCAATATCGACATCCCAAGCATGTAGAGGATGGTCTTGTCGTTGGTCTCCGATGAGCTGTAGGTGAGCGCCTCGGCGAAGTTCTCCCAGGTCCAGGCCCTGGGGAAGCCGGAGAAGTTCTCCATGAACTCCGACTGTGTCTTGAAGGCGTTCAAAAGCAGCCAGATGAACGGGAATATGTAGGATATCGCGAAGATGAGGAATACGACGAACATCACGGCGAACAGGACCACCTCGCCGCCGTGGCGCTTGAAGAGGATGTCGTTGCGGCGGGAGTAGGCTTCCTGACGGCGCTCGTCGGACTTCTTGCGGAAGTACCTGTGGATTTTGTGCCTTATGGTTTCCATCAGAAGTTGACCTCCTTGAAGAAGTGGTTGAGGAGGGTGCGGACCCCGAGGATGATCGGGGCGCCGATGATGGTCCAGACCAAGCCGACGGTGGCGGCGTGGACCTTGTTGGGCACGTCGGCCTCGTAGAATATCTGAAGCCCAAGCGTCATGGTGTCGTATTGGCCTAGGGTCAGTAGCATCGGCTGCAGGTAGGTGCCGAAGAAGCCGAGCATCGCGAAGATGAAAAGCGTGGTGACGGTCGGCCAGGATAGCGGGATGACGATGTAGAAGAATTCCTTCAGCGGGGAGATGCCGTCCATCTTCGCGGACTCAAGCAGCTCCCTGGGGATCCTGGCCATGGCGGCGGACATGAGCATGACGTCGTATCCGATGCCGGTCCAGAAGCAGAACACCCAGACCATCCATTTCGCCCCATCGCCGATGAACCAGGTCGATGTGTCGATGCCGAGCAGGGCGAAGAACGAGCCCATGAACCCGGTCGCGTCGGCCGATTGCTGGAAGGCCAGCGTATATACCGTCGTCAGCGCGACGATCGGGAGGACGGAAGGCAAGTAGAAAATCGCCTTGAACACGCCGCCCGCGTAGACCTTCTTGAAGATGAAGTAGGAGAAGAACATCGAGACCGGGAGGGTCACGAAGCAATTGAGCACGATGTAGGCGGCCGAGGCGATGTATATCGACTGCCACGTCGAGTTGGAGGCCATCTCCATGAAGACGGTCTCGTAGTTGAAGAAGAGCTCATCGGCGGGACGGAACTCGTTGGTGATGCCCTCCTTGAAGGTGAGCAATATCGAGTTGATGTTCACGCCGAACCACATGATCGCGAACTGGGCAATCGGGTAAAGGAGCATCAGGCAGATGAAGATCGTCGTGCCCTTGATGAGCTTGCGCCGCCTCCTTTTCTTTGGCGGGGTTATCGAGGCCACCGCGGCCCCGGATGAGGCATCCCGCCTTTTGAAGAAGGGGCCCATGTCAATAATCTACGCCCGATCCGCGGAGCCAGGAACTCCAGTTGTTCTTGACGTAATTGTAAAGGGTGGTGAAGGCGTCGTCGACGGCCGAGTCGGTCGGATTTGAGGCCGAGGTGACGTAGTAGCGCTGGTTGTTGACCCAAGGCTGGACGACGGTGTCGCCCATGGTGACGAGGATCGGGTTGTTGGAGGCGGTCGAGAAGTTGTTGCAGGTCTCGAGGATGTTCTTTATCGAGGCGATGTAGGTATCGGAGGCGGTGATGTCGGCCATGTCGATGTCGGAGTAGTCGAAGGCCAGGAAGGGCCCGCGGGCCTGCTCGACGAAGGCCTTGCAGGCGAATTCGGTCGACATGAAGCGCAGGAAGTCCTTGGCGAGCTCCTTGTTCGGGGAGTTCTCGGGGATGATCATGGAATCGCCGAAGCCGACCATGAAGTTGTTGTGGGTCGCGCCCTCGCGGACGGTCGGGGTCGGCATCATGGCGATGTCGAAGGTGAAGTCCTTCTTCTCGGTGAGCTCGATCTCCTTCTTGGCCCACTGCCCATAGGGGATCATCGCGGCCTTGCCGGTGTAGAAGAGGTTCTGCGCGGTGATTAGGGAAGCGCTGTAGGCGCGGTCGTTGGAGTAATCGGAGTTCTCGGCGACCAGGTCATACCACATTGTGAAGGCCTGCTTGAAGGCGGCGTAGTCGCCATCGGGGTTGAAGTTCTCGTATCCGGTGGCGTAGGTGCCGTCGTCGCCCTTGAGGGAGAGCCACTGATTGTAGGTGTCCTCGCCGGCGAGCTCATACCACCAGGCGTAGATCGGGTAATCCCAGTAGTAGTCGCGGTCCTTGCTCCAGGCAAACGGGGTGACGGTGCCTTTGGTATCCGCTTTTATCTTCGCGCACAGGGCAACGAGGTCGTCATAGGTTTCCGGGACCTCCCAGCCATACTGCTCGAACATGTCCATGTTGTAGACCAAACCGCCGGCGCCCTGGGTGAACGGGACCTTATAGTAATGGGTCTCGCCGGAATCGCGGTTCTCGTACTTGCAGAGGTCAAGGGCCTCGTCGATTACGCGGTCGGAGAACTTGTCGCCATCCCGGTTGGTTGAATCATAGAGGTCATCGAGGTCGGCGAGCAATCCGCGCTCGGCGTAGCTCTGCCAGGAAAGGCCGTGGGACATGAAGATGTCGTAGTCGCTGGTCTGGGTGAGCTGGTTCTCGATCTTCGAAAGAATGGTCGAGTCGGTATCGTAGGTGACGATGTTGCCAGTCTCCTCCATGTATTTGTTGCAGATGGCCTCCAGCCATTCGTTGCCATAGCCGCCGTTGTAGGCCATGATCGAGAGGACGCCCGGTTCGCGCTCCTCCTCGCCGCAGCCGGAAAGCACGCCGGCGCACAGAATCGCGCTTAAGGCGAATACAAGCTTGTTCGCTTTCATGTTTTACTCCTTTTTAGGAAATCGATTTCCTACCGTACCAAATTTTAGTTTGGAAGGGCTTACAAAGCAAGCGAAAAATGTCTTTGACCGCACAATCCATCGATAAAAACCCGATGCTGGCTAGGAAATTTCGTATCTTTTTCGTTGAAGCGCTTACATCTGGGTCTTTACACAGCGTTTAGAAATCGATTTACTATAGAGGACACCTTACGTTTTTTAGATTGTGGGGAAAGGCGGGAAACATGGAGAAATTATTAGTAAAGTCCGCACGCGCAGGCTTTTTTGTCGATGATGCCGAGTCCAGTGACGCGTCTGATGTTGAGATCGTCTTCAAAAACGAACCGGTAAAACGCCTATTGAAGGGCTTTGGCGGGGCTTTCACCGACTCGGCAAGCCACGTCTATGCGACCATGGACGAAAAGTTGAAGGAAGAGGTCAAGGAACTGTATTTTGGGGAAACCGGTTTACGGTACAATCTCGGCCGAGTCACCATCGGAAGCTGCGATTTTTCTTTGACCGATTACGATTACGCGGAATTTGACGATTTCTCGGATTTCTCGCTCCGCCACGACGAGCAGGAGATCATCCCTTTCATCAAGGCGGCGAAATCGAAGGGCGAGATTGCCCTGATCGCCTCGACCTGGTCCGCGCCGGCCCGTTACAAGACCAACGGCGAGAAATGCCACGGCGGAAGCCTCAAGGACGATTGCTATGGCAAGTTCGCCGCCTACGTCGCCGAATACGTCAAGCATATGGATGGCGAGGGCTGCCCCATCGCCGCCATCACCGTCCAGAACGAGCCCGAGGCGGTCCAGACCTGGGAATCCTGCATCTACGACGTAAAGCAGGAGGCAAGGCTCCTCAAGCAGCTGCATGCCCTGCTGCCGGAAACCCACATCTACATCTGGGACCACAACCGCGACGCCTTGCTCCGCCGCGCCAAAGGGGTGCTTGAGGACAAGCAGGCCTACGAAGCCGCATATGGCATCGCCTTCCATTGGTACGACCGGGACAAGTTCGGCGAGGTCAGGAAATGCTACGAGCTATATCCAGAGAAGCCGCTTGTGTTCACCGAGGGGTGCGTCGAGACGGTCCACGCCGCCGATTTCGGGGGGATGGGCGACTACTCGTCCTTCACCCGCTACGGCCGCAACTATTTGCGCGATCTCAACAACGGCTCCACCGCCTTCCTCGACTGGAACCTGCTGCTCGACCTCACCGGTGGCTATAACCACGTCGGGAACCTCTGCGAGGCCCCGATCATGAGCGACGGCAAAACGCTGCGGATAAACCCCTCATATTACGCGATCAAGCACTTAAGCCATTATCTAAGGAAAGGGGCCGAGATACTCCACGCCGACATAGCCGACCCGAGCCTTTCCGCCGCCGCGGCCATCAACCCCGACGGCAGCCTGGTCTTCATCTGCCTCAACGAAGGCGAGGAAAGGACCATAAGCCTGTCCTTAGGGCAGGATAAAGCCAACATCCGCCTCGGCAAGGATGAGATGGAGACGATAGTGATTAGGAGGTAAAACGATGGTCACGATCTACGACGTCGCCAAGCGCTGCGGGGTCAGCGCCTCAACCGTATCGAAGGCGATTAACGACTACCCCGCCATCCCGGAGGAGACCAAGGCCCGGATCAAGAAGGCCATGGCCGAGATGAAGTACGTCCCCAACCTGCAGGCCAAGTCGCTATCCCGCGGGAAGAGCAAGAACATCGGGATCCTGGTCTACATGGAGCACGACGTGTCCCCGTTCACCCACCCCCTATTCGGGCAGATACTCGATTCCTTCTCGAGGAAGGTGTCGCAGCAGGGGTATAACCTGCTCTTCGTAACCCATTACGTCGAGGGCAAGCGCGAGCCAGGCCTATTGAAGTGCATCATGTCGCGCAACGTCGAGGGCGTCGTCATCCTCGGGGAGATGGACAACGAGAACGTCCTCGAGATAATCAACTCGCCGATCAAATGCGTCGGCTTCGACTATTACGGAACCAAGATGCCGGGGATATGCACCGATGGCTACGCCGCCCTAAAGCAGGTCACCGAGGAGCTGCTCAAGCGCGGCCACCGCAACATCGCCTTCATCACCGGCAAGGCCAACAAGATAACCGATCAGCGCATCAAGGGCTTCCAGGACGCTTTGTTCGAATACAAGGTCCCCTTCGACCGGTCCAACCTATTGGAGGGGGAGTACTTCAACCAGCAGAAAGCCATCGAGATCACCTCGAACCTGCTGGATAGGCCCAACCGCCCCACCGCCATCATCTACCCCGACGACTACACCGCCCTCGCGGCCATGGGGTTCATCCGCAGCCGGGGCCTAAGCATCCCCAAGGACATCTCGGTCTTCGGCTTCGACGGGCTCGAGATGGCCAAATACGTCACCCCGAGGCTCTCGACCGTGGTCCAGGACACCAAGGCTTTGGGAGAGGAGCTGTCGAAAGCCCTGATCGAGGAGATGTCCTCCTCGGAGAAGCACGGCAACGTCATCTGCCTCCCCGGGAAGCTAAGCATCTCCGACTCGATAGGCTCGGTAAACTAAAACGCCGCCCGTTTGGGCGGCGTTTTCATTGCAGATCCTTGATGAACGCAAGGAATTTCGGGCCGAATAGCTCGATGTGCCCGCGCTTGCTCGGATGGATGTCGTCCGCGTATGCTCATGTACGGTAAGGAAGCAAGCAACCGAAAACAAGAGATAGACCGCCAGCACTACACTATTCCGAACCAAAGACCAAAAGATAAGCATTGTGGGAAAATCTAAACTTTTGGATTTTC
>DVMV01000036.1 GCA_018714785.1 Candidatus Alloenteromonas pullicola
GACTGGTGCCGAATTTAAGTGTAGTATTCGCATCGGTTGATGAAGTAGTTAATTTCCACCCGTTAGAAGTTGGGACGCTAAGATAATAAGTGGTCGAATCTAATGAGACTGTTGCTTTGAAAGTGTTATCACCATTGTTTAAAATTTCAAACTCTTTCCAATCCGCATCAGAGGTAGAAGCTTTTCCCCAACTTTCAGTCCCACTAGAAAAGCCGTAAAAATTGACGCCATTGAGGGCTCCTAAAATAAATTTGTCTCCAGACTGTGTCTGCTTTAAGTCCGTAACAACAGATAGGTTATCTGGCACCCCAGCAGCACTTACCTCAACCGGCTCCCCCACATACGCATCTACGACGCCGTTGACGCCGAGGGCTAACCCCGTGGCCGTGGCAGCCGCGAGGAACCCGAGAAGTAGAGACTTTCGCTTCGTGAACATATTGTCCCTTCTTTCCCGCCTTCGCCTCTATATAGGCGAATGGCGCATGCACGCGAGCAAAAGACAAGAAAAAAGGGGCTACAAAGCCCCTAGAGCAAGCACTATTCCGTCGATCAGTCGCCTTCTCATCTTGTTTCGCTCAACGCCATCATAGAGAGAGAGAGAGAGAGAGTCAAGCCCAAAAAAGGTTATCCACCGACCGTCAACGGTTCGTCAAAAATCCACCGACCGGAAATTCACCAGTTCCCATCGAAGGTATTTCTTTTTGGAATATTTTGATGAAGAAAAATATTTTACAAAGTAAAAAGCCGGATCGGCTCGACCCGGCTTCTTGCCTTACTTATCTAGCCCCAGCTCGGCGATCTTCCCCTTCATCGCCTTCCCCGAATCGAGGATGGCCAGCTGCTCCTTCTTGGAGTAGGAAGGATGGAGTATCCGCTCGACGCCGCTAGAGCCAACGACGCAGGGAAGCGAGAGGTAGATATCGCTAAGCGCCCCGCCGAACTCGTTTTGCAGCAAGGTGGAGACGGTGAGGACGCTCTTCTCGTCGTTGAGGATGGCCGAGACGATGCGCGAGACCGCGAGGGCGACGGCATAGTTGGTCGCGCCCTTCTTGGAGATGATCTGGTAGGCCGCATCCCTGACCTTGGCGTGCAGCTCGTCTAGATGGGCGAGGTTGAACTCGCCATACTGGGCGGAGTAATCAAGCAAGGACAGACCGCCGACGGAGGTGGCGCTCCAGGCGGCGACCTCAGAATCGCCATGCTCGCCGACCACGAAGGTGTGGACGTTGCGCGGGTCGATGCCGGTGTCCTCGCTGATCGCGGTCTTCAGACGCGAGGTGTCGAGCACCGTGCCCGAGCCGAACACCTGGCCAGATGGCAATCCGAGCTTCTTGTATGCGAGATAGGACAATACGTCGCAGGGGTTGGACACCACCATCACTATCGCGTGCTCGTCGAGGCGCGGCTTCATCGAGTCGCAGATCGAGGACATGATCGAGGCGTTCTTGTGCAGCAGGTCGAGGCGGGTCTCGCCGGGCTTCTGGGCCGCGCCGGCGGTGATGATGACGATGTGGGCGTCATCGATGTCCGCGTAATCCCCGCACTTTATGGTCTTGGGAACCGAGACGAAGCTCATCCCGTCGACCATGTCGAGGACGTCACCCTGGACCTTGTCCTTGTTCACGTCGACGATGACTATCTCGTTGACCGCGTGGCCGAGCATGAGGGCGAAGGAGATGGTGCTTCCCACCGCACCATCGCCGATGACCACGACTTTCCTAGGGTTAATCATAGTTAATTCCTCCTGGGGAAAAATAGGCCCGGGTGCACCGGGCCCAAAGCTTATTCGACTATGTCGTTGCCGTCGTCGTCGACCGGGACCAGCAACTCGAAGGGCGCCCCGCAGAGCGGGCAGCTTCCATCCGGGTTGGGGGTGACGATCGCGCCGCAGACGGTGCAGCGGTATTTCTTGGCTTTGGTTTCCATTGGCTTTTCCCCTCCGCGCTTAATCATACCGCTATGTTTGCTTTAAGCAAGGATGTTGCTCACTCGACGCTCTTGAGGCTCTCCACCATCTTCACCCTCCCGGTGTATAGGGATAGCAATACGTTCACCCCGATGGCCACTATGAATGTCAGCAGGAAGGCGTATATGTAGCTGGGGAAGCCGATGTGGTATAGGAAGCGGACCAGCGAGACCTCGTTGACCTTCAAAGTCGCGTACATGAAGGGGAACCCAAGCAGGGATCCGATGGCGAAGCCGACGATCGAGAGGATCGCCGATTCCAAAGTCAATGAGAGCCCGATCTCGGACTTGGAGAAGCCGAGCACCTTGAGGGTCGCTATGTCGCGCTGGCGGTAGCGGAAGTTCAATAGGGTCAGGTTGTACAGCACCACCAAGGCCAGCAGTATCGCGAACACCTTGACCGCGTTGGTCATGACCTTGATGCCGGAGGTGATGGACTCGATCTGGCCGTATACCTCCTGCTTGGTCTGCACCGAGGCGAACATCGAGGCGGAATCCGAGTCGACGATCTCCTGCTTGATGGATTCCTCGGAATATCCCGGCTCGGCGGTGATGGTCGCGTAGTTGTATGGGCATTGCCCATCGGCGAAGAAATCCGAGTAGAGCCCCGCCACCCCGTTGACCGAGAAGGCTCTGTAGATTGCCCCGACCTTGGCGGTGGCCGTCTTGGACAGCAGCGGGAAGCTGACCTCGTCCCCGACCTCAACCCCCAATTGCTCCGCCACCTTCAGCGATATGGCGACCGTGCCGGGGGTTATCTCGAAGTCGAAGCACTGGTGGTCGGCCTCGAACAGCCTCACCGAGGAGAGGAAGGTCTTCTCCCCGCTTTGGATGTCGCCGCTCGAGAGGTAGCTCTGCTCGACTTTGGCTATGCCCGGCAGGTCGAAGTAGGACTGCGTCTTCTGATAGCTCACCCCGGCATACGACCCGGTGACGTCGCCGTTATAGGCCAAGGCGATGTCGTTGTCGATGCCGTAGTCGATGGTGTCCTCGATGCCGAAACCGCATAGGAGCAAAGCCGCGCAGCCGGCGACCCCGGCGACGACCATGAACGATTTGAACAGGGCACTGCGGATGTTGCGAAGCGCCATCTTGGCCGATAAGCGGCTGGCCTTGGGCTTGGATTCCTTGACCTCGCCTCCGCGCCCCTTGAAGTGGATCGGGGCCGCGCGCATCGATTCCGATGGCAATAGGCGCAGCTCCTTGTGGGTCGCGAAGAGGGCGCAGGCTATGCCGGCGGCAAGGAATATCAGGCAGGAAAGGATGGCCGGCCAAGCCGGGAAGACGAAGGCGGAGCGGGCGGGAAGGCTATAGAGGATATCGTATTTCTGCCCCATGATGGCCGGGATGATAAGCGGCCCGGCAACGAAGCCGAATACCGAGCTGAGCAATAGGAGCACCGCCACCATCGAGGAGTAATGGAACCTGATCTCCGACTGGCTGACACCCATGGCCTTCATCGTGCCGATCTGCAGGCGCTCCTTGATGATTATCTGCGAGAAGGTGGTGAGGATGACCAGCAAGGCCACGAAGAAGAACACCGCCGGGAAGAGGAAGCATAGCGATGTCGCCTCCGACACCTCGACCTCGATGTTGCTGGCCCAGGGGCACTGCTCGCCCGAAAGGACGTAGAGGAGGTTGTCCTCCCCGCCGTATATCGCCTTGCGGCCGAAATAATCCTCGATCTTCGCCTTCAGCGAATCCAGCTTCGACTCGTCCTGCAGCTTGATGAGGTATAGGTTGTCGCCTAGTAGCGACTTGATGGTCTGGTTAATCATGGCGACGGCGGAGGAATCGTAGTTATCCTCGATCTCGCTTAGTATCCCCGAGAGGAAGTAGTCTTTGCTGATGCATATCGTCGAGGACGAGTAGGAGGAAACCGAGAGGTTCTCGGGGTTATCCATGTAGCCGGTCGGGGTGAGGAAGAAGCTAAGCTCATCGGAGGCGAGGATGTTCTGCTTGCCCGGCTTGACGTAGGAAGCCAACAGCTCGGCATAGGACGAGAGCCCGAAAGAGGCGAGCGGGAGGGTTATCTCCGCCTGCTTGCCTAGCAGTATCGGGGTTGTTAGGGCGCTGGCTTCCTCGCCTAGGGCGTAGTCGACCAGGAAGAAGTCCTTCCCGGCCTCACCTTGCAGGTTATAGGGCTTGGAGAGCTCGGGGAAGCCATCGGTCAGGGCGAAGTAGACGCCCTTGCCCTGCGCTTTGCCGGTGATCTCGAGGCGGCTGTCGATCTCGTCGCCCTCATCCAATAGCGACCTGAGCCCATCGAGGTCGGAGGCGGCGTGGGAAGAGGTGAATACGAACAAAGAGGGGTAATTCCCCTCTTCGTAGGCCTCATCGACCCTATTGGAAAGGCTGTCGGCGTTGGAGAAAAGCCCAACGAACAGCGTCATGGCGATCGCGCCCATCAGGAAAATCGAAAGGAACTGTTTCCATTCGCCCTTTATCTGGCGAAGCGCCTTCTTGGCGAGGAGGGCGCCGGTGCCGATCCGCTTGGCCATGAGGCGATTTTATTACCAATTCCCCAAATGGGGAAGATGGACTTAGCAGGCCAGGGTTCCCATCGGATCCCAGGGGTTGAGATGGGTCGGCTCCTTGGAGGCGGCCTCCTTCTCCTGCTCAGTTAGGAACGCCTTATCGACCACCGCCTGGTAGACGAAGGTCTTGAACCAGGACTCGGACATGTAGAAGTAGCCCTTGTCGCCGGTCTTCTCGCCCCAGGAGTTCTCGATCTTCCAGGCTAGCGGGCGGCCCTGCTCGTCGAGGTCGACGCCGACGATGAGCATCGCGTGGTTCATGGCCGAGTGGCGGAAGGTGAGCATGTCGCCCTTGTCGAAGGCGATGTCGAAGCCGAAAGAGCCCTTGTAGTCGTGGGTCTCGGTGGCCCAATAGTCGAGCTCGCGGTCGCGGTTGAAGCTCACGTCGGAGCCGAACCAGACCGGGGTGCCGGACTTAAGCTGGGCGATGATGGCCTCCTCCATCCGGGGCATGGTGACGTTGAGATGGTTTATCGGGTTGCCCTCGATGACGTTGCCGAGGTAATCGATGGTGAAGTTGCGCATGAAGGGCTTGTCCTGCGTCGGCGAGTTGATCAGCGACTGGTAGGACAATAGCTTCTCCTTGCCGAGGAATTCATCGAAGAAGGACTTCGGGGTGTATTCGCCTTTGTCGACGCGCTTGCCCTGCTTGTCCTCGTAGACGAGGCGGAAGGACTCGGGCGGGAAGCCGAAGGCGCTGAGGAACATGTCATAGATGCTGGCCATGGTCTGCTCCTTGAGCTGCCTGGCCTCCTCTTCCTTGCCTTCGTGGACGAGCTTATGCGCCTTGGCGGCGAAGCCCCTGATCGCGGCGTTGACCAGGAAGTCGGTCTCGCGGGTGTTGGAGGCCTGATAGGTGTCTAGGTAGGCGTATTTGGGGGCCAAACCGTACTTGAGGACCAAGTTGACGAACATGTCCCACTGCCCGCCATCGGAGACGGGGTCGTTTAGGATGTGCATGTAGACCCGCTCGCTCGGCTCGCCCTTGGATAGGGAGAGCAGCGACTCGAGGGCGAAGTTGCTCTTCTCGATCTTGTCGAAGAAGGCGATGTAGTTCTGGCTGAGCTCGAACGACTTGGCGCCAAGCTTATCGGCGATCAACTCGCGGAGGAGATTGAGCCCGGCGAATATCCAGCACCTTCCGGAGGCATGCTGGTCGCAGACCGGCATGGTCTTGAGGTCGAGGCTCACCATGGCGTTGGGCTTGCTCTGGCTCACGAAGATGGCGCTGCTGAGGGAGCTGCGCGAAAGCGCGTGGCGGAGCATCGCGTTGCCGCGGTCGCCGGCGTATTGCTTGGCCTGTTCCTTGAGCCAAGACGGGGTTAGTTCTTTTATCATCGTTATTTGTTAAGTGTCCTTTCACAGGCTATGGTACACCAATTGGGAGCGCTTGCAACTTCTATGCGCGCCAACTTAGTGTAGAATTGCCCCCGAAAGGATAAATATGGACAAGAATTTGGAAAGGTTCCTCTCCTACGTGAAGATCGACACCCAGTCCGACGCGAACAGCGCCACCACCCCATCGGCGGCCAAAGAGCTCGATCTCTCCAGGAAATTGCTCGAGGAGCTAAAATCGATGGGGATCGACGCCTACCTAGACGAATACGGGATCGTCTATGGCAAGCTAGAGGGCGAGGAGGGCCTCGACCCGATCGGGCTCAACTCCCACGTCGACACCGCCTCCGAGCTGACCGGCAAAGACGTCAAGCCGCAGATAATCGAGAACTACGACGGCGGGGTCATCAAACTCAACGACGAGTACTCGCTCGACCCGAAGGTGTTCCCGATACTCTCGAAGTTCGTCGGCGACACCCTGGTCACAACCTCCGGCGACACGCTTCTTGGGGCCGACGACAAAGCCGGGGTCGCCATCATCATGGCGGTCCTAAGCTACTATAAGGGCCATCCCGAGGACAAGCACCACCCGATATGCTTCTGCTTCACCCCCGACGAGGAGATCGGAAGGGGTCCGGAGCACTTCGACGCCAAGCGGTTCGGGGCCAAATACGCCTACACCGTCGACGGCGGTGACCCGATGGAGATCGCCTACGAGACCTTCAACGCCGCCCACGCGACCGTCACCATCAAGGGCAAGGCCATCCACCCCGGCGAAGCCAAGGGAAAGATGGTCAACGCCTGCACCTGCGCCTTCAAGTTCGACCGGCTGCTGCCGGCCACCAAGCGCCCGGAGTACACCGATGGCCATGAGGGTTTCAACCACCTCAACTCCATCGAGGGCAACGTGGCCGAGGCGAGGATGGAATACATCATCCGCAACCACGATGGGCAGAAGCTCGAGGATCAGAAGCAGGAATTCCGTCAGGCCGCCAAGGAGCTAGTCGAGCGCTACCCCGGCTGCGAGGTCAGCCTCGACATCCGCGATGAGTACCGCAACATGAAGGAGGTCATCGACAAGCACCCCGAGGCCAAGGAGCAGGCCGCCAAGGCCTTCGCCAAGCTCGGGCTCACTCCGACCTACCCGCCGATCAGGGGCGGGACCGACGGGGCCACCTTCTCCTTCAAGGGCTGCCCCACCCCCAACCTCGGAACCGGGTCGTACAACCACCACGGCCGCTACGAGTTCCTGAGCGTCAGGGAATTCAATCTGATGATCGAGATCGTCAAGCAGATCCTCCGCGCTTAAGATAGACCGCCCGCAAAAGGGCGGTTTTTATTTGGTTTCGTCATGGATTAACACGCAAAAGGCGGATGTTCTGGTTAAATGAACATGAGGTAGTAAATAGGCATGAGGATTATCTTGCCCTGAGCGGTGACCTCGCGTTGATTGGAGAAAACGAAGGCTTTGGAAATCCGGTAGTTGGCATCTTCGAGAAGCCTCGGCAAGGCCTTATAGTTCCTTTCATCCGATCCCGACTTTATCTCAATCGGGATTATCGAAAGCTCGTCGTAGTCATCCACTAGGAAATCGACCTCCCCGACCTTTTTCCGGTCGTAATAGTAAAGCTCATGGCCATGGCATTTAAGCTCCTGGGCCGAAGCCGTCTCGTAGACCGCCCCGAGGTTGGCTCCGCTTCTATCGTTTAGGATCGCGTTGACGTTAGGCCCATATAAAGCGTTGGAGAGCAATCCGACGTCGCTAAGATAAAGCTTCAGCAGGTTCTTTCGGCTGGATTGCAGCAAAGGGAATTTCGGTTCGGCTATGGCTTTGCAGCTTAAGGCGATGCCAGAAGAGGTGAGGTATTCGAACTCGTCTTGGTAGTTATCGTATCGTTCGCCTTGCTTGCCATCGATCCGATTGAAGCGGATGCGCTTGACCTTATTCTCCATGACGGAAGGCAGCATTTCGTATATCCGCTTGATCTTCAGCTTGTGCTCGCGGTCGTATTTGGAGGCATCGTCTCCGTAATACCTCGAGATGTCGGATTGGATCTGTTTGACCTTAAAGACGTTCTTGTCCTCCACGAAGGCTTTTACCGCGTCAGGAAGCCCGCCTACGAAAAGATAGCATTTGAACAGGTAAAGGATATTCTGGTGGGTGGCTTCATCCAGCATCTTGCGTTCCAAAAAGCAGTCCCGCATATGGCCGATCGCCGTCTCCGACACCGAATTGGCTAGCAGGAACTCCTCAAAATCCATGGGGTACATTTTGACTTCCCTTATCGATCCCATAGGTATCAAGGTAGTCTTGGACATGGCCAATCCGA
>DVMV01000002.1 GCA_018714785.1 Candidatus Alloenteromonas pullicola
GATGTTTCATATGCTTTCATGGTAAGTGAAGAAGGCTTACTTGAAATAGATCCACATGTCAATTACATCAACCCGAATTTCATCATCGAAATCGAGAATGTTACCACTGGGCAAAAGAAAACCGCTGTGAATGGGTCGCTTTCCATAGAAGTAAATCCTGATTGCCTTTATAACTTAAATATTTTATATGGAGCCTATACTGACCTAGAGAGCAGTATCATTCAAATGATACTTATATAGAGGAAAAGCCATGAAAAAAGCCAAACCAAGTAAAACAGCGGTCAAGAACATCGTCGCCACCTCGCTCATGCTTGCCATCCTCGCCCCGCTCATATCCTCTTCGATATCCGTCGCGGGGTTCGATGAGGAGAGGGCGCAGATCGAAGCGCTATTTAGGCCCGGCGACTCCTTTTCCTTCGATGGAGGCAAGCAGGGATTCGTCGACAGCATCGATGAGGAAGGCGACCGCCTCGCCTACATAGCCTACCCATACCGCCACCTGACCGATCGCTACGCCTTGCCCTCCCTCGCCTCCGATTCGCTTGGGATCTCCTTTTCCTACGGGCGGGCGCCGCAGGATGATTTCGAGGTCGCCCTGCCCAAGCCGATGGCGGACCGCATCTTTGACAAAGGGCATTATGGGCTGGGCGATCTGCCCGACCTCGGGTCGCTAATAGGATGCAAGATGCCGTTGCAGGTCCCGCTTCTAGAGGGGATCGACCTGACCATCTCCGGCATTTTCGTTGCCCCTGAGCAGCCAAATGGGGATTATGCGGATGGCAGCTTGGACAACACGCTTTTGCTGGGAGAGCGTGCCTATGTGATATCGAAAGCCGCAAGGAACCGGATCCACTCCTTCTACTCCCAATACGTCGCGAGCATCGGCGAGGGGGATGAAGGCTGGCTTTACGCGCCCTATGGCGAGGGGCCGCTCATCGTCGGGGCCAGGGCCGCCGAGCGCGCTTGCCTTTTCGGCGACTACACCATGGTCAGCGTGGAAATATCCTCCTCCAGCGGGTCGAAGACCATATCCTGCCAAAGGGATTCATTGATATCCGAGCTTGAGGACGCGGCCATCGCCGAGGTCCTTGGCGAGGGGTATTCGCCATCGCGCCGCGAGGACATCGAGGCCCTATACGGCGGCATCAACGTCGCGGATTACTACGATTTGGCCGATATGGAGGTGGCCAGGGCCGCCGAGCGGCAATTCGTGTCATTCCTGCAGCAGGCCATCGGCCAAGGCGCCCTCCCGGAGGGGATGAGCTACGAAGGGGTGCCGATCGGGGGCATCGCCCCGGAGTACGCCTTTGGGGTCTTCGAGGGACGGATCGATGAGGTGAATGGCCTCTCCCCCTCCATGATCACTCCGCTTAGTCTGGAGGGCTTCCCCACGCAGAAGCGCGCCGCGCTGAGGATGCTTTCGATTTCCCGAAAGAACGGCCTCTACTTGGCCTCGCCCTACCCAAGCCTAGCGGATAGTGCCCAAAGCCAATTCATGATACTGGCCTTGGCGGTCCCCCTGGCGGTGGCCATCCTGGCCTTGAAGATCTTCTATTCGCGAAAGAAGGCTGCCGAAGGCGAGGGGATGGAGGCAAAAGACGCCGCGTTGGAAGGCGTTTCTGCCGCCGCCTCGGCCTTGCCCTCGTTCCTGCTTTTCTTCCTGCTCGCGCGGTTTAGCCCATATGGGGTTTCCGCCGTGGCGTCCGGATTGGCCTTCCCGAGCCTTCCCTTCTTCGGGGTCCACCTTGGCGTATTCCTCGCCGGGATCGCCATTTGCCTATCCGCCGATCTGCTCTTCGGCTTGCTCAGGAGGCGAAGGCGGAAGAGGTTCAGCGCGGTCACCTGTCTGCCGACCGGCGGCCATTGATTTGCCTTCGGCCTCATGAAACCAAAACCGCCCTGGGGGACCCAAGGCGGTTTTTGCCATGCGAGGCTATTGCAGCGGGTAGGAGGCTAGGGAGTTGGCGCCAACCGCGATCTCCTTGACCTGCCCATCGACGTGGACCTTGACGGTCTTGGCATCTCCGGGGTTGTAGACGACCGCCGTCTTGACCCCGTCTTTGACGTAGACCGAGCCGGAGGCGAACTCGCCCTCGACGTAGGCGGCGCCGTCCTTGTGGCCGAGGCTCGCCAAGGCCTGCACCATCCAGTAGGAGCCGGACAGCTCGGAGGGGTAGTCATCAGCAAGGATGGCGGAGGCATCGAAGTCCTCAAGCGCCCCCTCGGGGTCGTAGATGGCCTTGACCGCCCACATGTTGGACTGCCATGTCCGCGGCGCCCCGCCGGCGTGGCTCTCCATCTCCTCGTATATGTCCTGCAGCACGGCGAGCTCGCCGTCGTCTAGGGCATAGGATGAGACGTATTCGCCGGTCGGCATCCAATGGATGCCATAGATGAACTCGGGGTTGGAACCGAACCAGGTCTGGTGATCGTTCTTGGTCCCCCAGACCATCCCGACCGCGTGCACCGACTTGCTGAGGTCCTCGTTCCAGTTGTCGCCGTCGTAGTTGAACCAGTACTGCTTGACAGCCTCCAGCTCATTGACGAAGCCCCAGATGGCGGCGTCTTCCGACTGCCGGTCCTCGGATACCAGCGATAGCAGGTAGGCCGCGACCCAGGAGTTGAGCGCCTCGCCGGAGCTCTCCTGATTGTTGCCGTCTCCGGTGTCGGCCTTGCCGTCGGCCCAGGAATGGCCGGCGTAGGGGTCGAAGGTGCGGAAGGTCGGGAACATCGGGTCGGACTCGTCGGCGTTCATGTACTCCTTCATCTGCAGCTCGGCCATGCCGAGGTAGTCGGATTTGAAGCCCTCGTCGTAGGCGGCGAGTATGGCGGAGGCGTAGACCAGGTAGCCGGCGGTGAAGTGATGGTCGGACAGGCGCGAGGCGGTGGAGAAGTCGTCGTTGCTCCAGATAAGCGACCCGGCCACCTCATCGTAATAGAGGTAGCGGTCGTCGGAGGTCCCGTCGTAGGTGTACCAGTCGGTCAGGTCGTCCTTTAGCAGCGAGACGAACTCCTGCTTGAGGTCATCGGCCCCGATCTGGTCGGCGATGACGAGCCCCTGGGAGAGCGGGTAGAGCGCCTTGGCGTTCCAGTAAGGCCCCGGGGCGTCGATGAAGTTCTTCTTGCTTTCGGAGAAGCCATCCTCGCCCGGCTGGTTGCGCTCCAACAGGTCTTCGAGGTAGCCGCGCATGGTCGCGTCGTCGTAGTCGGCGCCGGTGGGCTTGGCGAAGCTCGGCAGCAATCCGGCGAAGGATAGGTCATAGGTGAACGAATCGGTCTTGAACAGCTTGAGCTTGCCGCGCATCGTGGTCATCTGCACCTCGGAGGCGCCGTAGTCGTCGGAGTTCTTCCACTGGTGCGGGAGAAGCCCGAGAAGGGGATGGAATCCCTTCTCCTCATCCAGCACGTGGACCCGGTATCCCATGGTCGTGTGGACGTTGGAGGACTCGTGGTCCACCTCGTAGGAGTAATAGTAGGAATCGAGGACGCTGTAGGCGGATTCCTGGTAGAAGGCGGCGTCCTCCTTAGAGGAGAGCGAGGAGACGGTCAGGTAGTTCTTCCCGTTGAGGTCGATCTCGATCGAGAGGGTCAGGGCCGCGTTGGCGGTGTTGCCCTGGCTCAACTTGAAGGTCGAGCCCTCGGGGGCCGACAGCAGGAAGCTCTGCTCGCGGTATAGCGGGGCGCCTAGCCCGGCGTTTGGATAGTTCGAGCCGTAGCCGTAGTGGCTTTTTGGATAGGTGACGATGATGGCGCTTCCGGTATAGGTCGACCGGTTGTTGATCTCGTTGCCCTGCAGGTCGTAGAACTTCATCGGATCGGCCACCCCGCCGTCGCGGAGGGTGACGGTCGCCTTCGAGGTCGAGAACTCGAAGAATGCCATCGGGCTGCCCTGCGACATGGTGACGACCTCCGCGACCTCGTTGGTCGAGGGGTTCACCAAGGCGAGCTTGGCGGAATCCTCGGTGTAGCTGATTATGCGCGACTCCGCCGACGAGGTGACCGCGCTGCCCTTGACGGTGATGTCCTGGAAGCCGGTCGAGTGGTTTGAGGCGGTGGTCATGCTGGTGCCGGTGGTGTCTTCGACCTTGAACACCTCGAGGAAGCCATCCCCATAGTCGGAGACCGATATGCCGGCGGAGCTCGACTTTATCGCCAAGGGGTTGGTCGCGGCCGTGGTCAATCCGCCGTGGTTGGCGTAGAAGAAGCCGGAATACCAGGTGTTGGTCGGGATCGGCCCCTCGTTGAAGGCCGCGTTGCCAAGATACGGGGTGTCGCCCGGCCTGACGATGGCGTTCTTCTGCTCGAGGCCGGTCGCAGGGTTCTTGTAGTTGACCGTCGGCGCGCTCGCCCCGCCGCTAAGGTAGCTGCCAGAGCCGACCTGGTTGGCGGTGAGCTCGCCGTAGGAGCGGTTCCTGGCGACCTGGCCGGGGATGGTCCCATTCTCGACGGTGATGGTCCTGGTGGTCGAGTACTTGTCTTCCCCCACCTCGACCTCGTATTTGACCTCGTAGCTTCCGGCGACGCCGTAGTTGACGTTGCCGATTGCCCTCACCCGGTTGGTGAAGTCGGCGTCGTTGGAGTCCTTGGCGGTCACGCCCTCGAATACGTCGAAGTACTGCCCGACCTTGATGGTCTTGTTGGAAACCCCGGAGAAGGTTATGTCGCCGATGACGACCGGCACGTCGGGTTCATCCGAGCTGGTGCCATCGCCTCCGTCGGGGTCGGACGACGAGCTCGAGTCGGTGTCCTCGCCGCCGTCTGGCTCGCTGCTCGACGAGGTGGAGTCGGTGTCCTCCCCACCATCGGGCTCCGTGGATGAGGTGGAGTCGGTGTCCTCCCCACCATCGGGCTCGCTGGAGGAAGTGGTGATGTCTGGGGTCTTGGACGTGTCGCTGCTCTGGCTGTCGCCGCCCGAATCCGGCCTAGAGGTGGACGACGACTCGGCTGGATCGTCCTTGCTCGTCGACTCAGAGGAGCTCGATTCGACCTTGTTGCAGGCGGCGAGGGCCAAAACGGCTACGGCCATGGCCCAGAAGATGTGCTTTTTCTTCATATGTCTCCTATTCTATGCGCGATTTCAATGAAACCGCTTTCACAATGTATTTTATTTAGTCGAAAAATGCCCGTCAATGGGTAATGAAATCGATTTCTTAGAAACTTTAAAGGAAACCCGGCTACGGTTTCTTTGGCGTCAGGAAAGCAAAAGAAAAGCCGCCGGTTTCGCGGCGGCAGTCGCTCTGCTTCAGCGAGAAAGCAAGGCGTAGGATGTGCCGGATGTCGTCGTAAGGCCGACGAACATGTGCTGACCGTTGATGGTCGATGCCCCGCCGGCGGAGGCCGTGGCGCCGGATAGGCCTAGGCTGAGCAGCGTCTCATCCGGGGTCATGATCTTGGCCTCGGTTGAGGTTATGGCGCAGGCGACGCCCGAGCCGACGAGCGGGTAGAGCGTGCCCTCTATTTCCTGCAGCTCCCCATTGTTGCCGTAGACATATCCGGTTCCCAGCGAATTTATCAAAATCGCGTGGTCGTAGCTGTATTGGGAAGAAAGAAGCGAGTAGTCGCCCTTGGAGATGAGGACGTCGCCCTTGCTGGAGAGGACGCTGGCGTATTCGCCATCCTTGGCATAGTAGCAATCCATGCCGTAGATCGGGGTGACCGAGTCGTAGGCGGAGAGGTCAGCGGTTAGGCGCATCGAGCGGTCGAAGGCCATCTTCAGGGTCGAGGAATAGTAGCCCCCGTCGGTGGCGTAGAGCCCGCTGAACAGATAGGGGTCCATCTCCTCGATGATCTTGCCAGAGGAGTTTATCAGGACCTTCTTTCTCTCCATGACGGCCTTCGAGCCCCTTATCTCGTAGATCGAGACCCCGGCGAGGTCGGTTTTTCCCTTCCGGGAGGAGTAGGCCCCGATGTAGGTTCCCAATAGGTAATCGAGGTTTATGTCCTTCAGGTCGCCGGAAAGCAGGTCGAACGACAGCGACCTCAGGTCGTATTTGGTCCCGTTTTGGTAATAGGAGTATTCCTTGGCGTCGTCGGGCAGCTCGTATGATTCCTGGATGAGCAGCTTCCCATCGACCGCGACCGCGGTGGCGCCGTCGACGGTGAAGCTTGGGGTCGGGTATGAGGAGTGCACTTCGCCCCGCTCGTCGATCACGTAGACGTAGTAGTCGCCGAAGCTGATGCGGTATCCATCGAGCCCCAGCAGCGCCCCATCGATGGCGCTGGGCCACCTTTCGGAGTCGAAGACGCTCTGATTCGAGATCGAGGGCGCGTCCTTCCCTTTCTCATATCTGGCGTAGGTGAGCGATCCGGAGTCGGTGATGACGACCTCGTCGTGTGCGTTCTCCTGGAAGGTGAACGGGGATAGCGAGGAGTGCAGCTTGTTCCCGAACCCATCGACCAGGGAATACCCGCCATTGGATTCCTGAAAATACAGCAGGAAGCCGCACAGGGCGCTGGACCTGACCTCGTAGTTGGCCGTCTCCGAGAAGGAGGCGATGTGCTCCCCGTTTATTAGCGAATAGGCCAAGAGCCCATCGCCGTCGCGGGCGATCGCGCATCCCTTGGCGAGCCCGTTGTCGACGACGTCGAGGTTGGAAAGCGAGGAGGGGGCGGAGGCGGTCCAATCGCCTTCCTCTGGCATGGCGGCGGCGTTGGCCTCGGCCAGATCCGATGGCAAAAGCGGCTTCTTCGCGCCCTGGCAGGAGCAAAGCAGCAAGGACAGGGACAGACAGGCGATTGCTAGGTTTTTCTTCATTTTGGCGCACCATTTGCGGGCTTATTGCCCGCCCTTCTTGGCTTGATTATATAATCTATGCGAAAACGGCGCAAAAAATCAGTAATCGAGCGGGTCGACGTCGAGGTATACCCTGACCCCGCCTTTCCCGTCTATTCCCTTGGCGATCTTGGCTATCTCCGTTTTCGTGAGGTCGGAATCGCGGTATTTGACCAATAGCTCCCGGCGGTACATCTCGCCGTTCTTCTCGATGTATGGCACCAGCGGCCCCAGGGTCGAGGTGAACTCTATCTTGGCCGACTCGATCTCCTGCTTGGCGAGGTAGGCCGCCTCGATGGCGCGCTCGGCCTCCTTGGCGGCGAAGATCATGTTGCATAGGTGGGAGAAGGGCGGGTATTTGCCAGACCGCCTGATCTCCATCTCCGCCCTATAGAAGGCATCGTAGTCCTGCTTGGCCCCGAGGGTGATGGCGTAGTTGGTCGGGTTGAAGGTCTGTATCAAAGCCTCCCCTGGCTTCTTCCCCCTGCCGGCGCGCCCCACCGCCTGGGCCAGCAGGTCGAAGGTCGACTCCGAGGCCCTATACGAGGGGATGGAGAGCCCCACGTCGGCCAGTATGACCCCGACCAGCGTCACCAGCGGGAAGTCGTGCCCTTTTGCGATCATCTGCGTCCCGACCAATATGTCGAAGCCGCCCTCGTGGAAGGAGCTGGTTATCTCCTCGCCCCTCGTCTTGACTTTGGCGACGTCGGAGTCGAGCCTCCCTATGCGGGCTGTAGGGAATATCTCAGAAAGCACCTTGACGACCCTTTCGGTCCCGAACCCGGCCCGCTCGAGCCGGGCGGACCCGCAGTTGGGGCAGGTCCCGTCGTAGGGCTCGAGGTATCCGCAATGGTGGCACTTCCACATCATGTCGGTGGTGTGCAGCGTCAGATGGGCGCCGCATTCGGGGCAGACGAAGAGGTGCCCGCAGTCGGGGCAGGTCGAGTAGGAGCAATAGCCCCGCCGGTTCAATAGCAGCACGGTCTGCTCGTGCTTATCGAGGCGCTCCTGGATCTTCTCTAATAGCAGCTTGGAGAACATCTTCCCCCGGGGGTCCAAGGCGCGCCTGCGCGAGAGGTCCACTATCGTGGTCTTGGGAAGCGGGAGGCTGTTGACCCGCTTGTCGAGGCGGCATAGGCCGTATATGCCCCTCTCGGCTTTGGCGCGGCTTACGATGCTCGGGGTGGCCGACCCTAGCACCACCTTGCATTTGCTTTGCCTCCCGCGGAGAAGCGCCACCTCGCGGGCGTGGTAATAAGGCGCGGCGTCCTGCTTGTAGGACTCCACATGCTCCTCATCGAGGATGATGAGGCCGATGTTATCTAACGGGGCGAAGACGGCGCTTCTGGCCCCAACCACCACCTTGGCCTTGCCCGAGGCGATGCGGCGGTACTCGTCGTATTTCTCCGCCGGGGTCAGCATGGAGTGGAGTATCGCCACCTCCTCGCCGAAGCGCGAGATGAAGTAGCGTACCATGGCCGGGGTGAGGCTGATCTCGGGGACCAGCATCAGGATCGACTTGCCCTGCTGCAGGTAATAATCGCTCAAGTGGAGGTAGACCTCGGTCTTCCCCGACCCGGTCACCCCCTGAAGCAGGTAGACTTCCTTCTCGCCGTCTATTATCCGGCGGTACACCTCGTCCTGCTCCAGCGTGAGGGGGAAGGGCTTGGTACGCGGGATCGAGGCGACCTCAAGCCGCCTCCGCTCGACCTTGACGACCTTGAAGCGGCCCTTCTCGATCAGGGCCTTCACCACCGCGGGGCTGCCGGCCTCACCCTTCTTGGCCCGCCCGGACTGCCTGACCAGCCGGAAGGCCTCCAATTGCTTGGGGGTGAGCCCCTCCTCGGAGTCCTCAGCCACCTCGACGAGCTGGTCGTAGGCGACCTTCGGGCCGTTTTTGTAGCTGCCCCGCGGCTTAAGCGAGGATGGGAGCATGGCCTGCAGCACCGAGATGCGCGAGCAGAGGTAATAGGAGGCTATGGCGGAGCTCAGCTGCAGCAATTCCTGGCTCAGCAATGGCTTGTCGTCGATGAGGCGGCTGATGAAGGAGACCTCGAAGCCGAGCCGCGCCTCGATCTGGGCTTTGCCCTCGTCGGTGTGGGAGGCGCGCAGCACGAAGCCGACGAGCGGCCGCGGCATGGCGCCGAACCTGACCTCGACCCGCATGCCGGCGCAAACCGGGGTGTCGTCGGGGCAAAGGTAGGTGAACGGCCTATCCAAAGAGGAGGCGCCGTATTCTATGAGGGTCTCTAGTATCTGCATCGATAGGGAAATTATACCCGATGGGCAAAAGAAAAGAGCATCTCCTGATGCTCATCTTGCCTTTTCGGCTTCCTTGATTATGGAGGCGATCTCCCCGGCGGCCCTACAGACGGAATCGTTTAGGACCACGTGGGAGTAGAGGTGGCTCATCGTGAGCTCGGTCCTGGCTTTGGCTAACCTCTCCTCGATGACCTCCTCGGTCTCGGTCTTCCTTCCCCTGATCCGCTCCTCAAGCTCATGGATGGACGGCGGCATCAGGAAGATGGATATGGCGTCCTTGCACTTGGCGAGGACCTTCATCGTCCCGGAGACCTCGATCTCGAGCAGCACGTTCTTGCCCTCACGGCGCATCTGCTCGACCTTGTCTAGCGGGGTGCCGTAGTAGTTGCCGACGAACTCGGCGTACTCCAGCAGGTTGCCCTGCTCGATGTTCTTCTCGAACTGCTCGCGGGTGACGAAGTAGTACTCCCTTCCATCGACCTCGCCCTCCCGCCTTTGCCGGGTGGTCATGGAGATGGAATAGAAAAGGTTGAGGCTCTTGTCCTTCATCAATTCCACGCGCACGGTGCCCTTGCCGACCCCGGATGGCCCGGACAGGATTATGAGCAGCCCTTTCTTCTCCATAAAAGTATATCGATAAATATACCGGCCACTAGGAGGCCATTTCAAGCCCGATATCGGCTTTCTGCTTACTTTATCCAATGGGGCCCCATGGGCTATCCCGCCTTATAGCGGCTTATCCTCCCCCGGGCCAGGTTCTTGACGGGGGCTATCGGCTGGATGGGGCTCGCCGCCGGATGGCTGATTGACGAATTTCGGCGAAGGGGAAAGCAGGTAAACGCAGCCTCCGATTAGGGCGGCGGCGCAGGATAGCGAGAAGCCGATCGTTATCCAAAGGCTATTTGCGATGAAGGAATAGAGGGCGAAGCAGGCGATAAGCAGCAAGAAGGGGAAAAGAAGAAACCTCTTCAGCGCCTTCCTGCGGAAGAATATCCCATATAGAAATAGATATGCGGCGGCCAATCCGATGAGGGCGTAGATGAGCGTAGGCGATATGCCAAGATGCCCGTCCCCGGCGTTTATGGCGTAGATTATGGCGGAGGGCTCGATGATAACCGCCAGCCCGTTCAGGGCGTAGTCGCAGCCGGATTGCAGGATCAGGCCATCGTGATTTGGGAACAGCCCAAAGCAGCCCAAGACGACCAATAGCCCCATGCCCGCCATGACGATGAAGAGTATCTCCCCGACGTAATTGGCGCCCTCCGACCCGTGGCTAGCCAAACCGAGGGCGCTCCCGACGATGATGAAGCAGAAGGCGGCGGAGAGCATGATGTTCTCGACCAGCACGATCCATTTAAAGGCTTTATGCGGCATATACTTACCCATTGCCAGAATTATACCAAATCAAGCCGTGCCTCTAATTAAGTTTTATGGTCGGTTAGGCCGCCTAACCACGTTCTTTAAAGCGGCTGCCCCCCTCTGACCTCGACTTGGCAAAGGCAAGGGTAGACGGAGTCCTCCGTCTCTATCAGCTCGCCCAGCGACTTGCAGGATATCTTTCCCTTATAGGGATTCTTGATCGAGACGATGTGGGAGTCGACGTCGGCCTCGACCTCCGAATACTCAAACGCGAGGTCGGCGTCCTCCATCGTGCAGTCGATGAGGCGGAGGTTCTTGCAATAGCAAAGCGGCTGGGTGCCCTTGATGTGGCAGCGGATGAAGGTGAGGCCCTCGGAGTACCATCCGAGGTATTCCCCTTCTACCACGCTGTCCTCGACCACGCAGTCCTTGCTGTGCCAGAAGGCGTCCTTGGTCTTGAAATGGCAGTTGCGGAAGCGGAGGCGCTCGGTGTATTGGAACGAGTATTTGCCCTCGAACCGCAGTCCCTCGGCCTGCAGGTCTGTGGCCTCAAGGAAGGCGTATTGGCTATCGATTGAGCAATCCTTGATGGCGATGTCATGCGACTTCCAGCCGAGCTCGGGGGAGGAAGAGGTGACGTTGTCTAGCTCGACGTGATGGCATTCCCTGATGGCCTTGATGCCGTCCATCCTGGTGTTGCTGATCTTTATGAAGTCGCCGTACCAAAGCGCGGCCCGGCAGTTGGGGGTCATCTCGCAGCCGTCGATTATGGCGTTATGGACGTGCCAAAGCGGGTAGCGGAGGTCGAGCAGGCACGAATATAGCTCGACGTTGCTCGATTCCTTCAAGGCCGACTCGCCATCCTCTTTCCCAGCGAAGCGGCAGTTCCTGAGCACCAATGAGTCGGCGCGGTAGAGGTCGCGCTCATTCGGGAAGCTCTTACCCTCGATGATCTTCTTCTCCATTCCAGTCCCTCCCAAGCAAACGGATAATAAACTTGGAGTGGCCTCCATGGTCAAGGGGCGCTTTGCTATTTCACGTTGCCCGAGCCGATGCCCTGCTCGGATTCGCCTAGCGGCAGGGTTTCTATGGCCTTTTCTATCTGCGAGCGCCAGAAATCCCAGTTGTGGCCGCCGTCCTCCTCGTCCCAAGTCACGTCGGCTTGGTGCTCCAAAAGGAAGTCGCGGAAGGATACGTTGGCCTCATATAGACCATCCTGCCTGGCGCAGGAAAGGTAGATGTGCGGGTATCTGGAGGCGTCGCCATGCAGCGACTTCCCCATCTTCAGGAAGCAGACGCGCGGGTTCATGTCGCTATGCTTGGCTTTCTTTAAGTCGCCGAATAGGCTATGGAACTCGTTGCCGTTGTCCTGCCCCTCGAAGACGTGGACCGCGGAGGAGAAGGCCAGGATATGGGAGAAGGTCTTGTGGTATTTCAATCCGAGCCGCAGCGCCCCGTATCCGCCCATCGAGAGGCCGCCGATGAAGGTGTCCTCCCTTTTCCGCGATAACGGGAAGAGCCGCCTGGTCACCTCGATGAGCTCCTTGGCGACGAAATCCTCATAGGCCATGCCCGGATGCGGGAGGTTGAGGTAGAATCCGTTCTCCCCCGAAGGAAGGATCACCGCGAGGTCCTTGCTCTCGGCAAGCAGCCGGAGCGGGGTATTGAGCGCCCAATCGTTGCAATCCCCGAGCAAACCATGCAGGAGATAGAGGGTTTTGAATTCCTTTTTCTTGCCGAACCGCCCGAAGGTCATCGTCTTGTCCGCGGGGATGATCGCGTTAGCCGTGACGGTCCGCTTGAGGCAGGATGAGAAGTAATTGAAGGTAATGAAGGCCATTTTCGTTTCTCCTTATTTATATTTGGTTTCTTTGTCTTTGATAATACTTAAGACGTAAGGCGCGTTCAGCCAAAAGCACTGTTTTGTGAAAGCTGTGGCACCCGTGAGTTTATCTTTTACCGGCAATTCATCAGTATCCAGGGCATCCCTTCCGTGGGGCCTAACATGCACATAGGCATTGAAACTCATGCCAGGGAAATTCGTCTTTCTCGCCAATTTGCCAGATGAATAGAAAGTGGCGGCGACGATATCCCCGGTCTCCAAAACCGACTTTAGGCGTTGATAAACCGGCTTGACTTCCTCGTCTAGCAATTTCTCGTCCATATTCCAGAACTTGATGCCGCCGAATAGATATTCTCCGTTTTCGGATTCGTTGAATATCACGAATCAGAAACGGGTTGAGGCGAACATCTCCCGTATGTCGCTTTGCTCCCATTCGGTGCAGACAATGTCCCTGAAATGGAAATATGGGAAAGAGACGCTTTCTTTTATCCCGCCTTTGGCCTGCACCCTGATGACCTTGACCTTGATTCCGGCCTTCTTGAACTCGTCGGTCTCGGATATCTTTCCCTTTATCCCAAGCATGGCGGCGACATACCTTTCGTACCGATTCTTAGCGGATGGATTGATGGCAAGTCCAAACCGGGAGCGGATGTCCGATTCGCTTAATCCAATATAGGGAGAAAGCCTCGAGATTATGGTTTCGTCGAAGTCGTGATAACTGAGATCTGCAAGGCTGACAAGCCTTTCGCCAGGAACCGAATTAGACAGCAAATTCCTTGCCAATTCAGTGAAATAGCTGGTCTTGAGGCAGAATTTGCGCTGCTTGGCTTTAACATCGGAATACGGCTGTGAGATCAGCGCTCCGGTTCCGGCGGTGCACGCGCCTAAGTACATGGTGTCGCCCTCGGATATGTCCTCAGCTCTGCCCTCTCTTATTTTGGAGACTATTTTGTCGTAGTCTTCCTCCATTATCTTGAGATCGACATCACTGAACTTGTTCAAGGCAGCGTCGACTATCTTCATGTCGCCATATGGGACATTGGGATCGTACTCATAGAAGACGAAAAGCATGCTTCTGATCTTTTCCCAAAGCTGGCTGGATTGGAAGTCGCTAGATTGCGATACTTTGGAATAATTCAGCGTCTCAAGCGTCAGGCGCTCCTTGGTCTTGTAATTGCCGTTTCTGTCTTTTATGAGGCCGGTAGTCTTTATCTCGATGCCAAGCTCAGCTAAATCGGCCTCCGCCCTCGAATTCACCGGATACTTAAGTATCCCTTCCTCCACAATTTGGCCAAGCGCGCCTTTGTTCTTTGGATTGTCGAGGCGATGGTTGACATCGAAATCGCGAAAAGGATGGCCGATCGCCGATTTAATGGTCGCAAGCAATTCGTCTACTGTCTTGAACTTGGAGCCGTCTTCACCCATAGGTTCCCCTTGTGAACAAATTGTACATCGATCTTGAATTAAGGCGTAGAAAAGGCTAAATTTTGATTGATCGAAGCGCGCGTGCGCGCTATCATTTCGTTGAGGTGGCATATGGACAAGACAGCAATTGAACTATTTGCCGGGGTTGGCGGTTTCCGCGTTGGGCTCAACCGGATAAAAACCTTCGACGAGAACGGCAAGGCTATAGAGAACGGCCCATGGAAATTCGTATTTGCCAATCAATGGGAGCCGTCCACCAAATCGCAGCACGCCTACGATTGCTATGCCCTTCGCTTTGGAAAAGAGGATGCTAGTAATCTAGATATCAGTTTAGTCGACAAAAAGAAAATACCTGACCACACGTTGCTAACGGCTGGATTCCCATGCCAAGATTATTCCGTCGCTCACCCAAAGAATTCTGAAAAGGGGATTGAAGGTAAGAAAGGCGTCCTTTGGTGGCAGATAAACGACATACTGAAAGCAAAAAAGCCGAAGTTTGCCCTACTCGAGAACGTCGATAGGCTCCTGAAGGCCCCATCAAGCCAAAGGGGGCAAGCCTTCGGCATAATCCTGCGCTGCTTCGAGGATGCCGGATATGGCGTCCAGTGGCGGGTGATAAACGCCGCGGACTATGGGCACCCGCAGAAGCGCCGCCGCACTTTCATATTCGCCTTCCACAAATCAACGTCTTACTACAAAAGGTTTGCCGGTTTGGCTAAGAAATCCAAGAAGCCCGAGCAAATCATAATAAACGACATGATGTTCTCCCCGGCCTTCCCCTGCGCCCTAAAGGAAGGCGCTGTCTTGAAGGAGGGAAACCTCGGAGCGGATAAGTATTCCGACTTGGTCGAACTATCAAAAAATTTCGCCTTCACGTTCTGCAATGCCGGATATTGCCTAAACAGTATCATCAAAACGGTCAATGTGACATCAACATACACGACATCCCCAAAGACGTTGGGAGAGTGCCTGGATGAGGACAACGTCCCTGAGTTCTGCTATCGCCCAAGCGAGGAAAAATTCCGCTACTTAAAGGGCGCGAAGAAAATAATTAGGATCGCGAAGAACGGACACGAATACATATATTCCGAGGGCCCAATACCATTCCCCGACAGACTCGATCAGCCAGGCCGCACCATGCTTACGAGCGAAGGCACCACGAACCGCAGCTCTCACTACATCCTCGACCCGAAAACCAATAGGTATCGCATACTTACGCCGGTCGAATGCGAAAGGCTCGATGAGTTCCCCGACGATTGGACCAACACCGGGATGCCGCAGAAGTTCCGCTATTTCATCGCAGGAAACGCTTTGGTTACCGGCTTGATTACCTCAATGGGTGAGCAGATAGAGAAGATAGTCGACTCAGAAAAATAAAATTTCCATCTTAAATAAGCCTTTGCCCCACTTAGCCCGCTTTTGCTATATAATCCGGAGCATGGTCAAGCTTGGAAGATTCGGCGCGTATTGCAAGGCAATGGATGCCTTGCTGACTGGAAGGAAGGTTCGGGCCTTCGCCTTTTTGGGCGGCAACGCCTACGCCTGCTCGGTCGGAAGGCACGAGACTCTGCTTTTCCTTCTCGGGTCGACCCAATCGATATACGTCACCGACTCGGAGGTAAAAGGCGCCAAATCCGACCAGTTCCTGTTCGCGCTGAAGAAGCACCTCTCGGAAGGGAGGATCACCAGGATATCCCAGCTCGGCGGGGATAGGATAATGGACATCTCCCTAACCGGGATGGACGAGGTATACCATCAATCCGACTACCATCTGATAGCCGAATGCCTGCCGGGGCATGGCAACCTTATGCTGACCGACGACGGCTACTCGATAATCTCGGCCAGCTCCTACGTCGCCGAGCGTCTAATCGCAAAGGGGGCGAAATACCTGCCTCCCGAATCGCATCCGCAGGTGGAAATCGACGAATCGGAGTTCGATCTGCAGGATTTTTTCGACTCTGAGCGCGCCCAGGAGGAGAAAAGGAAGCAGGACGCGACCAAGAAGCTGCTATCGCCCCTTATAAAGAAGTGCAAAACCCGGATAAAGACCTTGGAAAGGAAGCTGCTGATGCTTTCGAAGGACCAGGAGGCCGCCACCGCCCACCTTGCCGACAAGGACAAGGCGGACTATCTCCTTACCAATTTGGATACCATCGCCGAGGGGTCCGAGTCGTTCGACTACTTCGGCGTGACTTGCCCGCTCGATCCAAAACTATCGATACCGAAGAACGCCGAGCGGCTCTATAAGTCGGCCAAGAAGGCCAAGAAGACGATCGAGGAGGCCAAGCTCAACCTGGATAAGGCCAAGCAGGAGCTAGAGGAGCAGCAATCGTTCCTGACCCTGCTGCAATCGGTCTCGCGCCAGGGGGCCGAGGCCCTGCTCAGCCAGCTAAGCGAATCGAAGAAGGAGCGGGTCTCGCCATCCATCTATCCCTATGCGGCCTATCGCGGCGAAACCTGCTACCTAATCGGCCACTCGGCCTCGAGCAACTCCTTCCTCTCCTTCGTCTACGACACCGACCCGACCCATTATTGGCTCCACGTCAAGGGGACCCACGGGTCGCACGTGATGATAAGGAAGGCCAACCCGACGGACGAGGAGATAACCTTGGGCTGCGAGCTCGCCCTGCTCTCGTCCAACCTATCCTCGGGCGAGGTGATATATTGCCCGCATAAGAACATAAGGCGCGGCAAGGCCAATGGGCAGGTGATACTCGGCGAGTACCGCTCGGCCTACATAAGGAAGGTCTCCGATGGGGCCAAGAGGATATACCAAAGCAAGGAGAAGGCCAAATGACCGAGCTCGAGCAAACCAGGCGGATCGCCGAGCAGATAGGGGACGAGGGGGAGATTAAGCCCCTCTCGGGCGGCACGAGCAACGCCATCTTCGCCTCATCTTCCTTCGTATACCGGATAAAGCGGCCCCACCTCGTCGACGAGATCGATTCGCCAGAGCGCGAGATGCTCGCGGTCGACCTCTCGATGGGCTGCCCCTGCCTGCCGGAGGTTCTTTACTTCGATGGGCGCGGGAACAAGGCCGAAAGGCGCCTAGATGGCATCACCGTGAGCCAGAAGGGCGTCGACGAGGCGGATTTCCCTGCGATAATCAAGGCCATCGAGCAATTGCACGCCATGCCGGAATCCGAGTATAGATTCGACCTTGTGCAGCGCTACTGGCAATACAAGGACCATTCCGGAATAAAGGGATACATCTCCCCTTTCGAGCGCAACGTGATGGCCTACGCCTCCCACCGGATCGAGCAGTTCCCCCACCGCCTTTCGCACAATGACCTATGGGGCGGGAACATCCTAATCGACGGCGGGCAGGCCAAGCTCATCGACCTCGAGTTCGCCTCCACCGCCCCCGAGGTGTTCGACTACCTATCCTTCGTCGAGGAAAACGGGCTCACACTCGGCCAGGCCAAGTCGTTCTTCGGCCTTTCGGGGCTGAAGATGGACTTCGACGACTTCGTCTTGCTGACCTACGCCCTCGACATCATCTGGGCCTACTGGGCCTTGTGCCGGCAG
>DVMV01000037.1 GCA_018714785.1 Candidatus Alloenteromonas pullicola
ATCCTGAGCCAGGATCAAACTCTCAATGAAATATAAGTTGATCTAGTTCAATTTGAATTATCTGGTTTCTTGATTCCTTAAAGAATCGACGTTAAGTGTTCGTTGTCTATCTGTCTAGTTTTCAAAGATCAGCAGCACACCGGGCTCTCGCCGCCCAACTCTCGTTGGGTTTGTGTGCTTGGATACTTTATGCTCTTTTGGGAAGCGAGTCAAGGAATTTTTTATCGAATTTCGATTTTTCCTTCCTGGCTCCGACTGCCACTTTTTCAAGCAACCATCGGAACTTTTTGGCTCATCCACATCCCTGTATCCCCGGGTTGTGAACGTTGGTAATTGTACTCTTTCCGGCCTACCCGTCAACACCTTTTTGCATTAATTTTTTGTAAAGTTCGAAAAAGCTAGGCGCCATCGGATAAATTTCGTCAAAAAAAGCCTTAGGATTGCTCCTAAGGCCTTCTTTTCGGCTGTCTTACTCAATATCGGCTTTCCAGAGGCCGTGCTTATTGCAGTAAGCATACACGGCGATGGCCACCTCATCCTCGGATAGGGCGAGCTCCGCCGCCGGGGCATCGTGGGGATGGAGGTACTTTATCTGGGCGCCCTTGTCGGTGAGGAGGTAGATCCACTCGATGTAGTGGTCGTCCTCCATCGGGTGC
Source organism: Candidatus Alloenteromonas pullicola (assembly GCA_018714785.1). Lineage (GTDB taxonomy): Bacteria > Bacillota_I > Bacilli_A > RFN20 > CAG-826 > Alloenteromonas > Alloenteromonas pullicola. The sequence continues at coordinate 657 of DVMV01000037.1, forward strand.
GGGACGGAACCCACCACCACCTTGACTAGGTTGCCCTCCTCCTTGAAGGCCGGGACGTGCTTCTCCTGGGCGGCGTCGACCGAGTTGGCGCGCAGCTCGCGCATGGGCTTGCCGCAGCACACCGGGGAGGCGCCGACGGAGTTGAGCTTCAACACGATGGATTTGCATTCATCGCAAATGTAGAACTTTGCCATAGATTTTTATATCTCCTTGCGACTCTATTATACCCGCGTCCTCATTTTATCAAAGCGATAGGCATATAGGGCAGCGCTCCGACCAGGTAGCTTGAATACGTCCTGCCCTCCAAAGGCAGCATCCCGTTGCAGCAGGTGAGCCGATAGTCCCGCTTGAGCTCCCGGGCCGCCTTCTTGCCCAGACCGTCTTTCCTGGCCAGGCTGATGTCCAGAAGCAGGCTGAGGTAGTTCCGAGCCGACGCGAACAGCGAATGCGGCTTCAGCTCGGGGCAATAGGCGTCCTCGTAGTGGCGGATGGCGGCGAAGGAGGCGATCCGCTCATAGGGGCGGGTTGAGGAGAGGGTCGAGGTCATGCCCCCGTTGCCCTTCCTATATATATAAAGAGAATCGGGTATCAAGGACACCTTGGCGCAGCAGCAGAGGGCCGGCAAGGCGAAAGGCGAGTCCTCGAAGCGGCACCGAAGGTCGATGCACGGCATGTTCAGCAGCACCTCGCGCCGGAACGCCTTGGCCCAGAGGAACCCCCGGACCGTCAGGTCGCGGAGGAGCAGCTTCCCGGCCGCTACCCCGGACACTACTTTGCGCCTGGCAACGCGCAGCAAAGTCCTCCGCTTCTTCTCGCCTTTAAGGTAGGAGAAGGAGAAGCAGACGGCATCCACGCCGGCATCGAACTCCCTCTCGAGCGCCTTGAAGTATCCCTTCTCCAGCACGTCGTCGGCGTCGGCGAAGGCGATCACGTCGCCCGTGGCGGCCTTGATGCCGGAGATGCGCGACCCCATCGGGCCAAGCCGCTCGGGGTTGATGATCAGCTTGAGCCTCCCGTCCTCCGCGCAGGCCTTCTCGATGATCGCTTTCTCCTCGTCGCACCCGGGCTCAAGGGCAAAAATGGCCTCAAACCCCAATTCGCTGGGGAATGAGGCGATGAGCTCGTTCAAGGTGTTGGTATGCGCGACTGGGATTACTAGTGATAACCGCATAACCACAATAGTATACCAACAAAAAAGGCCTCCGATGGAGGCCAGTTTGCTAATCAGAGCGGCGGACGCCGAGGATCAGCAGCAGGTAGAGCACCCTGACGAAGATGGCGATGAAGTCGCTATACATCGAGAAGGCGCAGTAGAGCTCGATGTTCGTTCCGCCCTGCCCCGCTTCCAGTATCTTCTTGATGTTGTAGGAGTCGATGGCCGAGACGACCAGGACCATCACCAGGATCACGACGCTCATGACGAGGTCGTAGAGCAGGTAGGCGGAGCTGCTGAAGTAGAAGAAGAACATCAGCGGCGCCACGATGGCGGTCATAAGCACCACCATCGAGAACACGCCGACCCATAGCCAGAGGCGGTTTAGGTCCTTCTTGGAGAAGTAGCCGATGAGGCCGACCGAGAGGAAGGCCAGGGCGGAGATCCCGAACGCCTCGCCGACGACCAGGAAGTCGATGCCGGCGATGATGAACGACGACAGGCAGATGCCCATCAGCACGGAATAGGCGATGAATCCCGGCCAAAGCGATTTGCCGGTCGAGTTTAGGCGCTTCACCATGGCGAAGGAGATGATCACCATCCCGATGAAGGAGACGATGATGGCCGCCATGAGGACATAGAACGGCGCGTTGGAGGAGGAAGTCGTCATCCAGTAGGTCATGCCATAGCCGACCACGAAGGCGACCAAGGCGGTGACGAGCAAGGCGATCCCCATGTAGAGGTAGCTGCGGCCAAGGGCCTTCCCGACCGAGCTCACCGGCGACTTCTGCTCGAAAACCGGCTTCTGCTCGTATCCGGAATAGGAATCGAAAGCCATTAGGCCAATAGTCCTTTCAATAGCCCGGCGTAGGATTCCAGGTCGAGGCTCGCGCCGCCGACCAGGGCGCCATCGATGTCTTCCATCTTCATGTACTCGGCGATGTTGTTGGGCTTGACCGATCCGCCATAGAGGATGCGAATTTCGTCGGCCGCCTCGCCGAACATGTCGCGGAGCACATCGCGGATGCTCTTGATGGTGTCCTCGGCGATCGCGGAGGTGGCGTTCTTGCCGGTGCCGATGGCCCAGATGGGCTCATAGGCGATGACGAGCTTGATAGCCTGCTCCGGGGTAAGCCCAGCAAGCCCGGTGCGGATCTGCTCCGCGACGAACTCCTTGGTCTTGCCCTGCTCGAAGGTCTGCAGCGATTCCCCGCAGCAGTAAAGCGGGGTCATGTTGGAGGCGAGCAAAGCCTTTATCTTGGCGTTGCAGTGCTCGCTGGTCTCCCCATAGTAGCCGCGGCGCTCGCTGTGGCCCAGGATCACCCAGTCGATGCCGATCTCCTGCAGCATCTTGATGGACACCTCGCCGGTGTAGGCGCCGTGGTCGAACTCGGAGCAGTTCTGGGCCGCGACGTAGAAATAGGGGTCGATGTTGCTCTTGACCGCATCGAGGCAGACGAACGTCGGGGCGACGCCGACCTCAATGCCGTTGTCCTTGGCAAGCTTGGCAAGAGAAGCCGCCCCCAAGGCGAATTCCTTCGCCTCGGAGGGGGTCTTGTTCATCTTCCAGTTGCCGAATAGTAGCTTGGTGCGCATTTTCTTACCTTAGGATGTCGACGCCGGGGAGGTGGCCGTCGTTCTCGATCATCTCGAGGGAGGCTCCGCCGCCGGTGGAGACGTGGGAGAAGTCATCCTTGTAGCCGAACTGCTTGACGGCCGAGGCGGAATCCCCGCCGCCGCAGACGGTGAAGGCCTTGCCATCGAGCTCGCGGATGGCTTCGCAGATGGCCTTGGTGCCGGCCTGGAACTCATCCTGCTCGAAGACGCCCATCGGGCCGTTCCAGAACACCATCTTGGCGGTCAATATCGCATCCTTGTAGGCCTTGATGGTCTTCGGGCCGATGTCGACGCCCTCATATCCAGAGGGGATGGCGCCCTCGCAGACCTTGATGTCGCGGTCGGGGGTCGGCTCGAAGCTGTTGGTGATGACAGAGTCGACGGGGAGGAGGATCCTGCCCTTGGCCTCCTCGAGGCACTTCTTGGCGTAGTCAAGCTGATCGAGCTCGACCGGGGAATCGCCGATCTCCTCGCCGAGTGCCTTCTTGAAGGTATAGGCCATGGCGCCGCCGATGATGATCTTGTCGCACTTCTTAAGCAGCGAGTCGATGACCTTGATCTTGTCGGAGACCTTGAAGCCGCCGAGTATGGCGATGTAGGGGCGGTCGGAGTCGGCGACCTCGACGCAGCGGGTGAGGTTGTCGACCTCCTTGACCATGAGGTACCCCTCGGCGACCGGCTTGCCCTCCTCCTTGAGGATGGTCGGGATGCCGACGGTCGAGGCGTGGGCGCGGTGGGCGGAGCCGAAGGCGTCGAGGACGTAGACATCGGCCAAGGCGGCCCATTCCTTGCTGAGCTCGGGGTCGTTCTTCTCCTCGCCCTTCTCGTAGCGGGTGTTCTGCATGAGCAATATCTCGCCGTCGTGTAGGGCCTCAACGGCCTTGGCGAGCTCCTCGCCGTGGGTGGCCGGGCAGAACTCGACCTTGGTCGGGGCGACCAGCTCGGCTAGGCGCTTGGCGACGCAGGCCATGTCGTTGGCCTTCTTGGCGGCCTCGATCTTCGCGGGATCGGGCTCCTTCCACTTGATCTTGCCCAAGTGGGACATCAATATGACCCGGGCTCCTTTGCCGACGAGGTAGTTGATGGTCGGCAGCGCGGCGCGGATGCGGTTGTCGTCGCGGATGACGCCCTCTTTCTGCGGGACGTTGAAATCGACGCGGACTAGGACCTTCTTTCCCTTGAGGTCCTTCAGTGATTCGATGGTTTGAAGCATTTATATATCTCCTTGCGAGTTAATATTACCACCCTATAGGGTGAGGGAAAACAAAAAGCACCTCCCCCAGCGGGGAAGGCGCGATGGCGTCCGGACAATTTCCGCCAGCCTAATGCCCTATTGGGGGAAGGCCGGGGTCCTGACCTCGTCGCCGAAATAGAAAGCCTCGCGCAAATTGCCGAATAGCCCAAAGCGGATTGGGTATTCATAGTCCCCTTCTTCGTCCACCGCCCCGAAGCCGAACTCGATGAAAGAAGTCCTGGGGTATTGGCTTTTGGATTCCCCGTTTGAGCTCGGCAGGCCGGCTTCTAGATGGATGCTGACGACTTCCTTCCCGGCACCGGACAAAGAAAACGAAGGGGAGACCAGGCTTTCGCCCTCATTGTAGATCGAGTAGCGGTATGCAAACGAATCGGCGCTTATCGATAGGGCGTACCTCTTTAGGTAATCGAGGTCGGACTCATCGTAGCCCTCGGCGACGGTCAGCTCGAATCCGATCTTGACCGAATCCTCGGTCTTCTCGAACTCGCCTACGCTTATTAGCATCGTCGAGAAATCCTCGGGGTTCAGTATCTCGGCGCAGGTGCAGGTCTTCCTATACCCCTTGACCAGAAGGAAGTTCCCCGTCTCGTTGATGTTCGTGGGATAGGTCTCGTCATATGTGTCGCACGTCCCATCGCCCGCCCCGCAAGAGGCAAGAAGCGGGAGCAGCATAAGGCAAATAGCTTTGTTTTTCATTCGGCAACCGTCCCCCTAGTATCCGCTAAAATCATGGCAGGTTTTATAGAATAAATATATTTTTTCCTGCAACTCGTCAAATTTCTTGGCCGGCCACAAGAAAAGCCCCCGCAAATGCGGGGGCCTTGTCTTCTAGGCTATTACTTGCAGCCGAGGACCTTGCCATACTCGCCGGCGAGGCGGATGTACTGGCAGGTGAAGGAGTTCTCGTTGTCGTACCAGGAGACGACCTTGACGTGGTGGAGGCCGGTCTTGTCGGTGAAGACGACGGTCTGGGTGGCGTCGAAGATCGAGCCGTAGGTCGAGCCGATGATGTCGCTGGAGACGATCTCATCGGTGGTGTAGCCGAGGACGCCCTTGAGGTAGCCCTCGCTGGCTTCCTTGAGCGAGGCGTTGATTCCGTCGACGGTCAGATCCTCATCGTCGAGGACGAGGGAGAGGTCGACCAGCGAGCCATCGGGTACCGGGACGCGGATGGCGCCGCCCATGAGCTTGCCATCGAGGTCGGGGATGACGACCTTGATCGCCTTGGCCGCCCCGGTGGTGGTCGGGACGATGTTGGCGGCGGCGGCGCGTCCGCGGCGGAGGTTGCCCTTGGCCAGGTCGAGGATGGTCTGGTCGTTGGTGTAGGCGTGGACGGTGGTCATGAAGCCGCCGCGGACGTGGTACTTCTTGTCGAGGACGTCCATGACGGGGGCGAGGCAGTTGGTGGTGCAGCTGCCGCCGGAGATGATCTTCATGTCCGGGGTGAGCTTATCGGTGTTGACGCCGTAGACGAAGGTCGGGATGTCCTTCGAGGAGCTCGGGGCGGAGATGATGACGCCCTTCGCGCCGTTGTCTAGATGGACCTGGCCATCCTCTTTGCTCTTGAGGCGGCCGGTGCACTCCAAGACGATATCGACGCCGTATTCGCCCCACTTCAGATCATGGGGATCCTTCTTGCCGAGGACCGGGATCTTGTGGCCCTTGAAGACGAGGTAGTTCTCGACGATGTTGCCGTTCTCGTCCTTCTTGACTTCGGCGGAGATGTCGTCGACGTGCCAGCTGTGCTGGGTGGTGTCGTACTTCAGAAGGTAGGCGAGGGTCTTCGCGTCGACGAGATCGTTGATGGCGACGACTTCGAAGTGGCCTTCCTCATAGGCGCGGCGGAAAGCGAGGCGGCCGATGCGGCCGAACCCGTTGATTGCTAGTTTGATGGACATGTCTTTATTGTCCCTCCTTAATTAAACTGCGGAAACATTATACAAATCCTGCGCCCCGCTGGAAAGGGGGCAAAAGTTTTACCGATTTACCTTTAGGTAACGGCCGGATCGCCCTATTACATCAGGCTCCGGTAGAGGGCGATGACCTCCTCCTTGGTCGGGGTGCGAGGGTTACCGGGCATGCAGGCGTCAGCCAAAGCAGAATCGGCGAGGAAACTCAGGTCGTCCTCCTTGACTATCCCCTTCAGGCTGGTGGGGATGCCGACGTCCTCGGAAAGCTTGGCGACTGCCTCGATGGCGGCTTGCCGGTATTCGCCCTGCGACATCGAGTCGACGCCGGGGACGCCCATCGCCCTGGCGAGCTCCTTGTACTTCTCACCGGTGTAGTCGGCGTTGTACCTCATGCCGGTCGGCAATAGTATCGAGCAGGCCACGCCGTGCGGGGTGTCGTATAGGGCGCTCAGCGGGTGGGCCATCGAGTGGACGATGCCGAGCCCAACGTTGGAGAAGCCCATGCCGGCGACGTATTCGGCTAGCGCCATCCCCTCGCGGCCCTCCTTCTCCCCCTCATAGGCCGAGCGGAGGTTGCGGGATACGAGCTTGATGGCCTCGAGGTGGAGGCAGTCGGAGAGCTCCCAGGCCCCTTTGGTGATGAGGCCCTCGATGGCGTGGGTCATGGCGTCCATGCCGGTCGCGGCGGTCAGCTTCTTGGGCATGGTCGACATCATGGTCGGGTCGACGAAGGCTAGTATCGGCATGTCGTGGGGGTCGACGCAGACGAACTTGCGGTGTTTCTGCTCATCGGTGATGACGTAGTTGATGGTGACCTCGGCCGCGGTCCCGGCGGTGGTCGGGACGGCCAGTATCGGGGCGCAGGGGTTCTTGGTCGGCGAGGCGCCCTCGAGGCTCCTGACGTCTTCGAACTCCGGATTGGTGGCTATTATGCCGATGGCCTTGGCGGTGTCCATCGACGATCCCCCGCCGATGGCGATGATATAGTCGGCGCCGGCTTCGCGGTAGGCCTTCACCCCTTCCACCACGTTCTCGATGGTGGGGTTGGGCTTGATGCCGTCGTATAACTCATAAGGCAGCCCCGCCTCATCGAGCAGGTCGGTGACGTGGGCGGTGACCTTGAACTTCACCAGGTCGGGGTCGGAGCACACCAAAGCCTTCTTGAAGTGGTGCCCTTTGATTTCGGGGACGATGGAGTCGATCGCTCCATAGCCGTGGTAGGAGATGGGGTTTAGGCAGAATCTGTTGGCCATTGATAAATAGCCTCCTTCGCCTCGGATTATATTTTTCCATCCCTATCCAATCAATAGGTCTTCGATTCCGACCCCAAGCGCCTCGGCGATGTGCAGTAGGCTGAGGAACGATGGGTTGCGCCGCATGTTCTCAATATCCGATATATAGTGCGGTGAGCAGCCGAGCCGGAGGGATAGCTCAAGCTGGCTCAGCCCCTTTGCGAGGCGGATCCCCTTTATCCTATTGGAAAGCTCGTAGAGGGCCTGCTCGTCTTGCTCCCCCCTATGCGCCCTCTTCTTCTTACTCAGCGTCTCCATTGTCCTGCAGGTAGAGCTCGTGTAGCTTCCGGAATAGGTGATTGATGTTCGACTTGCTGACCTCGGTGTTCAGCTGCTCCGAAAGGAGGGCGGAAAGCTCGGAAAGCGTGGCGTCGGGGTTCTGCTTCCGTATGGCCATTAATGCCCGCAGCTTCTCGCTCTCGATCTTGGGGAAGGTCCCGTGGACGTCGAAGTGGGCGATCTCGTCTAGTTGCCTTTTCGAGGCGCCGAGGGTCTTGCCCATGTTGGCGGAGTCGAGGTTGTTGAACCGATTGCCGAGGTTGGCGAAGTCGCGGTCGACCCTGATCTGCTCGAAGTAGAGGCAGGAGGCGGTGGCCCCGATGTAGGTCAAAAAGCTCGATATCTGCTCGGCCCGCTTGAGGTAGACGATCCACTGCTGCCGCCTTTTGGCGACCCGGCTATTGAACGGGAACGACTTCGAATGGTTGATCAGCGAACTGACAGAAGATGCCAATTTCTCGCTGTCGAGGGCGATCTCGAGGTGGTAGGAGCTCGAATGGGGGTCGTTGACCGACCCGCGGGCGAGGAAGCACCCGGCGAGGTAGCTCTGCTCGTCCTTCTCATCCGTCAATAGCCCCTTTGGCAAAGCGGGGGAAAGAAGATCGACGCCGAGGTCGGAGAGGATGTAGTCGGCCTCCTTGGCCAGGACGTGGAACCTGGTCCGCTTGGAGAAGCCCATCATCTTGGAGTAGGCGAACCTGACCCCCGAGCCGTATATCGAGGATATCGCCCCGTAGAGCAATTTGGCGACCTTGCTGGATTCGCTTACCAGGTCAAGCTCGTTCCCCGAGCTGCTCATCCTTATCGAGCCGGCGCATTTGGCGTAGCCCGAAAGAAGGGGGCGCAGCGCCTCCTCGGGCAGGCTGAGCGAGGAAATCTCCTCCTTGACCTGCAAGGCGAAGGAAACCGGGGAGGCCCCCACTACTTCTTCACCCCCATGTAGCGCCTCATCTCGCGGTGGGAGACGAAGCAGAGGTACTGGTCCTTGTAATGCTCATAAAGCCGCTGGGCGAAATAGACCGAGCGGTGCTGGCCTCCCGAGCAGCCGAGGTCGATGTTGACGTAGTTCCGGCCATCGACGTGGGCGGAGGAGAGGAAATAATCCAGGTAATTGACCATATGGGTGAACAAGACGTCGCACTCGGGGCGGTTGTCTAGCCACTGCCTGACCTCGGGGTCGAGGCCGGTCTTGGTCTTTAGCTCCTTCACCCAGAATGGGTTGGGGACGTTGCGGCAGTCGAATATCACCTCGGCGTCCTGCGGGATGCCGTATTTGTAGCCGAAGGAGGAGAAGGTGATGACCATCTTGTCCCCCGCTTTCCCGAAATGGGCGAGGGAGAAGTGCCTGAGCTCATTGGTCGAGAGCCCGGTCGTGTCGACGTAGACGTCGGCCAAAGGGCGGACCTCCTTCATGCTCTGCTCGTCCATCTGCAGGCATTCCTCAAGCGGATAGCCCTTGGCCTGCAGCGGGTGGATGTGGCGGGTGAGCCGGTAGCGGGTGAGCAGCTCGGCCTTGTTGCAGTCAAGCAGCACGAAATGCGACTTCAGCCCCTTGAAGGAGCGGAGTATCTCTACGGCGTGCTTGGCGTGCCTGATCTCCACGATGATGACGGTGAGCTCATAGGCCGGGTTGGACTCGAATTCGGCGCACAAAGCCGGCAAAACCACGTTGGGGACATTCTCTATCAGCCGATATCCCAATTCCTCGAAGACGTGGGATATCGTCGATTTGCCAGCCCCGGAGACGCCGGAGAGCAATATGATGTGCCGCTGCCTTTCCATCATCTTCCCCTTACGTAGTTTATGGCCTCGATGGCGCATTCGGCGCCCTCGGAGGCGGCGTTGACTATCTGGCGGAGCTTCTTGGCCACCACGTCGCCGGCGGCGTAGATGCCTTTTAGCGACGTCTCATGATCTTTGCCGACGACCAGGAAGCCGTTCTCCTGCTTGGGCTCCAGCGGCGCGAGGTAGCTCGCCCCGGAAAGCTGCTCCGACAGCGGGAAGGCCCCGGACACCTCGATGCGGCGCTCGCCATCTTTCGTCTTGATGGCCGCTCCCTGCAGATGCTGCTCGCCAAAGAACGAGGAAACCTCCCCTTCGATCAGCTCGACGTTGCTGCAAGAGCGCAGCTCCTCTAGGTGGCGCTCGGTGGCCTCCAAGGGATGGGGGTAGACGAAATAGACGCGGGAGCAGATCGAGGCAAGGTAGATGCCGTCCTCGACCGCGAAGTCCTTATAGCCGTAGACCATGACGTCCTTGTTGCGGAAGAAGGCCCCGTCGCAGGTGGCGCAGTAGCTGACGCCCTTGCCGAAAAGCTGCTTCTCGCCTGGCACCCCAAGCCGCCTGGCCGAGGAGCCGGAGCAGGCGATGATGGACTTGGCGGTGAGGCTATGCCCATCCTCGAGGCGGATCAGGTACCCTTCTTCGCCGGGCCTGACCTCGACGGCGTTGCCATACTCGACCTTGCCGCCTAGCCCCTGCAGCTGCTTGAGCAGGCTCATGGATAGCTCGGGCCCGGGGATGCTCGGGCAGCCGGGGTAGTTGTCGATGCGGTGAATGTTGTTTAGCTTGCCCCCGGGCGCGCCCCGGTCGAGCAAGACGAAGCTCACCGAGCTCCGCAACAGATATATGGCGGCGGATATCCCCGCAGGGCCCGCCCCGATTATCGCGATGTCGTAATGCATGTCAGTCCCCTTCCTTCTGGCCTTCGGCCTGCTTTTGCGCGGTTTCGCCCTCGATCTGCGGCTTAACCTCTTCCTTCTTCCTTTTGCCTAGGTAATCGAGCAGATACATGATGCCGATGAAGGCGAGCCCGATCAGGATGTAGCCGAGCGAATTCCAGAACGACCAGTTGCCATCCGCGCCCATGTTGAAGCTCGGGTCGCGGAGCGGCTCCATGATCATCCTGACGATGCCGTACCAGACCATGTATAGCCCGCATAGCGCTCCCTTGGGGCGGTATTTGCGCCAGGCGAAGGGGACGAAGTAGGCGATTATGAAGTAGCCGGCGATGTTGATGACCGACTCGATAAGGAATAACGGCACGAAGGCCCTGCCCGGGTCAAGCGCCAAGCCGGCGTTGTTGTACCCCAGCTGGTTGACGATGACGCTCGGCAGGAAGGAAAGCGAGCCCGCGCTCACCTCGGCCCCGTAGACCTCGCAGTTGAAGAAGTTGCCCCACCTCCCGATGGCCTGGGCCAGCAGGATGGTCGGGACGATGGCGTCCAGCCCCCAGCGGATGTCGACTTCCTTCTTGGTGAAATGGACGAAGAGGGTCCCGGCGATGATGCCGGCGACCGCCCCGCCGATGATGGTTAGCCCGCCGTTCCAGATCTGGAACATCTCGTACCAGCGCCCGTCGGCTATGGCCTCGGAGAAGTTCGGGCCGCCCGCCCCGTCGCCGTTCCAGTTGCCGACGACGTACCAGACGCGGGCCCCGATGACCCCGCAGATGAAGCCGACGACCAAGGTGCCGTCGAGCATCCCGTGCTTGCCGTATTTGCCATAGAAACGGTGGTCGGAGACGAAGTAGCTGACCAGCGCCCCGCCGATGATGATGATGCCATACCAGGAGATGTGGAGGCCGCCGGGGATGGATTCGCCGGCCCTGACCAGCTGCAGCCCCGACCCGGAGATGACGAATCCCGACGCCAGCGGGTATTCAAGGTATGGGGCGATGCCCTCGGTGAATAGCAAGAATGTCAGAACCGCGAACGGTATCGACCCGTAGAGAGCGATCTTGACGAGCTTCATCGTGGCCTCGTCGGCGTCTTTGCGCCACCACCTGAGGTAGAAGGCGCACCAAACCGCGGCGAAGAAAAGGAAGAAAAGCGAAAGCCCGGACACCGCCATCGCGACGTCCCCGCCTAAGGCGGAGGGGCTAAGCGAATAGGTTATCCCGGCCCCTAGCAGCCCCCCGGAAAACAAGAAGCTTATGGCCGAGCCCAATAGGAAATATAGCTCCTTGGCCGAGAAGCGCTCATAGCGCACCCGCTTCACGAAGGGCCTTAGCGAGAGGACGGATAAGGCCACGGCGGGGACTAACAGCAGCGCCCCGATGACTAACAACGCGATGTTCATGGTTATATAAGTATCAACCTTTCGCCTTCCTTAATCCATATTGAGGGCTTTGCGGAGGTATTGGCCGGTGAAGCTGTTGGGGTTATCGGCCACCTCCTCCGGGGTCCCGGTGGCGACCACCGTACCGCCCTTGTCCCCGCCTAGCGGGCCGAGGTCGATGATGTAGTCGGCGACCTTGATGACGTCGAGGTTGTGCTCGATGACGATCACGGTGTCGCCGTGGTCGACGATGCGCTGCAGCACGGCGATGGTCTTGCTGACGTCGTCGGAATGCAGCCCGGTCGTCGGCTCGTCGAGGACGTAGACCGTCTTGCCGGTCATCTTCTTCTGCAGCTCGGTGGCGAGCTTGACCCGCTGCGCCTCGCCCCCGGATAGCTCGGTGGCCGGCTGGCCCAGCTTGATGTAGCCTAGCCCGACGTCGCAGAGGGTCTTGATCTTGTTGAGTATCTTCGGGCGGTTGGCGAAGAAGTCGACCGCCTCCTCGATCCGCATCTCGAGGACGTCGTGGATGTTCTTGCCCTTGTAGTAGCAGCGGAGCGTCTCCTCGTTGTAGCGCTTCCCCTCGCATTCGTCGCATTTGACGTAGACGTCGGGGAGGAAGGACATCGGGATCCGGGTGACCCCGGCCCCCTGGCACTTCTCGCACCGCCCGCCGGGGACGTTGAAGGAGAAGCGGCCCTTGTCGAAGCCCTTCGCCCGGGCCTCGTCGGTCTCGGCGAAAAGGGCGCGGATGTCGTCGAAGACCCCGGTGTAGGTGGCGGGGTTCGACCTCGGGGTCCGCCCGATCGGCTCCTGGGTGATCGAGACCATCTTGTCGATGTTCTCGATGCCCTTGATCTTCTTGGCTAAGATCGGCTCGGGGTCGTTTTTCTTGCTCAGGTACTTGTCCAAGGCGCGGACCAGCGTCTCGTTGACCAGCGAGCTCTTGCCCGAGCCGGAGACCCCGGTGACGAGGATGAGCGTCCCCAAAGGGAAGCTCACGTCGATGCCCTTGAGGTTGTGGCAGCTCGCGCCGAGGATGGTGAGCTTCTTTCCGTTGCCCTTCCTCCTATTTGAAGGCACCTCGATCCTCTTCTTTCCGGAAAGGTAGGCGCCGGTGACCGAGCGGGGGCAGGACTCGATGTCGCTTAGCGACCCGCTGACGACGATCTCCCCGCCATGTATCCCCGCCCCGGGGCCGACGTCGACCAGGTAATCGGCCGCCCGCATGGTGTCCTCGTCGTGCTCGACCACGATCAGGGTGTTGCCGAGGTCGCGCATCTCCTTAAGCGTCGCGATGAGCTTGTCGTTGTCGCGCTGATGCAGACCTATCGAGGGCTCATCGAGGACATAGAGCACGCCGGATAGCCGCGACCCGATCTGGGTGGCGAGGCGGATGCGCTGGCTCTCACCGCCGGAAAGGGTCATGGCGTAGCGGGAAAGGGTGAGGTACTCCAGTCCCACGTCGACCAGGAACTGGGCCCGGTTGCGGAGCTCCTTGATTATGAGGGAGGCGATCTGCTTGCCCTCCTCATCCAAGGTCGATGGCACCTCGTCTATCCAGGATAGGAACCTCTCCAGCGACAGGCAGGTGGCCTCGTAGATGCTGAGCCCGTTGACCTCGACGGAGAGGGCGGCCTGGTTGAGCCTCGCCCCATGGCAGGTCGTGCAGATGGAGTCCCTCATGAAGGACTCGTAGTACTGCCTCATCCAATCCGAGCTGGTCTCGCGGTAGAGCCGCTCGATCCTCGTCTTGATGCCCTCGATCTTCCCGTGGCGGTTCATCTTGTTGCCGCTTGAGGAGGTCAGCACGTAGTCAAGCCTATCCGGGGATCCGTAGAGGATGATGTCCTTCTGCTTCTTGCTGAGGGAGGCGAAAGGCACATCCAGCGGGATGGAGTAGGTATCGCACAGGTATTCGAACTCCTTCCACTCGATGTTGGGGGTGTTGACGATGCCGCTCAGGTAGCGGATCGCCCCGCCGGCGATGGTCTTGCTTTGATCGGGGACCAGCAGATCGATGGACACCTCGCGCTTGATGCCGAGGCCCTTGCAGTCGGGGCAATACCCCAAAGGCGCGTTGAACGAGAATAGGCGCGGCTCAAGCGAGGGAATGGAGAACCCGCATTCGCTGCAGCAGTGCTTGGAGCTTAATAGCCGCTCGCCCTCGTCGGTGAGGATGGTCAGATACCCATGCCCCCAGTCCAAGGCGAGCTCGACGTCCTCGAGCACCCTCTCGCGGATGCCTTCCTTGCAGATGAGGCGGTCGATGACGATGTCGATGCTGTGGCGCTTGTTCTTCTCCAGCTCCGGCACCACCGGCAGCACGTAGCTGTTCCCGTCTATCCTGATGCGGGAGAAGCCCTGCTTCTTGAGCTTGTCGATCGTGTCGGCGTGGGTGCCCTTCTCGTCCCTGACTACCGGGGACAGTATCTGTATCTTCGTGCCCTGCGGGTAGGCGAGGATGGCGTTGGCCATCGCCACCGGGGAGAAGGACTTTATCGGCGTGTGGTGGTTGGGGCAATAAGGGATGCCGACCCTAGCGTAAAGCAAACGTAGGTAGTCGTAGATCTCGGTGACGGTCCCGACGGTGGAACGCGGGTTGTGCGAGGTCGACTTCTGATCGATCGAGATGGCCGGGGAGAGGCCTTCTATCGAGTCGACGTCCGGCTTCTCGAAGCCGCCCAAAAACTGCCTGGCATAGCTCGACAGCGATTCCACGTAGCGGCGCTGTCCCTCCGAGAAGATGGTGTCGAAGGCCAAAGTCGATTTGCCCGACCCGGACACCCCGGTGAATACCGTGAGCGATCCCTTGGGTATGGCGACGTCGACGTTCTTGAGGTTGTTCTCCCTCGCGCCTTTGACGATTATCCAATCCTTGGAGCTGACATTGTTCTTTTCCATAGCGGCAAGATTATACACTAGGAACGGCAAACTTCGTTTGCGGATGCCCTTCTAAGGCAAAATAGGCATAGGAAAAGCCGGGTATTTGGCCCGGCTCGTCTCAATTCATCTTGATAAGTTCGTATTCGCGGCTTCCGAGCCCGATCTTCTCGGCGTGGGCGAGGGCGGATTCGGAATCGGTGCGCGGGTTGGAGTCGTGGAAGTGGTTTCCGGTCTCCCCGTGCTCCTTAATGGCCTCGCCTAGCTGGCTGTCCTCGATCGGGGTGGCCTTGTTGCAGAGGTCGACGCAGGCCTGGTCGAGGGCGACCGGGTCGAAGGAGCAGAGCATCCCGATGTCGGGCAGGATAGGCCCGTCGTTCTCGGAATGGCAGTCGCAGTTGGGGGAGACGTCCTGGATGAGGGCGATGTGGAAGCAGGGGCGGCCATCCACCACCGCCTTCGCGTATTCGGCGATCTTCATGCCGAGCTTGGTGTTGGAGGAGCTGTCCTGAGGCGAGATGGCGTCGAAGGGGCAGGCGCCGATGCAGCGTCCGCAGCCCTTGCATAGATCTTGGTCGATGTGGGCCTTGCCCGAGGCGTAGCTGATGGCGTCGGAGCCGCATTCCCTGGCGCAGGCGTGGCAATCGCGGCACTTATCCTCGTCGACGATGGGCTTGCCGTCGTTATGCTGGGCCATCTTGCCAGCCCTGGAGCCGCAGCCCATGCCGATGTTCTTGATCGCCCCGCCGAAGCCGGTCTCCTCGTGTCCCTTGAAGTGGGTGAGCGAGATGAAGGCGTCGGCGTCCATTATGGCGCGCCCGATGTGGGCCTCCTGGCAAAGCTCGCCGCCCTTGACGGGGACGTCGACCTCATCGGTGCCCTTCAGCCCGTCGCCGATGATGATGTGGCAACCGGTCGAGGCGGTGGAGAAGCCGTTCATCTCGGCGCAGGTGAGGTGGTCGAGGGCGTTCTTGCGATACCCCGGATAGAGGGTGTTGCAGTCGGTCAGGAACGGGCGGCCGCCCTGCTCCTTGACCTTATCGGCCACGGCCCGGGCCCAGTTGGGGCGGAGGAAGGTCAGGTTGCCCCATTCCCCGAAATGCATCTTTATGGCGACGAACTTGCCCTCGAGGTTCATGTCCTTGAACCCGGCCTTGTCCATAAGGCGCTGGAGCTTGTGGGTCTGCGATTCCCCCACTCTTACGCGGAAGGTAGTGAAGTAGACTTTGCTTTTCATTGCTGTATCCTCACCCGAAAAATACCCTCGCGAGGTCGGGCTTTCAAGAGTGGACACGTATCCAAACGAAAGGAGGCTTTTGTTTCCTCGCTTCTGGTTGACGCGCATTCGCCATTATCAAACGCCTCTAAGTTAGATCCCCATCAAGCCATCGGACGAGAATATCCGTTTTGTAGGCAAAGCCGGAAACCGCAAAACCCTCCGGAATGGGAAAATTTTATAGAAATGGGAGCCTTGATGAGTATAATACACGTTGCCGGGACGTAGCACAGCTTGGTAGTGCACTACCTTGGGGTGGTAGGGGTCACGGGTTCGAATCCCGTCGTTCCGACCAGACAGCACGATGATCCTGGTGCGTAAGCATCAGGATTTTTGTTTTATTTAGTTGCAAAACAGATGATTCGCATCCTATTCGGACGTTCGTTTAAGAATAGAAAACACGAAAAACCGGAGCCAGTGAAGTTGCAGTGTAGTTTTCTTCACTAACTTCACTATGGCCACCACTCCAAAGCCAAAAACAAGCCCTTTGAGACTATGTTTCCACGCCAAAAAACGGCATGAACT
>DVMV01000038.1 GCA_018714785.1 Candidatus Alloenteromonas pullicola
AGGCATAAACCATGTTCGTAAAATTCGAAACGGGAATAAGACAAAGCCCGTATATGGCTAAACCGATTAATGTTGGCAAAAGAATCTCCAAAAAACCGAATATCGCGGCTGAAACGTAAAAATTAACCGAGCTTAGGCCTATATGCCTTTCGATTTGATAGGTGACTTTGGAAATCGAGTCATCGCCAAACGAGGAAATGCTGACCAGCAGCAAGTACGCGACCAGCGAGATGATCGAGAAGCCCAAAAACCAGAAATGGTAATTCCAATTCGACCGCGAGTCGCGAATCAGATCGACGATACGGACGTCGCCGAAATCGAATAGCCCGAGCGCCGAATCGGAATCGAAATACAGCGTTTGATTATCAAGCGAAATGCTGATCGCCGCCAAATAAGCCCCAAAGGAGAATTCGATCCCTACCCCGGGAGTTAAACCAAGCACCGGCAATCTCGCGTATCCGTTATCACCCTTAAATTGAGACTCATATTCCTTTTCCCCTAGGCGCAGCGAATAGCCGGTACCATCAGTAACCGAAATATCGCGATCCGCGGTATAAGACAATTCGAAATAGCCGCTTGGAGAATGGGCGAAGGACGGATAAGAGAACCCGCATTCGATAACCCCGTTCGAAGAATAGAGGGAAGACGATCCTAATTTAAGCAAATCCATCGCAAAACTTCGACTAACCAGCAGCATTTCCGTGTCTTCGTAACGCGAATCGAAGAAATAGTCGTAGATGTCGAATATCGCCGGAACATCAGAGGGAACTTCGTTATTAGACACCTTCATATGGCGGATCAGCACCTCCGTTTCGCCGTTTATAGAAATATGGCCATCGGAATCTTTTATCAGCCCTTGATTCCCAAACGAAGAATAGCAAACCGCCTCCTCTCCTTCGTCTAATACGCCATATAGCTCAATGCCATCCCCTTCAAGTCGTACCAAAGAGTTCTCGATTAGATAGGTCGAAAAACCGTTCGGATCCGAAACGACGCCTTCTTCCCCATCACCCGAAGAGAGATAAGCAAGATGAGCCGAAAAAGGATCGGATGATAAGGCGGACGCATACGATTGCGCTCTTCCGCCAAGCGGGGCGAACGCGCAGAAAAGAGCGAATAGGCAGACGCTGGCAAAGGCAAGGAAAACCCGCATCGAAGAATAGATAGGGGCGTTGGCAAAACGATAGAAAGCCAAGGCGATGGCCCGGGCAAACGAGCCCTTCGTCCTTTGAACCGGCCGAAAGGAATTCTCACGGTCGAGCGGCCCTACTACTTCCACCTTCGCCTCCCCAGGGGCGGAAAACTCGATTAAACAGTCAGGGGACAGTCCTTCGATTTTGACGTCGTGGTTAATCAAGAAAACCAAACGATGAGCCGAAAGTCCGCTGATTAAAGACGCGACCTTGTCTCGGCTATCTTCGTCAAGGGAGGAAAAAGGCTCATCAAAGAAATAGATCGGCCGATCCTGAGAAAGGCAAAAAACGATCTCGGCTTTCTGCCGCTCGCCTCCGCTTAAGGAGATTATCGGGGCGTCCACATATCTCTCAAAAGACAATAGGCGGCAGAGTTCGCTTGCCTTCTCGTCGAATTTGAGGCCCAACAATGATTTCATGTTCTTCCTCAACGAATACTTCGGAAGAAGGGTGTTGTCCTGCCCGCAATAAGCGAATGGCCCCATCGATACTTCGCCCGAATCCGGCCTCTCGATTCCGGTCAATATCCTGAATAGAGTGGTCTTCCCGCATCCCGACCGGCCTTTTACGAGTATCAGACCCGAGGTGGCCTTCAGACTGAGATTCGAAAAGAGACGCCGATTGCCAAATGACTTAGATATAGATTCGAACCAAAACACTCGATTTGCTTGGAAAAAAGATACCGCCACAATTATCTAACTCCATATGAGTAATAAAGCGATGCGTTAGTGTCAGTATGACTCTCCCACCAAAAGTCTTTATACTTCACGTTACTCACATTGATATCAATATAAAACATAAAAGATGAGAATTCCAAAACTTAAGTCAACTTCCCAACCGGAAACTGCAATAAGTCATGGAATACCCCGAACATAAAGTAAAATGCCTCCGTTTCTCCCAATCCGCGAACGACTTTTCCAAAATATCCCTTGCCCACGCCCAGGCAACCGGGCGACGGGAAAACGCAGGCGCCGTCTTGATTATCCGGGTATGCCACGAAGCGATCCGGGCTTGCCTGGGAAGCGTTTCTGGCAGGCTAGGCAATTCGCCAATGCATAAGAAAAGGGCCTCGGCGAGGAGGCCCATGGAGAACGGTTCTTGCTGTGATTTCCGGGGCAATCGAGCCCAGGAAACTACATAAGGTTCGCTTGGTTACTTGACCTGGGTCAATAGTCCCATGAAGCGGGCGTTCTTGACGGCGGTGGCAAGCTGGCGCTGATACTTGGCGCTGGTGCCAGTGATCGAGCGCGGGGTGATCTTGCCATCCGGAGAGACGAACTTCGAGAGGGTCTCAACGTCTTTGTAGTCGACGTATTTGATATGGTTCTTCTTGAAGTAGCAGACCTTCCGGCGCGAACGGATCTTCTTGTATGCCATTGTTCAATCTTCCTTTCTTAGAATGGGAGGTCGTCCTCGGCGATATCCATTCCGTCGAGGTTCGACCCTTCCGCCTTATCGGCGGTTTGGTCGGATATTGAATCTGGCGCGGGAGCGTCGCTGGTGTATCCGGAATCGGAAGCATCCCTCTTGCCCGAGCTGATGAACTCGACGCGGTCGGCCAAGACCTTGATCTTCCTGATCTCGACGTTGTCGGAGCGGCGGGTGTATTTGTCCTCCACCAAGCGCCCAACCACGGCGACCATGTCGCCCTTGTGCTTGAACTTTATGATGTTGTCGGCGGTCTTCCCGAAGGCAGACACGTCCAGGAACAGGGTGTTCCTCTCCCTATTGGCGCCTTGGCTCTGATCATCGACGGCGATGCTGAAGGAAGCAACGCTGGTCTGATTAGAGGTCACGCGCCTTTCCGGGTCGCGAACTAGGCGGCCGGTAAGTACGACGCAATTAGCCATTTTCAATCCTCCTATGACTTAGTCTTTGTCGACAGTGATGAGGAAACGGATAACTTGGTTATCGAGCTTGCAAAGACGATCGAACTCCTTGAGGCAATCGCGGTCGGCAGTGACTTTCAGCACGACGTAATAGCCTTTGGTCTGTTTCTTGATCGGGTAGGCAAAATCGCGTAGGCCCCAGGCATTGACGTTCCTGATGGTTCCCTTGTGGGAAGTCAGGATGCCGTGGACCTTGTCCATCTCGGCAGCGCGGGCGGCATCGTCTAGCGCGGCGTTGAGGATGTACATGATCTCGTAATTTCCCATTGTTCTTACACCTCCTAATTTCGGACTTCGGGTCGCCTTGGATGGCTCCATGCGACCATAGAAGCGTGTGCCCTTACCTTCATAGGGCTAAAAGATTATAAGGGGGTTAGGGGGATAAATCAAAGGTTATCGCGCGTTCCGCTTCCTCCTCACCTATCAAGTAGGATGGTTTTCCTTCAAGGTAACAAAAGCCCGCCAATCGGCGGGCCAAAGTCACTTCTCGTCCTTCATGGTCGGGAATAGCAGCACTTCCCGGATGTTGAAGGTGTTGGCGAAGAGCATGCAGAGGCGGTCGATGCCGACCCCGATGCCTCCAGCCGGCGGCATGCCATAGCGCAGCGCGTCGATGAAGGTGAAGTCGATGTCGGCGGCTTCCTCATCGCCCCTTGCCCTAGCGGCCAGCTGCGCCTCGAAGCGCTGCTGCTGGTCGAATGGGTCGTTGAGCTCGGAATAGGCGTTGCCGAATTCGGTCCCGCCGATGAAGAACTCGAACCGCTCGACGAAGCGCGGGTCCTCGCTCTTCTTGGTCAGCGGCGACACCTCAATCGGGTAGGTGTGGATGAAGGTCGGCTGGACCAAGGTCTTCTCGACGAACTCGTCGAAGAAGGCGTTGATTATGTATCCGACCGAGTTCCAGCTCTTCTGCAGCTCGACGTGGTGCTCCTTGGCGAGCTTGACAGCATCCTCGAAGCTCATCGGCTGCTCGAAGTCGATGCCGGTCTTCTCCTTGATGGCCTCGCACATGGAGATCCATTTGAAGGGCTTGGAGAAATCGATGGCGTTGTCGCCCCAGTGGACGATGTCGCCGCCCATCACCTTCTCGGCGATGGATTTGAACAGCCCCTCGACCCAGTGGCGCATGTCCTGCAGGTCGCCATAGGCCTGGTAAAGCTCGATGGTGGTGAACTCCGGGTTGTGACGGGTGTCGATGCCCTCATTGCGGAATATGCGGCCGATCTCATAGACGCGATCGATCCCGCCGATCATCGCCTTCTTGAGGTTGAGCTCGGTGGCGATGCGCAGATAGAAATCCTTGTCCAAGGCGTTGTGGTGGGTGGTGAACGGACGGGCGCTGGCCCCACCGAGTATCGGGGATAGCACCGGGGTCTCGACTTCGACGAAGCCGAGCGAATCGCAGTAATTCCTGATTTGCTTGATGATGGCCGGACGGAGCAGGGCGATGCGTCGCGACTCGTCGTTGACTATCATGTCGACGTAGCGGTGGCGATACCTATCCTCGGTGTCGGTCAGGCCGTGGAACTTCTCCGGAAGCGGCTTGAGGCACTTGCAGATGTGGGTGTATTTCTCGACCCTGATGGTGAGCTCGCCGGTGCGCGACTTCATTAGGGTGCCGGCCAGTCCGACGATGTCGCCGAGGTCGGCCAGCTTGAAGACGGTATAGTCGTGCTCGCCGATGACGTTGATGCCGATCCAGGCCTGCATCTGCCCGTACTCGTCCTTGATGTTGACGAAGCTGGCCTTGCCCATGCGGCGGATGGCCATCAGGCGGCCGGCGACGTTGACCTCAACCTTGTCGGCTTCAAGCTGCTCGGCGGTCAATTCGCCGTATTTGGCCCTAATGTCGCGGATCTGGTCCTTCCATTCGTACTTCTTGCCGAACGGATCGACCCCGAGGTCGCGGTATTTCTGGAGCTTGTCGAATCGGACTTGCTCTTGGTCGTTCAGTTTCTCTTCCATAATCGATTCCTTTGCAATCGCGGTAGTAAATTTACCATTTATTTCCTTTAAAGGAAACGCATTTCAATAATGCAGATTGTTGACGTCTTTCCAGCCTTTGACTATCCGCTGGACGCGCTTCTTGAGGTGGGCCTTGGTGTCGTTTTCTTCCAGGCAATCGAAGATGATGTTGGCTATCTCCTTGGCCTGGGCTTTGGTACAGCCCCTGGAGGTGGCCGCGGCGAAGCCGATGCGGAGGCCGCTGGCGAGGGAAGGCGGAAGCTTGTCGCCGTGGATGGCGTTCTTGTTCGTGGTTATGCCGATCGACTCCAAGGCGAGCTGAGCGCTCTTCCCGTCGATGCCGAAGCTATCAAGGACGTAAAGCAGGAACAGATGGTTCTCGGTTCCCGAGGTCTTGGCCCCAAGCCTCGATAGTTCGTCGGAGCACGCCTTGGTGTTCTCCAAAACACGGTGGATGTACCTGGCGAATTTGGGCGAGGCGGCCTCGCGGAAGGCGATGGCCTTGCCGGCGATGATGTTCTCTAACGGCCCTCCCTGGGCATAGGGGAAGACGGCCGAGTCGATCTTCTTGGCGATGTCCTCGCGGTTGGAGAGGATCAATCCGCCGCGCGGGCCTCGCAACGTCTTATGGGTGGTCGAGGTCACGATATCGGCATAAAGAACCGGGTTCTGCGTGGCTTTGGCGGCCACTATTCCGGCAATGTGGGCCATATCGACCATGAAGGCGGTCTTGACGTCGCTATGGAGGTTGTGGCGGTCGATGATGTCGCGCATCAGCTTGAAGTCTATCTCGAACGGGTAGGCGGAATATCCAGCGAGGAATAGGTTCGGGTTCACCTCGTCCAGCCGCTTCTCGATAATCGAGTAGTCGAGCCTTCCATCCTCCCCGAGGTCGTAGAAATGGAAATCGTAGAGCTTCGATGAGAACGATGCGTTGGCGCCATGGGTGAGGTGGCCGCCGTCGTTAAGCTGAAGCGAAAGGACCTTGTCACCGAGGTTAAGCAAGCTGCGATAGGCCTCGAAGTTGGCGTTCGACCCGGAATGGGGCTGCACGTTGGCGTAGCAGCAGCCGAAGAGCTTCCTCGCCCGGCTGCGGGCAAGCTCCTCTACCTCGTCTATGTAGCGGCACCCGCCGTAATATCTCTTTCCGGGATAACCCTCAGCGTATTTGGCGATGAAGATGCTGCCGCATGCATCGCGCACCTCGACCGATGGATAGTTTTCCGAGGCAATCAGCTCGATGCCGTTGTTCTGCCTTTCGATCTCAAGGCGCTTAAGAGAATCTATTTTCCTGTCTTCCATGTATGCAAGTATAGACTTCGACGAGGCAAAACAAAACCCGAGACTAACTCGGGCATTGCTTTATTTCGCGGGCTCAGGGCTGGCTTTGCCACCAGTGTATAGCTGGTAGTACTTGCCCTTCTGCTGCAGCAGCTGATCGTGGTTGCCGCGCTCGATGATGCACCCATCCTGAAGGACCATGATGACGTCCGAATTCTGGATGGTTGACAGACGATGGGCGATGACGAATACCGTCCTGCCCTTCATGATGGCGTCCATGCCTTGCTGGACCAGCTTCTCGGTGCGGGAGTCAATGGATGAGGTCGCCTCGTCGAGGATGAGGACCGGCGGGTTGGCGCAGGCGGCGCGGGCGATGGAAAGCAGCTGCCTCTGCCCCTGGCTCAATCCGGCTCCGGCTCCGTGAAGAACGGTGTCGTATCCATTGGGGAGCATCCTGATGAAGTTGTCGGCGTTGGCGAGCTTGGCGGCTTGGACGACCTCTTCGTCGGTGGCTTCCGGGTTGCCGTAGCGGATGTTTTCCTTGACGGTTCCGGTGAAAAGGGCCGTATCCTGGAGAACCATGCCGAGGGCGCGGCGGAGATCCTTCTTCTTGATCTTGTTGATGTTGATGTCGTCAAACCTGATCTTCCCGTCTTCGATGTCGTAGAAGCGGTTTAGCAGGTTGGTGATGGTGGTCTTGCCGGCGCCGGTTGGGCCGACGAAGGCGACCTTCTGGCCGGGTTCGGCGTAAAGGGTTATGCCATGGAGTATGGTCTTGCCCGGGACGTAGGAGAAATCGACGTCGTACATGTTGATCTTCCCGCGCAGCCAAGTGTAGGTGGTCGGGGAGCCATCGGTATGCGGGTGCTCCCAGGCCCACTTGCCGGTTCTGGTTTCGCTCTTGACGGGCTCGCCGCTGGGGCCTTCGGAGGCATAGACCAGCTGGACGTAGCCGTTGTCGACTTCCGACGGGGAATCGATGAGCTCAAAGATGCGCTCGGCGCCGGCCATGGCCATGATGAAGAGGTTAAGCTGCATCGACAGCATGCCGACCGGCATGATGAACGATTTGCCCAGCTGAAGGAAAGAGATGATGTCGCCGGCGGTTATGTTTCCGATTCCGTAGGCTATCAGGATGCCGCCGACCAAGGCCAATACGACGTATTGAAGGTTTCCCAGGTTGTTGTTTATCGGACCGAGGATGTTGGAGAACTGCTGGGCTTTGGTCTGATAAACGCACAGCTCGTCGTTTAGCTTATCGAAGCCCTGCTCGGACTGCCTCTCGTGGGTGAATACCTTGATGACCTTCTGGCCGGATATCATCTCCTCGATGTAACCGTCGGTCTTGCCGAGCCAACGCTGCTGGTTGATGAAGAAAGAGGCCGACCTGCCGGAGAAGAAGAACACGGTCGCGACGATCAAGACGAAGAACGCGAGCACGACCAAGGTCAGCATCCAGCTGGTCACGAACATGGCCACCAAGGCGCAAAGCATAGTCACCAGCGACTGAAGGACCATCGGCAGCACGCGGGAGATCATCTCGCGGAGGGTGTCGATGTCGTTGGTGTATATCGACATGATGTCGCCGTGGGTCCTGGTGTCGAAATATGAAAGCGGCAGCGACTCCATGTGGGAGAACAGCTCGTCGCGGATCTTCTTCTGGGTCCCTTGGCCAATCTGGCATACCGACATCTGATAGACATAGCAGCAGATGATGCCAATGGCATAGACCGCGGCCATCAGAAGGATGGCGGTCCCGATGTTCATCGGTATGCCGAACATCGCGGTCGGCTCATCGCGAAGCATCGGCTCAATGAACTGGTCAACGAGGATCGTGCCGGTGAACAAGCTGCCGATGACCCCCGCGGCGGACGAGAGCAATATCGTGATTATCGCGAGGAAGAACAATCCAGGGGAGTAGGAGAATATCCTCTTGAACAGCCTCGAGAATATCGAGAAGGCGTGCCTAAGTCCAAGCTGCGCACGCTGCGGCTGGCTTTTCTTATTGCTCATCGAAGTCACCTCCACCAAGCTGGGTTTCGTAAATTTCCTTATAGACAGGCGAGCTCTGCATCAATTCGTCGTTGGTCCCTTTGGCGATTATCTTTCCGTCATCCATCACCAGGATGATGTCGCAGTCCTTAATCGAGAGGACGCGCTGGGCGATGATGAATTTGGTGACGTCGGGAATCTCGGTGCGGAAAGCCTCGCGGATGACGGAGTCGGTGTGGGTGTCGACCGCCGAGGTCGAGTCGTCCAAAATCAGGATCTTTGGGCTCTTGAGCAAGGCCCTGGCGATGCAAAGGCGCTGCTTCTGGCCGCCGGAGACGTTGGTTCCGCCTTCGTCGATCGGCGAATCGTATTTGAGCGGGAACTTCTCGATGAACTCATCGGCGCAGGCGAGGTGGCAGGCGTGCTTCATCTCCTCCAGCGTCGCGTCCTCCTTGCCCCACCGCAGGTTGCTCGCGATGGTGCCGGTGAACAACGTGTTCTTCTGCAGCACCACGGCTACCGCGTCGCGGAGGGTGGGAAGGTCGTAGTCGCGGACGTCGATCCCGCCGACCTTAACCGATCCCTCGGTAACGTCGTAAAGCCTGGCGATCATTGAGACCAAAGTCGACTTCGAGGAGCCGGTGGCCCCGATGATGCCGACGGTCGCGCCGGAGGGGATATGGAGGTCGATGTCGTTTAGAACGTCCTTGGATCCGGAAGCCGAATAGCGGAAGTGGACGTGGTTGAAATCGACCGAGCCGTCCTTGACCTATTTGATGGCATCGGGCTTAGACACGATGTCAGGCTTCTCTATGACGACCTCGGCGATACGTTCGGCCGAGTTGCGGGCGATGATGATGAGGACGAAAACCATGGAAACCATGTTGAGGCTCATCAAGATCTGCATGACATAGGTGAATAGCGAGGTGAGCGAGCCGGTGTTGAAGGCATCGGGAACGTTGCCGTTGGCGATGATCATCTTCGCGCCGAAGAAGCTGATTATGAGCATGCAGGCGTAGACAGTCAGCTGCATGAGCGGAGAGTTGACGGCCAATATCCTCTCGGCGTGGAGGAAGGTGCGGTAGATGAAATAGGAAACGCGGCCGAACTTCTCGTTCTCGAACTGCTCGCGGCCGAAGCTCTTTACGACCCTGATGCCGGACAGGTTCTCCTGAACCGAGGCGTTGAGGTCATCGTAGGCGTTGAACACCTTGACGAAGGTGGGGTGAACCTTGGCGGCGATGAAGATCAGGGCGAACCCAAGGACCGGGATGGCGACCAAGAACATAAGCGACAGCTGCCAGGAGGTTATGGCGGCCATGACGACCGCGAATATCATCATGAACGGGGCCCTGACGACAGTCCTGACGACGGCTTGGATCGAGTTGGTCACGTTGGTGCAGTCGGTGGTTAGCCTGGTGACCAGCGAGGCGGTAGAGAAGCGGTCGATGTTGGAGAAGGAGAATGTCTGGATGTTGTAATACATCGCCTGGCGGAGCTTCTTGCCAAACCCCGATGAGGCGATGGCGGCAAAGAAGCCGGCGAAAACGCCGCCGACGCAGCTGGCGATGGCCAACGCGGCCATGATGCTGCAATACATGATCAGGTTGGGGACGTCGGACTGCGACATCATCCCGGATGCCGGGTCGATGATGTTGACCGCATATTGGGCAACGAAGGGGATCATGACCTCCCCCACCACCTCGATGGCGACGCAAAGCCACGCCAAATAGACGTATTTCCAATAGCCCTTCATGTAACGGGCCAACGTCTTGACGATGTGCACGTTCTTAAGGCGTTTGATCTCTTCCTCGTTCTTCTTCTCGACGGAAGCGATCAGCATCTGCTCCTCTTTGGTCGGAGCGCTTTTCTTTTCCATTCGCTTTCCTCCTTCTTCCTATATCCCTTGATCCAGCGCGTCGGAAAGCTTCTTAAGCGCCGAATAAAGCGATTCCTTGTTTTGCTCGCCGCCCAGGATTTGGGCGATGTGGGCTTCATACACCTTGTTGACTTCCTCGAACTCGTCGTGAAATGCCCAGCCTTTCTCGGTCACAACGATATCCCGTTTCCGCCTATCCTCGGAACAGACCGATGTCTTGATGAGGCCTTTGTCCTCAAGCGACATCAGCGATTCGGAGACGGTCGATTTGTTGATATTGAACTCCGAGACAAGGTCTGAGGCGGACCGGCAATTGCGGTTGCTGATGAAATCGAAGCACATCGCCTCGAGCTGACTCAGGTTAACCGACAGCCTCGGGGCATACGACTCCTTGAACCTCCGCCCCAGGCTCCGCCCGAGCATCGTTACCAATTTCCGCAATGAATATTCGCCGTCCATAATAGTTCGCCACCGAACTATTTAATATAAAGCGAAAACCATTTCAAGCAGAAAATGGTGAAAGCCTTTTCATTTAAATCAAAGCGGAGGAGTAGGCAGCCACAAGCTTGCTTAGGCTGCAGGCCGCGTTCGCCGAGCTGGTGGACGGGAGGCAGAAATATGAGATGCCCGGAAGCTTTTGGTTGAACTTGAAGAAATAGGTTGCCGCAGCCTTGCCGTTGCAGATGACCTTTTCGATTTTGGCCGCCTTGAATATCGGGGCGAAATCCATCGGCGTCACCTCGGAAATCGTGCTGTCTGAGGAATTCTCTATCTCGCAAACGTCGATGGCGTCCGACAAAGCTATATGATGCCTGCGCAGGAAGTCCTTCTTCTGCGGAAGGGTTTTCGGCTCTTCCTCACCATACACGCCGGATAAAACCTTGTAGAACCGGTTTAGCGGGTTTGCGTAATAGAATCCCTCCTCCCGCGATTTGACCGATGGGAAAGAGCCGAGTATCAAAACGCTTGAGTCGGGGAAGAAGAATGGAGGAAAGCCATGACTTTGCCTATTTTTCATAGCCGAGCCTTTTGTCCAATCCGTCGAGCAAAGCGAAAAGCTCATCTTTGGTTGAGGTTTTGCAGGCCAATTGGTTGCGAATCGCCTTATATCCGGGGAATCCGGAGAGGAAATGCGGCAATATTCCGCGCAGCTCGTTGAGGCCGACCCTCTCGCCTTTGTACCCAAACATCATCTCGGCGTACTTCTTGGCATAGGCGATCTGCTGCGAGGGAGAAGGCGGGTCGAGCAACTCGCCGGTATCGAGGTAGTGGTTGATCTGGGTGATCAGGAAAGGATGGCCGACCCCGCCCCTGGCGACCATCACCATCTGCCCTTTGGTTATGTCTAGGGCGCGCTTGGCGTCCTGGGCGGAAAAAATGTCCCCGGAGACGATCAATGGAACCGAAAGCCTCTCGCCGAGCCCCTCGATCACCTCATAGCGGGCTTTCCCCGAATAGCCTTGGCTCCTGGTGCGGCAATGAACGGTTATCGCCGAGACGCCGGCCCGCTGCAGCCTGAAGGCGACGTCCTCGGCGTTTATCTCGTCCTCGGTGAACCCCAGCCGAATCTTGGCCGTGACCGGCTTATGCGAGGCCCCGACTACCGCCTTCACGTATTCCTCTAGCTCCTGCGGCCGCCTCATCCAAGCCGATCCGGCCCCGGTTTTGACGACCTTGGTCACTGGGCAGCCGAAGTTCAGGTCGAGGATGTCGTATCGCGCTTCCCTCTCCAATATCCCGATGGCCGGGATGGTGTTCTTCTCGTCGAATCCGAAAAGCTGAAGGGCGACGGGCCTGTCAGTTTCCGAGGTATCGGCGTAATACATGGTCTTCTTGTTGCCATAGCTGAGCCCGCAGTCGCTTATCATCTCCGAAACCGAAAGCCCGACCCCGAACCCCTTCATGAATTCGCGGTACGGCAGGCAGGTTATCCCGGCCATCGGGCCAAGCACTACGTGCCCCTCTATCTCAACATTGCCTATCTTCATCGGCGAAATTATGCTTGCATTCCGCTCAAAACTCTAGAGCGAAAGGCTTATCTGGTTTTGCCTGCGTATAACGCGCGGGCGAAAAAGCCTTGCAAAGAAATTTGTTTCACGCTATGAATTACCATACCGTTCAGGAGTGTTCTAAATGCTGAAGATGTTCAAGCGTTTCCGCCCAATGGATTGGGGGTTCGTGATAGCGATAATCGGGCTGACCATACTGCAGGTATGGTGCACCATGATGATGGTCGACTACATGGCCGACCTAATAGGCTCAATAACCTATCTCTCTTACAAGATGGATCCCTCGCAGCTTGGCGAGCAATTCATGGCCATATTCAACAGCCCCGCCATCGGGGGCGATTGGGATAAATTGGTGCAGATGCTCCAGTCGTCGGGAGCCATGGACTCCGATGCGCTATCCAGGATCGCCGCCATTGCAGAGAGCAAGGTCGGGGACATCTGGTACAACGGCGGGATGATGCTTTTGGTGACCGCGTCCTGCGCGATCATCCAAACCGGCGTATCGATCCTCGCCTCGGTGGTCGCAGCCCATTTCGCCACCTCGACCAGGAGCGACCTCAACAACAAGGTATCTGAGTTTGGTCTGTTCGAGATCAACAAATTCTCGACGGCCTCGCTCGTGACTAGGAGCACCAATGACATCGAGCAGGTCCAGATGACGATGCTGCTGATGATGAGAATGGTCTTCGCGGCCCCGATTACCGCCATCTGGGCGATTTGCAAGATCGAGTCGGCCAGCTGGCAATTGACCATCGCCGTGGCCTTGGCCATCGTGCTGCTGGTGGTCGCGCTATCCATACTCATGGTCGCGGTGCTGCCCAAGTTCAAGGTTTCCCAGCGCTTCGTCGACCGGCTCAATGGAATAACCCGGGAGAACATAAACGGCATCAGGGTCGTCCATGCCTACAACGCCGAGGGGTATCAGGAGAAGAAATTCGGGAAGGCCAACGACGACCTGACCAAGCTTAACCTATTCACCGGCAGGATGATCGGCCTGCTCTCGCCGATAATGATAATCATCATGGATGGGGTCACGCTGGCCATATATTGGGTCGGCGCAAGCCTGATAAACGCCGGGGAGATCGACTACGCCACCGTCACCAGCTTCACCATGCTGGCGACGCAGATAATCATGTCGTTCATGATGCTGCTCATGATGTTCGTCCTCTGGCCGAGGGCCTCGGTATCCGCCAAGAGAATCAACGAAGTCATCGGCACCAAGCCGTCGATAGTGGACCCGGCCAACCCGATGGTCCCGGACAAGCTCGGCACCATCGAGTTCGACCACGTCAGCTTCCGCTATGCCGACGGGGAGGACGACGTGCTGCACGACATATCCTTCAAAGCCGAGAAGGGCCAGGTCATCGCCATCATCGGGGCGACCGGCTCTGGCAAATCGACTTTGGTCAACCTGATCGCGAGGCTGTTCGATGCCACCGGTGGCACGGTCAAGGTGGACGGGGCCGACGTCAAGCATATGTCCCAGAAGGAATTGCGGTCCAGGATAGGCTTCGTACCGCAGAGGGGGCTGCTCTTCTCCGGCACCATCGCCTCGAACATCGCTTTCGGCGAAGACAGCCTAAGCGAGGAGAAGATGAAGGAGGCGGCCGACATCGCCTGCGCCAGCGAGTTCATCGCCAAGATGGATGGCGGCTTCAACGCCCCGATCGCCCAAGGCGGGACCAACGTCTCTGGTGGGCAAAGGCAGAGACTTTGCATAGCCAGGGCGGTGGCTACCGACCCCGAGATATACGTGTTCGACGACTCGTTCTCCGCCCTCGACTTCAAGACCGACCTAGCCGTGAGGACCAATATCCGCGAGCACTCAAAGGAAGCGACCCGGGTCATCGTGGCCCAGCGCATAGGCACCATCATGGATGCCGATCTAATAATCGTCTTGGACGAGGGGAAAGCCGTCGGCATGGGCACCCACGAGCAGCTGCTCAGGGATTGCCCCACCTACCGCGACATCGCCTTGTCGCAGCTTAGCAAGGAGGAGCTTGGGTTATGATGATGAACAGGCGTCAGGCCTCGCCCAGGCAAAAGGGCAAGCGCGGTGAGGCCATCCGCGCGATAAAGAACATAGTCGGCACCTCGAAGCGCTTCTATTGGGCGATTGGTCTGGCTGCCTTTTTGGTGCTTTGCAGCGTAGTAATTTCCATCTACTCCCCGCAGGTGCTGAAGCAGATGACCAACGCCATAGCCGCCGGGGCCGGCGATGGAACGATCGACCTGCAGGAAGTCGGCAGGTGCGGGATGCTTTTGGCCGGGCTTTACCTAGGCAGCGCCATCCTGACATACGGGTCGAGCTTCCTACTTACCGGCGTGACCCAGAAATACGCCAACCAGCTCCGCAAATCCATAATAGAGAAGATCAACAAGATCCCGCTGGCCTACTTCGACTCGCGCCAGGTGGGAGACATCCTTTCCCGCGTCACCAACGACGTCGACTCCATCGCCCAGAGCCTCGACCAGACCATTTCGATGCTGCTGCAGGCGGCCTTCATGCTAATCGGCAGCCTCATCGGCATGTTCTGCACCTCGTGGATCATGGCCCTCACCGCCATGGTGTCGCTCCCCCTGATGGCGCTGTTCCTCACCATGATTATGAAGCTCGCCATGCCCCAATTCGTTAAGAGGCAGGAGCAGATCGGCATGATTAACGGGGCAGTCGAGGAGAAGTTCTCCGGCCAGTTGGTCATCAAGCTGTTCGATGCCGACAAACGGGAAAACGCCAAATTCGAGGAGAAGAACCAAACGCTTGGGAAAACCATGTTCCGCGCCCAGTTCTTCGGTGGGCTGATGCAGCCTCTGATGCAGTTCATATCCTACTTCGCCTACATCGCGGTCATGGTCGTCGGCGGGGTTCTGATGATCGAGGGCGGATATGGAATTAGCTTCGGCACCATCACCGCTTTCTTGGTCTATGTAAGGCTGTTCCAGCAGCCAATGACCCAAATAGCCCAGGCCATGAACACCTTGCAGACCACCACCGCGGCCTCCAAGCGGGTCTTCGACTTCCTCGAGGAGAAGGAGCTAAGCGACGAAACCGGCAAGAAGCGCGTCTTCCCGGTGATCGACGGCAAGCCGCAGATAAGGGGCGAGGTCGAGTTCCGCCACGTCCACTTCTCATACGACCCGTCCAGGGAGATAGTCCACGACTTCTCGGCGAAGATAAAGCCGGGGTCCAAGGTCGCAATCGTCGGCCCCACCGGCGCCGGCAAGACCACGATGGTCAACCTCCTGATGAGGTTCTACGAGGTCGACTCGGGCGACATCCTCATCGATGGCGTGTCGACCAAGCAGATGAGCCGTGAGGAGATACACGACATCTTCGGCATGGTGCTGCAGGACACCTGGGTGTTCGACGGCACGATGCGCGAGAACATCATCTACAACAGCAAAGACGTCAGCGACGAGGAGCTCAAGGAGATAGCCAAGCAGGCAAATATCTATTACCTGGTAAGGACGCTGCCTGGCAAATTCGATTGCCACCTCGACAACGCCGGGTCGATATCCGCCGGGCAGAAGCAGCTGCTCACCATCGCGAGGGCGATGGTCAGGAAATCGCCGCTGCTTATACTCGACGAGGCAACATCCAACGTCGACACCAGGACCGAGGAGCTGGTCCAGGAGGCCATGGACAACCTCACCAAAGGCAGGACGAGCTTCGTCATCGCCCACCGCCTCTCGACCATCAAGAACGCCGACCTGATACTCGTAATGCGGGACGGCAACGTCGTCGAGCAAGGGACCCATGAATCGCTGATGGCGCAGAACGGGTTCTACGCCTCGCTGTACAACTCGCAGTTCTCGTTCGAGTGATTATCGCCGGATTGCAAAATCCGGCTTTTTAATGCCTTGTTGCGGCGCCGCTTCCGAATACCGGGCTCAGTCCAATCGGGGGCAGAGGCGCGCAGGGATAGGCCACATCCGCAGGGGAATTGCGCGAAATCGATATTGAAGGCAAAAAGAAAAGCCGGGTATTTTGAACTGAACCCAATTTAGTTCACAGGGCAGAAAAAGCCTCCTAGCGTAAAATATCGTTAGGAGGTTTTTGTATGGCCGGCAAAGGGCAGAAATTTAAGAAATACCCTGACGAGATAAAGCTGGAAATCGCTTCCAAAGCCCGTGAGGGACGAGGGTACAGGAGCATCGGGAGGGAATATCCAAATATTCCGACGAAAACCATCGAGAATTGGGTTCGAAAAGCCAAAAACAGCATCGATGTTGCCAAGGACGGAAGAGGTGGCCTTGGTAGGCCGAAGCCAAAGAGCCTAACCTTAGAAGATTATAAGGAAAGGTATGAAATCCTAAAAAAATACCAGGCCTTCTTACAAGCACGACGAGGGAAAGAGTAGCGTTTATAACCATTCATATAAGCGAATACAGATTATCCAACCTATGTGCGGCTTTGGCGATATCGCGCAGAACTTACTACAAATACCGCGATAAAGAAGATCCCGATTACTATGAGTATCTGCTTATCAAAGATGTCTTCGACGAAAGCAAAGGCACATATGGATACCGTAGGGTGTTGGAAGGCCTCAAGATTAAATATGGTGTAATTTTTAATCACAAGAAAGTGGCGAGGATCATGAGGAAATACAATCTAAAGCCCGAATATATTAGAAGATTGAGGCCAAATATAGCAGCAAAGAGAATAGAAGAGAACGTTCAGCCGAATCTAGTCAACAGGCGGTTTAAAACCAAAGGCTTGAATCAAATCTGGCGCACGGATATCACTTACTTAATATTCGGAAACAAACGGGCATATCTATCGACGATCATCGATTTATACGATCGGCATGTCGTGGCGTATCAGATATCAAGGTTCAACAACATACCGATAGTGATCGATACATTGAACAAAGCCCTGGAAACAGAGAAAGACGTACGCGGGCTAATCCTGCATAGCGGCCGGGGCTTCCAGCATGCATCCCATGAATACAAAGCCATTTGTGCTTCCAAAGGCATATCTATCCCAATGAGCCGAAAGGGCACGCCTATTGATGATTCTCCGATGGAGAGTTGGCACGGGATCCTCAAAAAGGAGACTTTGTACAACAACAACATCACGTCTTTAGAGCATTACATTCAGCTCGTAGAAGAATGGATTTCGTTTTATAACTCAACGAGATTAAAAAACAGGAACCATTAACGATTCCTGTCTTTTGGCTTTTTTGAAGTGTGCCCAATATGGGGTTCACTTCAATCTGCCGGCTTTTTGCTTAGGCTTGGTTGTCCCCGCCTTTGTCGGGCTCGGAGGGCTTTTCCGCCGCTGGCTCGGAAGCTTCTTTGCCCTCGGCGGCTTTCTCGCCTTTCTCCTCGTCGGAGATGGTCTCGACGCCTTGGGATTGTTCTTCCTTTACCTCGGGATCGTGGACGACTGGCGGCAGCGTCCCGTTGGCGCAGAGGTACTCGATCTCCTCGGCCGTGATGGTCTCCTTCTCGAGGAGGGTCTCGGCGATGAGGATCACCTTGTCCTTGTGCTCAAGCAGGACCTGGCGGGCCTTCTCGTGGGCATCCTCTATGATGCGGCGGACCGCCTTGTCGATCTCGAAGGCGATCTGGGTCGAGAAGTTGCGCTGGGTCGAGGCGTAGTCGCGGCCTAGGAACACCGATCCGGTGTCCCGCTCATACTGGATGGGGCCCAGCTCGGACATGCCGAACTCGGTGACCATCATCCTGGCGAGCCTGGTGGCTTGCTCGATGTCGTTGCTCGCGCCGGTGGTGACGTCTTGGAAGAATATCTCCTCCGACGTGCGGCCGCCGAGCAGCCCCGTGATGCGGGCGATGAGCTCGTTCTTGGTCAGCAGGAACCGGTCGTCCTCAGGGGTCATCAATACGTGCCCGCCGGTGTTGCCACGCGGGATGATCGTGATCTTCTGGACCTTATCCGAATATGGCAGGTAGATGCCAATGACCGAGTGGCCGGCCTCGTGGTAGGCGACTTCCTTCCGCTCCTTGACGGACATGGCGCGTGAGGATTTGGCCGGGCCGGAGATGCGGCGGTCGATCGCCTCGTCTATATCGGCCATGTCGATGGCCGGCTTGTTCTCCCTTACCGCGAGGATGGCGGCTTCGTTGAGGACGTTGTCGATATCGGCTCCGGAGAAGCCGACGGTCCGCTTGGCCAGCGCGGCGAAATCAACGTGCGAATCGATGGTCTTGTTGCGCGCGTGGACCTTGAATATGGCCTCGCGACCGGCTTTGTCAGGCAAGGATACCGTGATGGTCCGATCGAAGCGCCCGGCACGGCGAAGCGCCGGGTCGAGGACGTCGTCGCGGTTGGTGGCGGCTATGACCAAGATGCCGGAGTTGGCCTCGAAGCCATCCATCTCGACCAATAGCTGGTTGAGGGTCTGCTCGCGCTCGTCGTTTCCTCCGCCAAGTCCGGCCCCACGCTGACGGCCGACAGCATCGATTTCATCGATGAATATAAGGCAGGGAGCGGTCTCCTTGGCCCGGCGGAACAGATCGCGGACGCGGCCGGCGCCGACGCCGACGTACATCTCAACGAAGTCCGAGCCGGAAATGGAATAGAAGGGGACGCCGGCTTCCCCCGCCACCGCTTTGGCGAGCAGGGTCTTGCCGGTTCCGGGCGGGCCGATAAGGAGGACGCCCTTGGGCAGCCTAGCGCCGAACCTAGAGTATTTATGAGGGTCTTTCAGGTATTCGACGAGCTCGACCATCTCGGCCTTCTCCTCGTCGCAGCCCGCCACATCGGAGAAGCGGACTTTGCTGTTGGCCTTCCTGGCTGGGGATTTGTTGAAGCTGAAGGCCGAATTGTTCATCCCCGAGACCGAGCGGTTCAGCCGGCCGAAGATGAACAAAGCCAAGATGGCGGTTCCGATCAGCAGGATTATGGTCGGCCCCCAGGAGTCCCACCAAGAGACGGCAAACCCATCGACGACCGAGATGAAGCACATGCTGGGGTCGACGAAGCCGGCGGTTTTCGCCTCATCGATCCTCGCGGTGAACATCGCCTCGTAATAGGGGTGATATATCATCGTCCCATCATCTAGGTAGATGGAATAGCCCGGGCCTTCGCCGGACCACAGGTTCTCCTCGATCATGACGGTGAAAAGGACCGAGCGATTGCTGGTGTTGGCGGCTCTGCCGGTGACGGATACGGCTTTGTATCCCTGGCTCACCTCGATGGCGTAGACGCGGTATTCGAGGGTGTCGTAGGCATCCGCGGTGTATTTGGAATCCGCCGGGTTGTCCTGATCGACGTTAAGCGAGTACCCGAGGTAGTCGTCAAGCTCGTCGCGGGTCCAGGTCACCGGCTTGCCCACCGTTTGCGAGACGATAAGCCAAATGAATAGCCCCACGGTCAATGCCATGAGGATATAGGGCACGAATACGGAGAATATACTTCTTCTTTTTGGAGCGGGTCCGTCGTTCATTTATTTCCTCCTAATATGGGTTGTCGGTCAACCGACGATGCAACGATACAATAATAGAGGGCTTTGTCAAAGGCAACGCCCTTGAGGTGTGGTTTATTCGGCAAATTTGATGCGCAGCACTGATGTGTGGTACTCACGGAAGTCGGCCCGGTAGGTCGGTACGTAGATTATCTTCCCATCCTTATTTACGAACACCGGCCAGATGGCGCGGAGCTTGACCGGCATCTTCCATATCGAATATAGGCGGCGGATCGGCTCGAGGTAGCCGTGGACGACGTAGTTATCGGCCGGCAGGACCGAACGGATCGTCAACGGATAATCGTCCTCGTGGATGTTGCGGTCCTCGGCGCCCATCGAGAAATCGAGGTAGAAGGCGTCGGTGTCTAGCGTTCCGGGCTTCTCGAGCTTCACGAAATAGGGGAGCTCATTGGGGTCGTGGCCGATGGTGATGACGTCGTATTCCTTGATCACGAAGGTATCGCTGGAAAGCTTGTATGTCAGGTTGGGCTGAGGGGCCAGGAACATCTTCCTGATCCCGGAGATGTCATCGGGGGTCAGCTGCACCGAAGAATCGCTTTTTGCGACAAAGCGAACCAGAGTTGCGGCGAATTCGTCGCGAGGAAGGGCGATGAGCCCGCGTATATCAAGCTCCTCTCCCTCGTCGATCTTGGTGTTGATGGACTTGGTCAGCCCGATGGTCTCGTCGTTGGCGGCCCTCATCTCCTCCAGAACGTTCTCGCGGTCGACCTCGTTCATCTTGGAGATGACGTCGCGGCGGATCGGGTTGCGGATGTAGTTGTCCTGGAAGGAGGAATCCTGCTTGGAGTATGGGACGCGGTTCTCGGCGTTGTATTCGAGGAGGTCCTGCCTGGAGTAATTAAGAAGCGGGCGCACGACCAGCATGTCCTCGACGGTCGATACCGGCGACAGGCCATAGTGGGCGATCTGCCCCTTGCGCTGCTTCTGCAGCAAGTAGGTCTCGATGAGGTCGTCCTGCTGGTGGGCGAGGAAGAGGGCCGAGGCCTTCTTCTCGGCGTAGGTCTTCTTGAAGAAATCGTACCTGACCTTGCGGGCCCATTCCTTGAAATCATCGCCTTCTTTGTATTTCCCATCCACGGGGAGGACGTCGGTGTCAAGCCCGACGAATTCCAGACCCACCGACTCGCAGTATTCCTTAAGCGACTTGAAGTCCTCGCCAGATTCGGCGAATTTGTGGTAGTTGATCGAGCAGACGACGAATTTCCCCTTCTCGTGGCGGAGCATGTCTATCAAAGCCATGGAGTCGGGCCCATAGGTTCCGGCGACGAGATAGGTCGCTTTGGGGTCGAATTTGTAATCTAGCATATCTCACTCCTTGCCGATGACTTTGTCATCTTCTATCCGGAACATGCCGGTCGCTTGCTCTTTGTTGGCAAACGCCCTGACCGATAGGACGGTGCCCTCGATGCGGTGCCTTCCGATGCTGACCGACAGCTTGTCCCCCTCGTTGACTTCGGTCGATGGCTTGGCTTGGCGGCCGTTGACCATAACGTCCCCGGCATCGCAGAGGTCCTTTGCCAATTCCCGCCTCTTGATCAGGCGGCTGACCTTGAGGAATTTGTCGATTCGCATCGACATAATGTTACCACATTACCTTTTGCGTAGAACGGCATATGTTATCCATATTGGCCGGAAAAACGTTATTTTGCCCCAAGGTGCTTAAGATAGAGCTTGTGGATCCCTTTGATTATCTTGTTGAGCTTGGGCATCCAATCGCCTTTCTCAACCACCCGCAGCATGAGCCGCTTTTTGACGTAGGAGGCCGAGACGACGTCCATATAAGCCACCAGGACATTGAACAGCTCGTTGCCGATGCCGCCAATCTGGCAGAACGGCTCGGATAAGGTGATCATGACCGCGCCGGAATCCTCTTTAAGGGATTCGAACTCAGGCGATGAGGACATAATGTCGATCCTGGTCTTCTCGATGAGGGATTTGACCTCCTTCGGAAGCCGGCCGTATATGTCGCGGAGCCGCTTCTCAAAGGAGTTGAGCGACGCCTCGTCCTTGATCGACTCAAGCTGTTGGTAAAGCTCCACCTTGTCCGATTCCGAGGCATAGTCCTTCGGGATGTAGGCGTCGACGTCGAGCATCGCCTTGGGCTTTGGAGGCGGAATCTCCCTGCCCTCCTTCTTGCTGGTGACGGCTTCGTTAAGCATCTTCAGATATAGGTCGAGCCCGACGGAATCGATGAACCCCGCCTGCTCGGGCCCGAGGATATCCCCCGCCCCGCGGATCATCAAGTCGCGCTGGGCGATCTTATATCCAGACCCAAGCTCGGTGAACTCCCCTATCGCCTGCAGCCGCTTGACCGCATCCTCGTTCATCTTCTTCTTGGGGCGGTACATCAAATAGGCATAGGCGATGCGCTGGCCGCGCCCGACCCTTCCCTTTATCTGGTATAGCTGAGACAGCCCGAAGGTATCGGCGTCCTCGACTATTATCATGTTGGCGTTAGGCACGTCGATTCCGTTCTCCACGATCGAGGTGCACACCAACACGTTGAGCTGCCCGTCGTAGAACTTCGACATCGTGTCCTCGATCTCGTCTTTGTCCATTTGGCCGTGGACAACGCCAACAAAGGCGCCCGAGTTGCGCGCCTGGAGCCGATGGGCGACCGAATATATGGTCTGCACCTTGTTGTGGACGTAGAAAACCTGCCCGCCGCGGGCCAGCTCGCGGCTTATCAGTTCGTCGACCACCGAGGTCGAATAGGGGGTCACGTAGGTCTGGATCGGCATTCTAGAAGATGGGGCGGTGTTGATCTCCGACATCGGGCGGATTCCGACCAGCGACATCTGAAGCGTCCTGGGTATCGGGGTGGCGGAAAGCGAGAGCACGTCGACGGAATGCTTCATCTCCTTGATGCGCTCCTTCTGCTCGACGCCGAACCGCTGCTCCTCGTCGATGATAAGAAGCCCGAGATCCTTGAATACGAAATCCTTAGATAGCAATCGGTGGGTGCCGATGACCAAATCTATTTCGCCTTTCGCGACCTTCTCCAGCTGCTCCTTCTGGACCGATTCGGGAACGAGCCTCGAAAACAGGGCGATCCTTATTCCGAAGGAAGAGAACCTCTCATTGGCGACGTCGAAATGCTGCCTGGCGAGCAATGTCGTCGGGCAAAGCAAGGCGACCTGCTTTCCGTTATCTATGGCCTTGAAGGCCGCCCGGAAGGCGACTTCGGTCTTCCCGAAACCGACGTCGGCGCACACCAAACGGTCCATGATCGTCGGGGATTCCATGTCACGCTTTATGTCGTCGACCGCCTTCTGCTGATCGCGGGTCAATTGATGCGGGAACTCGTTCTCAAACTGGGCCTGCAGGTCGTCGTCCTTGGCAAAGGCATACCCCCTCTCCCGGGCCCGGGCGCCGTAAAGGGCGATGAGGCGATCGGCCAGTTCGTTGATCCTCTCCTTTATCCGCTTCTTGCGCTTCTCCCATTCCCCGGAGGAGAGGCTGGAAAGCTTTGGGGTGGCCCCTTCCCGGCCCGCGTATTTCCTGACCAGCCGGAACTGCTCCAGCGGGACGTAGAGGTACTCGTTGTTGGCATAGGCTATGTGGAGGAAGTCGCGATGCTTCCCGTCGACCTCGATGGTCTCCACCCCGAGGTATTGCCCGATGCCGTTGTATTCATGGACGACATAGTCCCCGGGCTTGAGGTCCTCGAAGGACTTGAGGATGGTGGCGTCCTTGAACCTCGCGGTGAAGCGCGAGTTGACTATCCGCCTCCCGAAAAGCTCGTTGCCGCTTAGGAAGGCCAGCCCGAGGCTGGGCACCTCGAAGCCCTCGCTCAACCCGGATTTAGAGAACCCGATTGAGCCGATCGGGAGATTGAACCCCTCGACATCCTCATATGGTATCTTGGCGTCGTCTAGCAGTCCTTTGACCGTCTTCTCCTGATGAGGCTCCGACAGGCAAAGCACCACCTTCTCCCCGGTAGAGAGGTAGGACTGTATCGACGGGACGATCGCCGAAAGGCTCTTCCCGGTAATGGCTATCTTATGGGCTTGAAAGACGTAGGCGCCCTGCCTGGTCGCAAACGGGCTGCCATAGATCGCCTTCTTGCCATCGATGGCTTCCTCAAGCGGGATGTAGAGGTTGATGGAGAATGGGCATTCGCCGGACAAGGCTAGGTCGGTAAGGTATCCGTTGGCCTCCTCCTGCAGCATGTCAATGGCCTCGAGGCAGGATTGGTGGTTGCAGAAATACACCTGCCGGGGCGAGAAATACGTAAGCACGGAACACGGCTTGGACACCATGGCGAAGTACTTATAAAGATAGGGCTGATAGTCGTGTTCCTCAAACTTGTTTATGGCATCGTCGGTGTTGGCCCTCAAGGCCTGCTGGAGAGGCTCAGAAAGGAGGTTCAGCGCCTCCACTTCCTTCCTCGACAGCTCTTTTTTCAGCTCATCGAGTCCTGTTTCGTCTAAGAAAATGTCGCTCGAAGGCAAAATGAGGCAAGATTCTGCCTCCTTCTTCGATTCCTGCTCGGCCACGTCGAAGAAGCGGATTGATTCGACCTCGTCGTCGAAGAACTCGATTCTGATGGGGTCGGGGTAGGAGACGGAATATACATCGAGTATGTCGCCGCGGGAAGCGAACTGCAGCGAGTGGTCGACCTTGTTGGCACCTTCATAGCCGAGCTCAACCAGGCGCGACTTTATTTTGGATAGATCGTAGTGCCCGCCTTTTTCTATCTTTATGCAAGCCTTCCTGAAGCTTTCCCTATCCGGCAGATAGCGAAGCAAAGCCGATGGGTGGGTGACGAGGATCTTGTCCCCGCCGGTAAGCAGCCGGCCAAGCCCATAAAGCCTTTGCGAGAGCAATTCCTTGGAGCTTGAAACCGATTCGGCCCGAAGCAATTCGTCGGCCGGGAAGAAGATGACGCTTTCCTCATCTAGGAAATTGAGCAAGAACTCATATAGCCGCTGGGCGGCGTACTGGTTCGAGCAGATGAGGGCATATGACCCGCCTTTGGACTTGAAGATCGAGGCGTAAAGCAATCCGGCGCCGAGGCATTCCTCCACAACGAAATCGCCATGGCCGTCATAGAGGGCTTGGCTTGCGGGGCTTGAAGATACTAAGGAAAGAAGGTCCACGAGCAACCTCGTTAACGATTATAAAGGTTCATCGCGAAAT
Source organism: Candidatus Alloenteromonas pullicola (assembly GCA_018714785.1). Lineage (GTDB taxonomy): Bacteria > Bacillota_I > Bacilli_A > RFN20 > CAG-826 > Alloenteromonas > Alloenteromonas pullicola. Next base: position 24,802 of record DVMV01000038.1, read on the forward strand.
CGAAATCGTGGAGCAGTATGTCACGGCAAGCTTTGGCGGCTTTGCCGATGCCTTCTTGAAGTGCTTGCTTTTCCTCTTCTTCCTTAGGCGAGGACAGAACGTAGTCGGCCCCTGAATATAGGCCTGGCTCCCCGATGCCGATTCGGATGCGCTTGATCTTGTCTGTGTGCAGGTGGTCTATGATGTTCTGCATCCCATTATGCGATCCGCTCGAGCCAGACTTGCGGAGCCTTATCTTCCCTGGCGCAAGCGACATGTCGTCGTAGATAACGATAATGTCTTCGATACCTATTTTATAGAAAGAGGAGATGGCCTCGACCGACTCGCCGGAGAGGTTCATGAAGGTCTCGGGCTTAAGAAGGATAAGCTTCTCCGGCAGCGAGGGGTTGTTGACCACCGCGTAGTTTCCCTTGAATCCTTCCTTATCGAAATCGGCGCGGCACATGGAGGCGAACTCGTCGATGGCCATGAAGCCCATGTTGTGCCTGGTGCCTTCGTATTTCCGGCCGGGGTTGCCCAGCCCAACGATCAACTTCATTTGGCTTCCTTTTCGGATTCGATCTTCTTGGCGACGGAGATTATCTTCTCCACGCCTTCCTGATCATAGTATTCCAAAGGTGTATGTACGTAATCCAATAGCGCCTTGTAGCCGGGGTTGGCTTCGGCGTCTTCCTCAATCTGGCGGAAGTACATTTTGATCATTGAGCGCTGGATGAAGCCGAGCTTGCTCATGTCGAAGCTTCCGCGCAGCTGGTAGTAGCGCACGTGATATAAATCGAGGATGTTGGTATCGATTAACGTTTTCCGACCTTCCTTGGATGGGATGACCATGCCGGTGGAGAAGATGATGACGTCCTTGCCCTCCATCTCGTCGTAGTGGGAAAGGAAATCGTCGACCCCTTTTATTTTTCCTCCCATGACCCATCCGCCATAGATGATGAGATCGTAATCGGGTAGGGTCTTCCATTTGAATTTCTTAAGCGGGAAGACGTCGCCGGAAAGGGCTGTGGCGATGTCTTTTGCGTATTTTTCGGCGGAACCAGTGGCCGAGGTGAATAAAATCAGTGTTCGCATAGCTGTTTGATAATAACACATTATGCGTTGCGCTGCCTTTAGCGGACAAAAATTGAAAACGATTTCAATTCCATGCTCGTTTTTGTCATTTTCAAGCTTTTAAAAAATGCGCATCGCAGGCTTGTTTTTTCGTTTTTCGTCGCAAATTGCCCACCATTGCCTTCAAATTCGGTATTTTTGGAAAAACCTCTTTTATATTGACGCAAAAGTTTTCCAAATTTGCCGAAATATCCCTTTATAACATTGCTTTTTTGTATTTTTGCAATACTATGCGCACGTCGATTTAGAGTAGAATACTCCCCGGAGGTGAAAACATATGCCAAGATCGCCAGAACAAAACCAAGCCGTCAAAGACAAACGCCGCGCCAAATTGCTAGACAACGCCCTCAAGGTGTTTGCGGTTCTCGGATACGATGAAGTCTCGATTGACTCCATCACCAAAAGCGCGCGTTGCTCACACGGTTTGTTCTATCACTACTTCACCTCGAAGGAGGAAGCTTTCGGCTACGTTTGGGACGAGCTCATCGATGGCGCCTTCTCCGCTCCGCCGCTAGCGGAAGCGCTTGAGAAAGGTGGAGCCGCTGGCCTCGACTTCATCTGCCACGCCTACGATGTGTTCGAGTCGCTTGATGCCAAGAAGCTGTGCGTAGCTCAGATTGCCATAACCGCGTGCCACATCGACTCGCTTCCCGATTCGATAAAGCAGAAGGCTGAGAAATACGATATGAGGTCGGCCCTCGCCACCTTGATCAAGCAGGCTCAGGAAGAAGGCAACGCCATCGCGGGCGACCCCGACGAAATTGCCTATGCGATTTTCACGATCTTCCTGACCGAGATCAAGCAGGCGTGCCTGAATAAGCATGATCGCCATTTCACTTCGGGTGACGTGCTGTTCGGGATGCTGATGAAGAAGCCGCTAAGCGAAATCCATTGAGGAAAAGAAAAGAGGCGTTGGCAAGCCCAGCGCCTCTTTTTGTTTTACCTGCCCCGCTTGTCGGCCGTGAAGTTGAATAGGAACCTATAGGTCTTCTTCAGCTTTCCGTATAGCCCGGAATAAACCCCGTAGAAGAGCTCGTCGTAAACCTTGTGCTTGGCTTCGTCGGGCTCGAACGTCTTGGCCGGGTGCACCATTTTGGCCACCGCTTCCTCGACCGTGGAGAAGCGCTTGATCGAAAGGAACCCGATCATCGCGGCCCCAAGCGATGAGGTCTCGTTGGTCTGCAGCTTGGTGACCCTCTTCCCGAACACGTCGGCCGTGACCTGGCATATCTCGTCGGAATTCGATCCCCCGCCGGCGATGCGAAGCGAGTCGAACTTATGGCCCAGTTTCTTCTCGAACCCCTCCATGCCGAGGCGCAGCTCGTAGGCTATGCCCTCAACCAACGCTTTGTAGACATGGAATTTGGTGGTGGCGTCGGAGAACCCGATTATCGCCCCTTTGACCTGCGGCTTATCAAGCTGGGACCCCCAGAAAGGCTGCAGTATTAGTCCATCGCTTCCGGGCGGTATCTCGCGAAGCTTGGCGTCGTATTCCTTCGGGTCGACCACATCGACGATGAGATCGTTTATGTTCATCGCGCCGAATTCTTTCAAAAACCAGTTTATGGTCCAATACCCGCGATACACCTGGAGATCCATGTTGTAGAAGCCGGGAACGACGCTTGGGTAGGCGGGGAAGAAGCCGACGGGCTTTATGAACTTCTTGGTTGTGGTCTCCACCGTGCAGGCGGTGCCGTATGAGAGCGAGGCCATCTTCGAATCGATGACCCCGGAGCCGAGCGTCTCGCAGGATTTATCCGATCCGGCGGCGTAGATGACCATCCCCTCCGGAAGCCCGGTTTCCCTTGCGGCTTGCTCGGTAATGGTTCCGAGTTCGGTCTCGGGCCCAACAATCTCGCACAGCTGGCTTTTCTTGATCGAGAAGATCTGGCCCTGAAGCTGCGTCTCGGGGTGCTTGTACCACCGCTTCTTCCGGTAATTGAGCGGGTAGTGTCCGGTGTAGTTGGAGGCGGAATCGGCCAGCCTCCCGGTCAGGCGGTATATGAAATAGGTCGAGACGGCGACGTACTTGTCGATCTTGGCGAAGTTTTCCGGCTCGTTCTCCTTTATCCAGTTGGCGATGGTGCGGCGCCTGTTCATGGCTACGACGTCGGACATCCCAACCAAGCCGAATAGCAGCCTCGACCACAGCGGCAGCTTGTCCTCGCATTTGGCGTAGCGCTGGTCCAGCCAAAGGACCATCGGGCGGATTACTTTGCGATCTTTATCAAGCAGCACGGCCGAGTCGCGGAAGCAGGTCATGGTTATGCCCGCCACCCGCTTAATCAGATCCGGGTTCTTAGTGGCTATCCTCTTCGTGCAGTCGCAAAGGCAGGAGTAGTAATAATCAGGGTCCTGCTCGGCATATCCCGGATTCGAGGAGTAATAAGGCGGGTCGTATTCCTGCTTCTCCCCAACCAGGCATTCCCCCTCGTCGTTGAATATCGCGGCGCGGACCGATTGGGTACCGAAGTCGAAGGTCATTATCAGTGGTGAATCGTTTGTGTCCATATAGATTCGATTAATCAAGGCTATTCTATCCCCTTCGCCCGCTTTTGCCACGCGCTTTTCTAGCTAATGGGCAACTAGAGCGAAAATAATGCGATGAAAAGGGAAGACCGAACATCGAAACCGCCTAAATAGGATTTCCTTATTCTAAGAATAAGAGCGCCTGTGCTAAGATTTCATTGCTGGGTCAACAAACCCAAAATGTCATTAGGAGGAAAAAATGGCAGAAAAGAAGTACGTCTATTCCTTCAAAGAAGCCCACGAGGGCAACCTCGGGAAAGAGCTTCTTGGCGGAAAAGGCAAAGGCTTGGTCGAGATGACCGCCGCCGGGGTCAACATCCCCCAAGGCTTCACCATCACCACCGAAGCCTGCAATCTCTACTACGAATCCGGGAAGAAGATCCCCGACTTCGTATGGGATGATGTCGTCGCCCATGTCCACGACATCGAGAAGGTCAACAACAAAGCCTTCGGCGGCGGAAAGGGAACCCCGCTCCTGGTCTCCGTTCGCTCTGGCGCCCGCGTCTCCATGCCGGGCATGATGGACACCATCCTCAACCTCGGTCTCAACGACAAGACCGTCGTCGAGCTCGCCGAAGCCACCGGGAACGAGCGTTTCGCTTGGGATTCCTATCGTCGCTTCATCTTGATGTTCACCAACATCGCCAAAGGCCATCCGCGCACCGATATGGACGCGATGCTCGACAAGATCAAGGCCGACAACGGCTATAAGCTCGACACCGAAGTCACCACCGAGCAGCTCAAGGAACTGGTCAAGGAGTACAAGGCTTACTACAAGAAGACCTTCGGCGAGGATTTCCCCTCCGATCCGTACATCCAGCTCAAGGAGGCCGTCGCGGCCGTCTTCCGCTCCTGGGACAACGAGCGCGCCAACATCTACCGTCAGATGAACGGCATCCCCTATGAATGGGGCACCGCCGTCAACGTCCAGACCATGGTGTTCGGCAACATGGGAGAGGACTCCGGCACCGGCGTCGCTTTCTCCCGCAACCCGTCGACCGGCGAGAAGAAGATCTACGCCGAGTTCTTGCCCAATGCTCAGGGCGAGGACGTCGTCGCCGGCATCCGCACCCCGCTCCACATCGATGAGCTGCAGCGCAGGATGCCCGACGTCTACAACCAGTTCATGGAAACCATCAAGAGGATGGAGAACTACTTCCGTGATATGCAGGATATGGAGTACACCATCGAGAAGGGCAAGCTCTACTTCCTGCAGACCCGCAACGGCAAGCGCACCGCCCGCGCCGCTCTCCAGATCGCCTGCGATTTGGTCGACGAGGGACTCATCGACGAGAAGGAAGCCTGCCTCCGCGTTGAGCCGGCCCGCCTTAACGACCTGCTCCACCCGACCTTCGATCCCGCCGACCTCAAGAAGCACACCCCGATAGTCAAGGGCCTTCCGGCCTCCCCGGGCGCTGGCACCGGACACCTAGTCTTCGATGCCGACGAGTGCAAGGAAAAGCATGACGCTGGCATGAAGGTCGTCCTCTGCCGCGCCGAGACCAGCCCTGAGGACATCATCGGCATGGTCAACTCCGAGGCCATCATCACCGCCCGCGGCGGCATGACCTCCCACGCGGCCGTCGTCGCCCGTTCCATGGGCAAGTGCTGCGTCGCTGGCTGCACCGATGCCATCATCAACGAGACCGCCCGCACCATGCAGATTGGTGACAAGATTTACCACGATGGCGACGTCGTCTCCGTCGATGGCACCACCGGCCTCGTCTACGATGGCGAGATCAAGATGATCGCCGCCGACCTCGGTGGCAACTTCGGCCGCCTGATGGGATGGGCCGACAAGTATCGCCGCCTCAAGATCCGCGCCAACTGCAACACCCCGCTTGACGCCGACAACGCCCACCGCTTCGGCGCCGAGGGCATCGGTCTATGCCGCACTGAGCGCATGTTCTTCGCGGACGACCGCATCCTCAACATGCGTTCGATGATCCTCTCTGAGACCGCCGAGCAGCGTGAGGCCGCCTTGGAGCGTATCCGCCCGTATCAGGTCGATGACTTCTACCATATGTATATGTCCTCGCCCGACGATATGGTCTGCATCCGTCTCCTCGATCCACCTCTACACGAGTTCCTCCCGACCATCGATGATGAGAAGAACATCAAAGACCTGGCCGAGAAGCTCAACGTCAGCGAGCAGAAGGTCCGCGACCGCATCAACCAGCTCCACCAGGCCAACCCGATGATGGGCTTCCGTGGCGTCAGGCTCTGCGTCGCCTACCCGGAGATCTACCGCATGCAGGCGACCGCCATCATCCAGGCTGCCATCAAGGCCAGCAAGGATCTTGGCCACGACGTCGAGCCGGAGATCATGATCCCTCTCACCGGCGAGCTCAAGGAATTCAAGTTCGCCAAGGACGTCGTCGTCAAAGCCGTTGAGGCCGAGATGGCCAAGGAAGGCAAGAAGCTTGTCTACCACGTCGGCACCATGATCGAGGTCCCGAGAGGCGCCCTCCAGGCTGGCAACATCGCCAAGGAAGCCGAGTTCTTCTCCTTCGGCACCAACGACCTGACCCAGCTCACCATGGGCTTCTCCCGCGACGACTCCGGTCAGTTCCTCCACTACTACTACGACAAGAAGATCTACGAATTCGATCCTTTCCAGACCATCGATCAGGAAGGCGTCGGCGAACTCGTCAAGATCGCTGTCGAGCGTGGCCGCGCCACCAGGCCGGACCTACTCGTCGGCGTCTGCGGCGAGACCGGCGGCGACACCGCTTCGATCATGTTCTACGACAAGGTCGGACTCGACTACGTCTCCTGCTCGCCGTTCCGCGTCCCGCTAGCTCGTCTAGCCGCTGCTCAGGCCAACATCGTCCATGAGCGCGAAAAGGCCGGCAAGTAATAGCTGACTCAAAAACCGCCTAGGCTTCGGCTTGGGCGGTTTTTCTTTTGCAAAAAGAAAGGCCGCTTTTGCGGCCGTTTCGTTTCCTCGCGTTTAGCTAAGGGATGTCAGGTAGATGTCGTATTCGGGGCCGAGTTCCCCGCGTTTGGCTCCGTTTAAGTACACGTCGCCGTAATCGTCGATGTAGCCGACGATCTTCCCGCCGATTGCTATTTTGCCGTCATGGGTCATCCGCGCAGCTTTCTTGCCGGCGATGTACCACGCCCCGTCGCCATCAGGCAGGCGGTTGATATAACCCACCTGGGTTCCGTTGAGGTATATGTTCTTGCCATAGCACTCGGTGACTACCATCATTTCGCTTCCTTCAGCCTCTTGGCTTTCTCGTGAAGGACGTCGGAGTAGCCTTCCTTGTTGGTCTGCCGTTCCCTGGCGATGGCCATCGCGTGGGCCGGGACGTCCTTGTTGATGGTCGACCCGGCGGCGGTGAAGGCCTGCTCGCCGATCTTGACCGGGCTTATGATCGTGGTTCCGGATCCGATGAAGGTCCCGTCCCCGATGTTCGAGCTGAACTTGTTGACCCCGTCGTAATTGGCGATGATGGTCCCGCAGCCGATGTTGACGTCAGAGCCGATTGAGGCATCGCCTAGATATGATAGGTGGGCGCATTTGCTGCCCTCCCCGAAGCTCACGTTCTTGAGCTCGTTGAAGTTTCCGATGTGGGCTTTGTCGGCGATGACGGCGTTCTTCCTGGTCCTCAAATAGGGGCCCAGGGTGGTGTTGGAGCCGATGACGGTGTCGACCAGATGGCTCCACTCGATGATGTTGCCGTTGTTGGCCTTGACCCTCTCTAGATAGGTGCTTGGCCCGATGACGTTGTCGCGGCCTATCGAAGTCCCGCCGAGTATGTATGTATTGGGGCGGATGACGCAATCCTGGCCGATGGTCGAATCGGGCGAGATATAGGTGGTGTCGGGATCCTCGATGGAAACGCCGGAAAGCATCCAGGCTTTGTTGATGCGGCGCTGGATTATCTTGGCGGCCACGGAAAGCTGGTAGCGGTCGTTGACGCCCATGGTCTCGTTGACGTCGGCCACGGAGAAGGTCGATACCTTCTTCCCGTCTCCGACGAACATGGCGATGACGTCGGTGAGGTAATACTCCCCGGCGGCGTTGTTCGGGGTGAGGCGCTTGAGGTCGCGGAACAGCTCGGCGTTGTTGAAGACGTATACGCCGGCGTTGACCTCATGGATCGCGGCCTCGTCTGGCGTGCAGTCCTTCTGCTCGACTATCCGCTTGACGCGCCCGTTTTCCTTAACGATGCGCCCATATCCACGGGGATCGTCGATGACCGAGGTCAGTATGGTCAGGTCGTTGTGGTTGGTCTGATGGCTGGAAAGCAGGGCCGAGAGGGTCTTGCTGGTCAATAGCGGGGTGTCGCCGCAGCAGATTATCGTCTCGCCCTCCTGCTCCGAAAGCGCCGGGGCCGCCATCATCACGGCGTGGCCGGTTCCCTTCTGCTCGTTTTGCCAAACCACCTCGGAGTCGCCCTCGACGATGGATTTGGTGGTCTCGCCGCCGAATCCGACGACGGTGACTATCTTCTCCATGCCCAAAGGCTTGAGGGCCTCGAGTACGTACTTCACCATCGGCCTTCCCAATATCGGGAAGGAAACCTTTGAGACGTCGGAACGGCCGCTTTTCATCCTCGTGCCTTTGCCGGCGGCCAATATGATGGCGAATTTGTTCATGGTTATGCCTCCTATTTCAAGGTTTTGGTAAGCACTGTTATATATCCTAGTTTATCGTATTTCCGCTCGGCTTCCCTGCATTTGTGCAAATCGGAAGACAAAGCGAAGAGGCTCGATCCGGATCCGGACATTGACACTATCGAGAAGCCGTCATCGATAAGCGAGGCGTATATCTCCCCCACTTCGGGCAGCAATTTGACGGCGGCGCTCATTAGGTCGTTGCCGATCGATTTGGCGATAAGCGCCTCGTCGCCTTCCGCCAACCCCTTCAAGACGTTCTGGGTATCGACCCGTTTGGCGGGGAATTGGTCGCAAATCGCGTAAACGTCCTTGGTCGAAAGCCCTTGCTCTGGCTTGACGATAAGGCAGTAGAACTGCTTTTTGCACGGGATCCTGGTTATCTTCTCGCCGATGCCCTCAACCAAACTGGGGTGAGGGTCAACGAAGAAAGGTATGTCGGCCCCGATCGGCTTCCCGACCTTGGCGAGGTCTTCGTTTGACGCGCCGAGCTTAAGCATTGAGTTGAGGGCCATGAGGATGCAGGCGGCGTTTGACGATCCGCCCCCTAACCCAGCGGCGAAAGGAATCTCCTTGTGGATGTGTATCATGAAGTTGTCCTTGAAGCGATAGGTCTCGCGCATGGCATCGACCGCTCGCTTGCAGAGGTTTGTCTTCAGCCCCATAAGGTGAAGGTCATCGCATATTATGTAGGTGTCGCCGCCGCCAATGCGGTCAATGGAAATAACGTCGTGGAGCTCAATCGGGAGGTTCACCATTTCCAATTCATGGTAGCCGTCGTCCCTTTGGCCCACAACCCTTAGCGAGAGGTTGATTTTAGCGAAGGATTTTATATCCATAAGTTGCGACACCTATTTTACGCGAATTTGGCTTCTAGCAAAGGCCAAATAAGCCTCGGGCTTCAATTCCTCAGGACGGGATTTCGGATCGATTCCAAAGCCCAATATGAACTCTTCTGCTTTCTTTCCCAATTCCGGTTTCAAATTATTGAGCAAGGTTTTGCGGCGTTGCCTGAAGCAATTGGTTGCAAACCTATAGGTTCTGCGGGCTTCCTCTATGTCGAGGTCATTCCTTTCGAGCGCGACGACGGCGGATTCCACCCTTGGGGCGGGAACGAAGCTAGACGACGGGACCTTAAGCAGGACATCGGCTTTGCAGGATATCGAGACCAGGATCGACAAGGGGCCATAGTCCTTGCTTCCGGGCGAGGAGAGGATCCTATCGGCGGCCTCTTTCTGGACCATGAAGACGAACCGGCGGCAACTTTCGGCGTCAAGCAGGCACTTCTCGATCAGGCTCGACGTTATGTAGTAAGGCAGGTTTCCGATTATCTTGGTGTATTCTGAAACGTCGGCTTTCAAGGCGTTTTGCTGGAAGACCCTGATATTGGGGCATTTGGAGAAATCCGATTGAAGTTTGGCTACTAGTCCGGGGTCGATGTCTATCAAATCGGCCCGGCCTTGCGAAAGGGATAGGAAATAGCTTAACGACCCGGCGCCGGATCCGATTTCGAGAACTTTGTCTTCGGGGTTGATGAGGGCGGCGTCGACTATCCTCTTGGCTATAGACCTGTCGATCAGGAAGTTCTGCCCAACCTCCTTCTTAGCCAGCAGCTTATACTGGGCTATGGTCTCGAAGTACCTTAACTCATCCATTGATCGCTTCCTCCAGTTCCTTGCGGCTTATGCCTAGCGCGTTTAGCCGTTGAAGCATCGTCTTGCAGTTCCCGTGCCCAAGGTGCAGCTTCGCTTCCACCGCTTCCCTTTTTTGCTCGCTTCCCGGCCCAGCCAAACCGAGCGACAGCAGATCGGAATACGTCAACGTGCCTCGGCTCACCCTGGGCTTTCCGGGGATTAAATGGCCAAGCGCTTCGAGGATGGTTTCCTTATCCGACTCCGCCACCCCAACCTTATGCCTTTTTATGGCTTTTTCCTTTGGTATGAAGGCGTGAAGCGCCGTCGGGACGGCTTGCCTTATGAGGTCGCGAATTCGCTTTCCGGGCGAATCGGGGTCGGTCAACACGATGACGTCTTTGGCTTTGGAGGCCCTTGCAAGATAATCTAATGTTTCACGTGAAACGGCAGAGCCATTTACAGTTACTATCTCGCAATCTAGGAAAGATGCGATTAAGGCTTTGTCAGTCGCGCCTTCGACGACCAATATGGCATCCAGTTTGGGTTTTGTCATGGTTTCACGTGGAATAGGTTTAGGAAATTTTCCTCTATTGCTTTAGCAATGGTTTCCTCGTCTTGGCCCCTGAGAATCGACATCTGCTTCACGATATAGGGAATGTATTCGGGGCGGTTTTCCTTGCCCCTGAACGGAACCGGGGGAAGGTATGGTGAATCGGTCTCGGAAAGAAGGCGATCCAGCGGGCACTCCGCTACGCACCTTTTTGGCTCCACCGCGTTCTTATAAGTTATGGGACCGTCGAATCCGAAATAGTATCCGAGCTTGGCGAACTCCCGCATGCTCTCGGCCGAGCCTGAGTAGCAATGCAGGACCCCTTTCCGCCTGACCTCTATCTCCTTAAGGATAGAAAGCGTGTCGCCTATTGCGTCCCGGGCGTGTATCGAAACGGGCAAGTCTAGCTCATTGGCCAATTCGAGCTGCTTCCTGAACCAGGTTTTCTGCCTTTCTTTGGTTGCCTCGGAGTTGTCCCAATGATAATCCAGCCCTATCTCCCCTATCGCGACGACCTTCTCGCTTCCGGCAAGCTCCTTTATCCGGCTGAGCTCAGCGATGTCCGCGCCTACTGTGTTCTCAGGCTGAAAGCCAACCGCCGCGTAAACGCCATCGTGCCTCATGGCAATCGCAACGGCCTCTTCGCTTGACTTCAGGTCATAGCCAATGACCAAAAAACGGCTAACGCCAGCTTTATGCGCAGAGTTTATTAGCTCATTCTCTTTTTCGATGAGATGCTCGTCATTCAGGTGGCAATGAGAATCGAGATAGCAGGCTATCATATATTTATATATTACTTGCCAACGCAGAAACGGGAGAATATCTCGTCTTGCAAATCAAGGGTCGGGTCGAGGCCCAGCAGCTCTCGGCAGGCGTTATAGGCGTCCATTAGCGGAATGGATACGAGGTCGAGCGTCTGCTCGGACTCGGCGCCTTCGATGGCCGATGATAGGTCGTTGTCGATGCGCTTGAGCAGCGATAGCTGCCGCTTAGATGAGAGGGAAGCGGCACTAAGTGAGGCCGGGGAAAGGCTCAAGCAAGAGAATATCGCTTCCTTTAGGGCGTTGACGTCGCCTTCTTTGGCCGATATTCCCACACAGTTTTCCGGTGCTTTGGAAATGTCGGTTTTGTTGTACACAAGCAGGGTCTTCTTGCCGGAAGACAGCCGTTTGAGGCTTTCGATCTGTTCTTCCGTCGTGTCTTGATCGATCAGGAGTATGGCTAAATCGCATTCCTCTACCGCCTCAACCGATTTGCGGATGCCTATTTTCTCCACCTCATCATCCGATTCGCGCAGCCCCGCGGTGTCGAGGAGCTTAATTGGTATGCCGTGGATGGAAAGCTCGCCTTCGACCACATCCCTAGTCGTGCCCGGAATCGGGGTGACGATGGCTTTCTGCTCGCCCAAAAGGGCATTCAGCAGGCTGGATTTGCCGACGTTCGGCTCGCCGAGAATGGCAACCTTCACCCCTTCTTTGACGTATCTTCCGTCCTCGCTGTCCTTGATCAGGGATGATAGGTCCTCCTTGATCTTCCTCGATTCGCAGAGCACCGACGACACAGCCAAATCAGCCGTGTCTTTGTATTCCGGGAAGTCGATGCTCGTCTCGATAGTCGCCAGCAGCGCGGATATCCTGTCTTTTATCGGGGCGAACCTTTGGCTGGCCTCGCCGTTAAGCGATTTGAGGGCTAGGTCTTTGGCCAATTCGGTCGGCGCGTTTATCAGGTCGTTGACCGACTCGGCCTCAACCAGCCCCATCTTGCCGTTCAAATAGGAGCGCATAGTAAATTCGCCACGCTTGGCATAGCGAGCGCCCAAGGCGATGAAGGCGTCGATTATCTGGTTGGCTATAAGCATCGAGCCGTGGCAAGAAACCTCCACCACCTCCTCGCCGGTCATGGACTTGGATTTTGGATAGACGAGCAGCATGACGTCGTCTAACTGCTTGCCATCATAGCTGAGCTTAGCGTGCAAAAGCTCCCTTTGGCCGCTGAGGCCAACGGGCTTGCCGGCCAGTTCGGAGGCTATCTCGAAGCACCCGTCGCCCGAAACGCGGATGAGGGCCAACGCACTTTTCAATGGCGGGGTCGCCAAAGCAATGATGGGTTCCATGTTTCAAAAAAGGCCGTTTGCCGGCCTTTGCTTTTATTCCTCGTATTCGATGTGGACGGCCCGGTTGGCGCCTTCGCCAAACGACTCGGTCTTGATGTGATCGAATCCGGCGACGGCGTTATGGACGATGCGCCTTTCGTCGGGGGTCATCGGATCGAGCGAGACCGAGACGTGGGAGCGCTGAACATCGCGGGCGGTGCGCTTGGCAAGGCGGGCGATCCTCTCGTAGCGATCTTCTTTATAGCCACCAACGTCGAGTACGATTCTGTAACGATGGCGGAACTTGGTCGAGAGGGCGATCTTGGCAACCTCATTGAGGGCCTGGAGGGTCTTGCCGTTCTTCCCGATGATGATCGGATTGCGCGGGGAATCCAACGTGACCTTGATGACGTCTTCCTCGATGGAGGATTCGGCGGTGGCCTCAACCCCAAGCGCCCTGAGGGCCTTGACTAAATAGTCCTTTACGTACTCGGCGGCGTCTTCGATGGTGAAGACGGAGATGGTGGCCGACTTCTTGAACAGCCCCTTCTTCTCCTCCTTGACGGAATAGACGAGCGAAGATTCGCTCACGCCGAGGTCGGCGCAGGCTTCCTTAACGGCATCTTCGATCGTTTTTGCGGTGAATTCCTTCATTTTTATCTGCTCCTATTGTGCTTTTTCTTGGATTTGGCTATGACCAGTTGCGTAATTCCGGTCTGAGCCATAGAGATAAGGCCGCCTATCAACCAGTAGATAGCCATGGCGGACGGCAGGAAGAAGCCCATCACAATGGTGAAGCCCATCATGAATATGCTGATCCATTTCATCTGCTTCTGCTGACTGGTTTGGGCTGGGTTCTTGCCCATTTTGGACACATTCCTCGACTGATATTTGGCGATGATTCGAGGAAGCATCATAGACATTATCTGAACGCCGGCCATCAAGATGAACAGCACGATGGCGGTCCACCAGCCTTCAACGTTGTAATACCAAGAGCCGGTTGTGTTGAACAGGATGGTCGAGATGGTGTCGGAGAGCCTCATGTTGAGGAACTCGCCGGTCGACAAGGCGGCCGATCCTTGCAAGCCCGACCAAACGCAGATGAAGATCGGGAACTGGATTATAAGCACGAGGATCTGGCGGAAAGGATGTATTTTGTTCCGCTTGTAAAGAGCCATCTGCTCTTGCCCGAGCCTGGCTTTTTCGGCTTGGTTTGTATTCGAGTTCGGATATTTCGCCTGAATCTTGGCAAGTTCCGGTTGCAAAGCCTGCATCTTCTGGGTATCCATCGTGGATTTGAAGGATATAAGCATGATGAATCCGCGGACGATCAAAGTAACGAACACCAAAGCCAAAATCTGGCCGAACCCGGACAGTCCCGGATCCATGGAGAAGGCGAAGGTATCCAGCAACCATGAGACCGGATAAACAAGCAAGCCTTCCAAGAAGCCTTTGCTCCAGGCATATCCCCAACTCTTCTTGGTGATGGCGACCTCCCAGTCGGAATGGGCGCCATAGTGGCCAAAGAAGCCATCCTGGGTGGCTATGCAGGAGCGGTTGGCGTTTACCTTGGTGTTGACGGCGTTGCAATAGGCGTTGAAGAAATCGTCGGTCGGAACGTTATCCATCCCCAAATTCGGGTCATCGGAAGCGTACAGGATTGCGTTCCACTGCTTCAGATATCCAAATAGGTCGTCGTTTTTGCCGGTAAACTTAACGTACCCGTAATTCCTCAGAATGGAATCGTTGTTGGGCTCGGAAAGCTTCCCTTGCTTGTCAACCTCGTTCGGGTTTTTGTACGGGTTGATGTCATCTACGGTCAGCCCGGCAATGTAATCCGGGGTAGCTTTGGAGAAAAGCGCGTTCTCTGGATCGTAGCTGACCAGCGGGCTTTGGACTTCCGAGAGATAGGTGGCGGCGTTTAGGACGAAGTCGTCTATGGCGGCCCAGTACTCAACCGACGGCATCATATAGCCGGCGGAGGCGGCTTGGTCTATGACGTTTGGCTGAAGCAAAGCTTGAGCTTTGTTGGCGGTGAACGTGAGCTTTCCGTCTTCGCTCACCTCATAGGGGATGTACTTGTAGACGTTTTGATTGAGGATGGTCCCGTCGTCGTCGACAAAAGCCGGGCCGGCGATGCCCTTCTCCTCTTCGGAAGTGATGAGTTTGGCGGTGTTCTCGTTGGTCTTAAGCTCTTCGTAATCGGCCTTATCGACGTATAAAGTGACGCCTTGCTCATAAGGATAGGCCATATGCGCCTTATCCTCGTTGTCGCAGAAATTAGCTGTGCAGCTCGTAAGCAAAACACCGCCTAAGAATATGGCGGCGATGCCGAGCGCTTTTATCTTAGTTTTGTTTTTCAATTGAGCTTTCCCTTATTTGTTCAAGTGAGCGGCGAAGCTCATCCTGGTTGGCGGCAAACTCATCTATTTTGTAAGACGGTTTGATCGCGATGATGATATTGAAGGGCTTGGTGAAGTCGAAGTCGGATGCAAGCATCGCCCTAACTTGGCGCTTCTGCTTGACCCGCATTACGGCTATGCCGTTCGCTTTCCCCACCGCAATGCCAACGCGGGAATAGTTTTGCTCAGGCGATGAGGGTTCGTAATAAACGTTGAAGTGGCTTGACTTAATCCGCTTTCCGTTGCGGATTATGCGATCGAACTCTCGGTGGTCTTTAACGCGAAACGGCCTTTTCATTGGCTCAGTCAGCGATGCGAGCGCGGCCTTTGGCGCGGCGAGCGGCTAGGACAGCGCGGCCGGTCGGGGTGGCCATGCGAGCGCGGAAGCCAGCTTTATGGGCGTGTTTCTTCTTAGAAGGTTGATAGGTCTTTTTCATAAACGAACTCCTTAGCGTAATGCAATCGCTATTATACGGACGCGCCAAACGCGGGGCAACAATAAAAACGCACGTACGCACGTAAGAGCGATTTATTCACAATCCACAAAAATGTTGTGGAAAACAACGTCGTCGAAAATTATCAACAACATATGTGGAAAAACTTGGTTGATAGATGTGCATAACCAAAAATTTACAGCATTCATCGAACTAAATTGAGCAGTTTTCTTGTTGATAACACACCAGAAAAACAAGTTATCCACAGCATTATTGGAACGGAAGTTTTCCACAGAAACAAATGATTGTGGAAAAGTGCATAAAACCAAAAATATCGATGGTTCCGCGATTTTGCATACTATCATTGTGGAAAAATCGGTTCTTGTAGCGTTTTCATGTTGTAATAGTGGAAAGAAAATGGTTACATTTTAGCCGGAGAAAGAACCGATGCCCGAGACACTGACCCAGCTAAACGAAATATGGAGTTCGGTGCTCGCAAAGATGGCCGCCAAGCTCTCGTCGCAGCCTGACGGCAAGCGCATGATCGATTCGTTTTTCGCCGGCTCGCACATCGACAGAATCGAGGGCGATCGCGTTTACATCACCGTGTCCACCGGTTTGGCCGCCGTCGTCATCGATAAGAACTACAAAGCGGATATCGCCTCGTATTTGAGGGAAACGACCGGAACCGATTTCGTCCCGGTGATAAGCAGTCAGGATCAAGTAAAAAAGGAGCTGGTCACCCCAAAGAAGCCTATCCCGTTTTTTCCGACCGCGTATCTGAATCCTCAATTTACCTTTGACAATTTTGTTGTCGGGCCTTCCAACAACGAGCCATATCAGGCTTCGGTCATGATCGCCTCTACTCCGGGCAGAATGTTCAACCCGCTTTTGCTTTATTCCGAATCGGGATTAGGCAAAACGCACCTTCTTCATTCGATAGGAAACGCCGTAAAACTCAAATATCCAAGTCTAAACGTCCTTTGCGTATCCGCCGCAGACTTCGTCGACGAATACGTCTCGTATGCCACTTCCGAGAAAGACGAGAACTCGCTGCCCAAATATTTCAGGGAGAGCGTTGACGTTTTCTTGATTGACGATATTCAGTACATAGTCGGGAAAAAGAAGACCATGGAGATGTTCTTCACCGTCTTCGAAACGCTGGTCAATCACGGCAAGCAAATCGTCATGACATCCGACCAGCCGCCGGAAAGATTAGATGGGCTGGACGAACGCCTAAAGACCAGATTCACCCAAGGCTTGGTTTTGCCGATTCAAAGGCCCGATCTGAACACCTCCAAGCAGATTCTGGAAATGAAGATAGAGAACAACGGCTCCAACGTTTCCGATTTCGACCCAGACGTAATTTCATTCTTGGCGTCCAGGTTCTCCAAAAACGTTCGCGAGCTCGAGGGCGCGCTAAACAGGCTCCTTTTCTACGTAATTAACGTGTCGCCCACCAAGCACGTGACCATGGACGTCGCCGGAAAAGCCCTCCAAACCCTCGTCTCGGCCAAAGAGGAGAAAGGGGAACTAACGATCGAAAGAATCATCTCCACGGTCGCCGATTACTATTCCCTAACCCCATCTCAGTTGACCGGCCGCATAAGGGTCTCAAGAATCGCCATGGCCAGGCACATCGCTATGTATCTAATCAGGCTCCTGCTCGACACCCCTTTCATCAAGATTGGCGAAGCCTTTGGCGGAAAGGACCACGCCACTGTGATTAATGGTGTAAAGAAGGTGGAGAAAACGTTGAAAACCGACAAAGACATGGCGCTCGCCATTTCCGAGTTGAAAAGCAAGCTTTCTTGATGAAGTTTATTTATTATAAATAAAACATTTAATACAACCCGGCCGCATGGTATCATTTATAAGCCGAAATAAAACGAGTTATCCACAATTTCCACAGCCCTTATTATTACTACTAAATAATTAAAGAAACTTAAAACGAAGAATAATTAAATCCTAGGGAGGCAAAAGATTATGAGATTGAGTATCAGCCGGGCTCCGCTCCTGGTTGCGCTAAGCAGCGCCCAAAAGGCCATCGCCCCGAAAAACCCCTACCCGATCATGGCCAACTTCAAGCTCGACCTGAACAGCAAAGGCTTGGAAATCACCGGCAGCAACTCCGACGTCACCATCCGCTCAACCGTCCCATACACGCAGAATGACAAGCCGATCATCACCAACTATATAGCGGGGTCGGCCCTAATAGACGCTTTCCGCCTAACTGAAGCCGTCAGGAAGATGGAGGGGAGCAACGTCGATATAGACGTCATAGACAATTCGATCGCCAAGATAAGCGACTCCAGCTTCTCCATGAAGGCCAAAAGCATCTCCTCCGACGAATACCCTGATATCGCCTTGGACCTAGTCGGCCAGACTTTCGAGATAGGGAAGCCTGAATTTTGCTCGCTCATCGAGCAATGCGCCCATGCGGCCTCGACCTCCGGGAAAACCAGAGACCCGGTGCTGACGGCGATCAACTTCACCCTTAAGGGCAAGACCTTAACCGCCATCTCGACCGATACCGCCCGGGTGGCCGTAAAAAAGGTCCCGGTCGAATCCGATCTCGCCTTTTCGGCAAACATCCCGGCAAAGAGCTTGTTGGACATCGCCCCGCTGTTCGACAACGCCAAAACCATCAGGATATCGATTGGCGACAAACAGGCCGTATTCTCGTTCGACAACACGATAATTTCCTGCCGCCTAATCCCTGGCTCCTATCCATCGTTGGCTAACGCCTTCCCGAAGACCTTCAACCACATCCTCCAGGTCAATTCCAGAGAATTCATGAACGCCATCGGCCGCGTCTCCGTCGTCTCGAACGACACCGGCTCGGTGCTCAAGCTCCACATGAGCGAGGATTTGGTCGAGCTCTCCATCAAGAATCGCGAGAACGGATCGGCCAATGAGCAGATAACGAATTATCGCTACACCGGAGAGACTATAGAGGTCGCCATCAACTCCGTCTTGGTCGCGGACGCCATCAAAGCGCTCAAGAGCGAAGACGTCGAGCTCTGCTTCTATGCCGAGATGCGTCCTTTTGTGGTCAAGAGCCCCGAAGACGACTCCGCTACGGAGCTGATTACCCCCGTCCACGTATACTGATACGGCCCTAAGAAAAACGACGACAAACGGTAGCAAAAACACTACCGTTTTTTACTACGTAGTAGTAAACTATCATTATGGCAACAAATGGAGGAAATGCGGCTTCCAAAACCGTGACAATCAGCACCGAGTACATCACCTTGGGACAACTTTTGAAGTACGTGGGCCTGATTGATTTCGGCGGCGAGGCCAAATCCTTCCTATCTGCCAATACGGTCTACGTCAACGGGGAGGCGGACAATCGCCGCGGCAGGAAACTGCGCCCCGGGGACCGCGTAAGAATCGGGGAGAGCGAATTCGCGATCGCCTCATGATTCTAGACCGCCTTGTTCTAAAGAACTTCCGGACATACGGAGAGCTGGACATAAGCTTCGGAGAGGGGCTCAACCTCATTCTTGGCGACAACGCGGTCGGCAAGACGAACCTAGCCGAGGCCATCCAGTACATCTCCCTCGCCAGAAGCTGGAGGTCGTCGTCGGACCGCATCCTCATCAAAGCGGGAGCCGACGCGGCCGTCATCCAAGCCTATCTAAGGGAGGGGGCTCTCCGCCGAAGCATCGAAATCGAGATTGCCAAGGAGGGGAAGCGCGTGAAGATCAACGGGAAGCCGGTTAATCGGCTCTCTGAGCTCTCCAAAAGCGCCAACGTTATCATCTTCGCCCCTTCCGACGTCGCGCTGTTCAGCGGGGCGCCAAGCGAAAGAAGAGCGTTCCTCGACGTGTCGATCTCGAAGCAGTCCCCGGATTACTTCTCGCTCATGAGCAAGTACGCCAGGCTGCTGAAGAGCCGGAACGCCGCGCTCAAGCAGGCGCGTCCCGACGTCGCGCTGCTTCGAACCTATTCCGACCAGATGTCGGAGCTCACCATCCCCATAATCCGATACCGAACGATGTTCGTCTCGTCGCTCAACCGCGTCCTGCCTGGCGTCTATGGCCAGCTATCGGGCCGCGAAAGCCGCTGCGAGGTCGTCTACCGCCCTTTCTTAAAAGGGGCCGACATCTCGCCCGAGAAGGCGAAGAAAGCCTTCGAGGAGGCCTTGGAAAGCGACTTGATGCATCGCGCCACCGGAGTTGGGGTACACCGGGAGGACATCTCCTTGATGCTGAACGGCGAGAATATCGCCAACTACGGATCCCAAGGAGAAAACCGCACCGCGGTCATAGCCGTCAAACTCTCGCCCTACTTTCTAATAGAGGACGAATCCAAAAAGCCCATCGCCGTATTGGACGACGTGAATAGCGAGCTGGATTCGGGAAGGGTCGAACGCTTGATGGGGCTGCTCGAGAAATTGGGCCAGGTCTTCGTGACCGCAACAAAACTAGATATAGCCGGAGCGTCCGTCATAGACGTTGCCGAGCATAGTGCCACCAGGAGGATTTAACCAATGGCAGATGAAGAGAAAAACGCTTCCCCGTCGGCTGATTTCGCCGAAGAGGACCACTTCACTTATGTGAAGGAGGACGTAACAAACGAGAAGGCGCTCGAAAAGGCCAAAGCCGATTACACTGGATCCGACATCCAGGTCCTAGAAGGGCTTGAGGCCGTCAGAAAGCGCCCTGGCATGTACATCGGCACCACCGCCGCCCCGGGCCTTCACCACTTGGTTTGGGAAATCGTCGACAACTCGATCGACGAAGCCTTGGCCGGTTATTGCCGCAACATCGGGGTCACCATCAACAAAGACAACTCGGTGACCGTCAAAGACGATGGACGTGGCATTCCGGTCGACACGGTCGCTAAGTCCGGCCTATCCGGCGTCGAGACCGTTTATACGATCCTCCACGCCGGCGGAAAGTTCGGCGGCGATGGCGGATATAAGGTTTCCGGCGGCCTCCACGGCGTCGGCGCCTCGGTCGTTAACGCCCTTTCCGAATGGGTTGACGTAACCGTTTGCCGCGACGGCGGGAAGTTCTTCCTCCGCTTTGAAAACGGCGGGCATCCGGTTGGACACCTGAGGAGGATTGGCGATTCCGACAAGACGGGGACCCTCGTCACCTTCAAACCCGACAAGACCATCTTCACCGAGACCCAGGTCTTCAACTACGACACCATCCGCAACCACATGCGCCAGATGGCCTTCCTCAACGGCGGCATCAAAATAACGTTGACCGACGACCGCGGCGAGGCCCCGGTTTCGGAAACCTTCCAATACGACGGCGGCATCAGGGAATACGTAACCTACATCGACTCGAACAAGGTTCCGATGAACCCGCAGCCGATTTACTGCCAAGGCGCCGAGGAAGTCACTTTGCTCGACGGCTCTAAGGAGCGCGTCTACGCCGAGGTCGCTCTGCAGTGGACCGATTCCTACGACACCAACGGCGTCTACTCCTTCTGCAACAACATCTCGACCAAGGAGGGCGGCACCCACGTAGAAGGGCTGAACCTCGCTTTGGGCCGCGTTATCAACGATTACGCCCGCAAGTTCAAGTTCCTCAAGGACGAGGATAAGAACTTCACCGGCGACGACGTCAGGGAAGGGCTCACCGCGGTCGTTTCCGTCAAGCACCCGAACCCGCAATACGAAGGACAGACAAAGACCAAGCTCGGGAATTCCGAGGTCCGCAAGATCGTCTCGACCGTCGTTGGGGACGGATTGTCCCAGTGGCTGTTGGAGAACCCCAACGAAGCCAAGACCATAATCTCCAAGGTTCAATTGGCTTCCAAGGCCCGCGAAGCCGCTAAGAACGCCAGGGAGAAAACCCGCAAATCCGCGATGGAACTCACGACTTTGCCCGGCAAACTGGCCGATTGCTCATCTCGTGACCCGCAGATTTGCGAGCTCTACATCGTCGAGGGTAATTCCGCAGGCGGCTCGGCCAAGAACGGCCGCGACCGCGAAACGCAGGCCATCCTCCCTCTGCGCGGCAAGATATTGAACGTCGAGAAAGCCCGCGAGGAGAGGATCTGGGCCAACGCCGAAATCGGGAACATGATCACCGCCATCGGCGCCGGCGTAAGGGAATCGTTCGACATCACCAAGATAAGGTACAACAAGATCGTCATCATGACCGATGCCGATGTCGACGGCGATCACATCCGCATCCTTCTCTTGACCTTCTTCTACCGCTTCATGAGGCCGCTTCTCGATAACGGACACGTCTACATCGCCCAGCCGCCTCTATACAAGATCGATTACAAAGGGTCCCCGTATTACGCGTATAACGACGCCCAGCTCGAAGTTCTGAAAAAGCAGCTGAATCTAAAGCCTGGCTACCCGTTCCAGCGCTACAAAGGATTGGGCGAGATGGACGCGAACCAGCTTTGGGAGACCACCATGGATCCTAAGTCGAGGAAGATGATCCGCATAACGGTCGACGACGCCGCGCAGGCCGAGAAGGCTTTCACCGAGCTGATGGGCGACGAGGTCGCTCCGCGCCGCGATTACATCGCCCAGAACGCCAAGTTCGTCAAGAACCTCGATATCTAATGAAGGAGAACGAAAATGGATAGCGAAGACAAGAAGATAAACCCCGAAGAGGAAGCCTTGGCCGAGAAGGACGAGGAACCCAACGAGAACCCCGAAGAGAACTCTCCCTCCCACACCGCCAACGCTACCGAGGGCAGCCTTTCCGCCAACGCCATGTTCGGCGAGGAAGCCGCCATTTCCGGCATAATTCCGGGATTGACCGACCGCGATGTCACCGACGAGGTCCGCACCGCCTTCCTCGACTACTCGATGTCGGTCATCGTTTCCCGCGCCATTCCGGACGTTCGCGATGGATTCAAGCCGGTTCAGCGCCGCATCATATTCGGCATGAACGAGATGGGCATGTACCCGACCGTCCCGTATAAGAAGTGCGCCCGCATCGTCGGCGACGTCATGGGTAAATATCACCCCCACGGCGACGCAGCCCTTTACGGCACCTTGGTCCGCCTTGCCCAGCCTTTCTCCCTTAGGTATCCGCTAGTTGACGGGCACGGAAACTTCGGCTCGATCGACGGCGACGAGGCCGCGGCTATGCGTTACACCGAGGCCAGGATGAACAAGCTCTCCTTGGAGATGGTCCGCGACATCAACTGCGACACCGTCGACTTCGTGGATAACTACGACGGCACCGAGCAGGAGCCGTCCGTGCTGCCATCCCGCTTCCCGAACCTATTGGTCAACGGCAGCCAGGGCATCGCGGTCGGTATGGCTACCAATATGGCTCCGCACAACCTATCCGAGGCCATCGATGCGGTCATAGCCGTTTCGAAGAACCCGGAGCTGACTCCGGCGGAGATAATGCAGAACTACCTACCGGGCCCGGACTTCCCCACCGGCGGCGTCATACTCGGCCGTCAGGGAATACTCGATGCCTATACCACCGGCACCGGCACCATCACCATCC
>DVMV01000039.1 GCA_018714785.1 Candidatus Alloenteromonas pullicola
TATCAAATTGGATATCAAAAGGTTCGGCTATTACTGCCTTTTCTTATCAGTCTAATTAACATAATGGACATTATGCGAAGTCTAATAACAAATTTTAAAAGCCCCAACTTGTCGTTGAGGCATTTTATTAATATATTGACGAACGTTATCTATGTTAGGCGGTTGTCACCCTATTTCTTCTGGCCGTCGATCTTGGTAAGCGAGCTAACCAACTGCTCCAGCCCGAACTCTTTTCGATTGACGTCTAGGAATATATGGACGATTACCTCCCCCGCTTCCACTATCATCCATCCGGAATCGGGCGTTCCCTCCTTTAAGGTAACTTCGATTCCGCCTTTCTCGAAGGCGTCCTCAAGCAATTCGGCGTAGGCGCCCAAAGCCCTGACGTTGGGCGCGGTCGCCAGAAGGTAATAGCTTGCGAAGGGGCTTATCTCCCCCACTTCGATGGCCTCGATGTCGATCGCCTTGTGCTCGTCTAGGCAATTCTTGGCGATCTCCAACTCTTTTAGCTGTTCTTCCATTTATCAATCTCCTAAATATAATTCGTAGCATTTCTTGGTAAGGGGGTTGTCGATCCGATACCCCCCTTCCGCAAGGAATTCCATGTTGGCTTTGAAGACCTCGAGGAACCCGGTGTAGTAATTCTTGTAGCAGGCATTGATGAGCTTCGAGGAGTCGTATCCCCTGGTTGGCTCTATCTTGTCGGAGGAATAGATTATCTTCGATAACGGCGGCATATGGGCGTCGCCGGTGGCGTGCCGCGATATCGCCTGGAGTATCTCATCGTCGTCGACTCCGAACACCTCCTTGGCTTTGGTCACCCCGGTGAACTGATGGTAACTCCATTCCGGCATGTCGAGGAATTCGGGATAATCCCGGCGCATTATCAGCCGAGCCTCCTCCTTGGGCAGGTATTTTCCGATGTCATGGAGCAATCCGGCACAGTAGGCCTTCTGGTATGACGGGTTCTTGTTCCGGATGGCGATCGAATAGGCCAGATGCCCCACCGAAACAGAATGCAGGAGCCGCTTCGGGGTCAGTAGGCGCGACAGTTTCTGGAAGTAATACAGCCCGTGCTGCTCTATGTACGACCTCACGCTCATCGGGATATCGGATGACTGAAGCCGCCTGACGTCGGAGCTAGACACCTCGCCAGACTTGCTATAGTCGAGGCGGATCATCCTAAACCTCGACAACGCCACGTCGTCGACCTTTACGCCCGGACGCGGGACATAGACAATCCTGGCCATCTTGGCGATGAGGTCGGGATCCTTCCATTTCGGGAAGGAATTGGCCTCGTCGGCCCCAATTAGCAGGTAAAGCTGCCGTTTGCGGTACTTCCTCGCGAAATAGGCGACCGTATCGACCGAATAGTTGATCTCGGAATCGCTTTTCAGCTCGAAGTCGCTTATGAAAAACGACCCGGAGCCGTTCTCGTTGAGGGCGAGCTTGAGCATCGAGAGCCTTTGCGAGGGGCTCGCCATCGGATTCTTCCAGCGCGGCGACTTAGACGGCACGAAAACCACGTCGGCGTTCAACAGCAGACTGGCGGCCCGGGCCATTCTAAGGTGTCCGTTATGTATTGGGTCAAACGACCCGCCGTAGATAAGAAGCGACTCCATTATGCCGGCAAGACGATCTTCCTGTGCTTATTCGATGGCCGATACAAGACGATGACCCTTCCGATTATCTGGACGAGCTCCGCGCCGAGCTTGGCGCAGATGTCCTCCCCCAGCTCCCTCGGCTTGGATTCAGAGTTCTGCAGGATGCCGACCTTGATCAGCTCGTTTGCCTCGAGCGCCTTGTCGAGCTGGTCGAGGAAAGCCTCGTCGGGCTCTTGCTTGCCCAACAGGTAGCGGTGGTCGATGGTATTGGCCAACCCGCGAAGATACGATAGCTGTTTACCTTTTAGCATTTATTTAACCTTCGATCTGGTCGTGTAGACCGCGACCCCCTTGGGGACGAATATGCGCCAGGTCTGTTTGTCCCCTTTGAAGCAGAACCAGCCCAGGCCCTCGATGCCGATGTCGCGGAGCCCTTCCTCCTCGACCTCGATGTCGAAGGCATCGAAGGATTGGCTTTCCCCCTTCATGGCCAGCAGCGGCCGGTACGCCCCGGCGGCCAGCTCGGCAAAGTAGCCGTTTCCGCCGGCGAGTTTATTGGCCGGGCGCTTGGACAGGTCGAGCGTCGGGGCGAAGTAGCATCCAACCTGCTGCTTGTTCCCCTTTAGAAGGACCAATAGGCCCAGCCCGCCCATGGCGATGCCGTCGCCCTGCGAAAGCGTTATGTTGCGGCGCCTAACCGGCTCCGATGGATAGACTTGGCGCGCGGCGTCGAGATTCATCTTCGATTGGATGGCGTTGTCGGTCGGGATGCCCGGGGTATCGTATAGGTAGCTCGAGGTGTCGAGCGGTATCCGCATGACCCTTAGCCTGGTCCCTGGATAATTTACGGTGCTCACGGCCTCGCCGGAAACGTTGGTGTAGCCGCGAAGGAAGGAGTAGATGAGCTGCGTCTTGCCGGCCGCGACCGCCCCGATGACGTAAACGTCATGGCGGCGACGGCGCTTCTCGATCTCCTCGCGTATCGCGGAGACGTCGTAGGTCGAGGTTAGGGAGGTCAATATGACGTCATCCTCCTTGACCTGCAGCCTGGCCATCCGGAAGCGGTGGCCGACATAGCGGCGGAGCTCCTCATCGGATGCCGACTCCGGAAGCAAATCGCGCTTATTGGCGATGACCAGGATGTTGAGCCCCTCTATCTGCTTGGTAACCGAGGGGGCGAAGGAGCTCTCGAAGGAGAACAGGTCGACCACGTAGACGATCAGGGCGTCAGAGGCCTGGGCGTCCTGGAGCATCGTGAGGTAATCAGCCGAGATGCTAGGCCCCCTCGGGGCGAAGTTGTAGCGCTGGGTCGACCAGCATTTGGAGCAGAACAGCACCGTCTCGTCCCCGCCTTCCAATAGGCGCGGCTCGATGTAGCCTTCCTTGCCTTCGTCCTCGCATTGGAGGATGGCGCCGCAGTTGTAGCAGCGACGCACCACTGACATCTTGCTCATATTGCCTCCTTAAGGCCCTTCAGCAGGCCTTTTTTACTAAGCTTTTTCCGCCATCTTCTATCGAACAGGCGGTTGAATCTGGTCGTGAACGGCTCGTTGTCCGGATCAAGCGGGTCGGTGAGGACCGCCCTGATCCCCGCCCCGTTGGCGGCGATGACGTCGGTTGTGATCTGATCGCCGACCATAAGGCATTCCCCGGGCTGGGCGCTTAGGTCAGCCAAGACCCTCTTGAGCCCTTTGGAGAGCGGCTTCAGCATGAAGCATTCGGCCCGCACGCCGAGCAACTCGGCGTAGCGATGGACGCGCTCGCCGCGGTTGTTCGAGCAGATGAGCAGCTCGATGCCGGCGAGGCTAAGCGAGGCGACGTAGTCCTTGACCTTCTGCGAAGGCTCGGCCTCATGGTATGAGGATAGCGTGTTGTCGAGGTCGGAAAGCACGTATCTCACGCCGGCTTCCCTAAGCAATTCCGGGGTGAGGTCGAAGATGCTTTCCTCGTGGGCGAACGGTACGAGCCTGTTCCACATGAGCACATTTTACGCCTAAAGGCGGGCGCGGGCGAGAGGAAGGAGCTCGTCCAATACCATTTTGTTGCTGGAAATCTACTAATAGTTGATAGTTTATTACTACGTAATAATTAATTATCGAAATCGAAGTCGTCAAATATGGATATTTGCTCGTATTTCTCGTTGACCCCGTCTGAATCGTCCTCGACTATCGAAGAGTCGGATCTCTTGGTGGGCTCGTCCTCGGGGACGGCGTCTTCCTCCACTTTGCCCTCTTCGGCGGGCAGCAGGCTCTTTATCGAATCGTCGACGTCCTCGCCCCAGGTCACGTTGACGCAGGAGATGGTCTGGGCTTTGGGGAGCTTGATTTCGCCTTTGGCGATCTTGTCCATCGGGGTCAGGAAAAGGTCTTGGAAAGTCACGTCTATGTAGTCCCCGCCGGAGCAGGTAGCATGGAAAGTCAGCGGCGCTTCGTCCTCTTTCTTGACCCTATAGGCGAAGATGAGCGAATTCGGCTCCTTCTTGAAGGATTTGAATATGGTGGTTGCCTTGTTTAGGCGCCCGCTCGGCTTGACGTTTGAGGATGACAGAACCCTGGTGGCCCCCATGTCGGTGATCAAAGCGAACTTGCAGCCCTCATCGGGATAAAGGGCGAACAAGGCGACCACATCCTCGCCGTGGAAGCTCGCGGCCTTCACCCCGCTGGATCCGGTTGAAGTCGGGGTGATCTCGGATTCGGAGTAGTTGGCACATAGGCCACGCTCGGAGAAAAGGAACAGCTGCGAGTTGCCCGAGCTTATCGCGGCGCAGGAAAGCTCATCCCCTGAAAGAAGCTTCATCGCGCGAAGCGGCTTGCCGAGCCTCGATGATTTGAAGCTTGATAGCCTTACCCGCTTGATGAGTCCCTTGCGCGAGGCCAAGACCACGAATAGGTCATCGCGCCAGCTCTTGATGCAGAAGGCGCGGACGATCTTCTCCTTGGGGCTAAGCGAGGCGGTGTAGTTTATGTGGATGCCCTCGTCAAGCCATTTGTTGGCCTTCAAAAGGTGCACCGGCAGCTCGATGTATTGCCCCATGTTGGTGAAGATGAGCAGATGGTCGGTGGAAACGCATTTGTCGATGTAGGCGAAGGTGTCCTTGCTCTTGAGCCCCGGGAGGACGCCATTGTGTCCCCCGCTCCCTTTATAGGAGGCGATGGAGCTGCGCTTGACGTAGCCATCGCGGGTCAAAGCGACCATTACCTCCTCCTTGGCGACCAGATCGCCGCGGTTGATGACCTTGAGGCTGTCGTCTTCTTCCTGTATCTGGGTGCGGCGCTTGTCGGCATAGGCCTTGGAGACGGCGCGCAGGTCAGAGATTATCGATTTGTTAAGGACTTCCTCGGAGCCAAGCAATGCGTTGTAACTGTCGATGTCCTTATGCAGCTGGTCGCGCTCGGCCATCAATACGTCTATGTCCGTGTGGGAAAGCTTGTAAAGCGGCATCATGACGATGGCTTCGCTCTGCTCCTCGTTGAACAGGAACCGGCTTTGCAGGTTGATCTTGGAATCGGCCTTGTCCTTGCTGGCCCTGATAACGGCGATGACCTCATTGATGATCGAGGCCGCCTTGATGAGCCCGTCGACGATGTTGAGCCGGGCCTTAGCCTTGGCCAAGTCGAACCGCGCTCGCCTCGTGACCACGTCCTTCTGATGGGCGATATAGGTGTCGCAATAGGTTAGGAGGTTCATCGTGACCGGCCGCCCGTCGACGATCGCGACCATATTGGCCGAATACGAGGTGCGCAGCTTGGTCTTGGCCATGAGGTAGGAAAGCACCGCCTCCGGCTTGAAGCCGTTCTTCAGATCGATGGCGATCCTCATGCCGGACCTATCGGTCTCGTCTCTCACCTCGTCGATGCCGTCGATGTCCTTGTCGTGCCTTATCCGGTCGATTGAGCCGACTAGAGCGCTCTTTATGACGCCATAGGGAATCTCGGTGATGATTATCTGGTTGATTCCATCCTGGGTGGTCTCGAAATGGTATTTGCAGGCCACGGTTATCGAGCCCCGCCCGGCGAGGTATATGTCCTGAAGGCCCTGAGACTGATAGATGACCCCGCCAGTCGGGAAATCCGGGCCGGGCACGAAGCGCATCAGCGACTCGATTGGGCAAGACGGCCTTTCAAGGCGGTATATGACCGCGTCGATGACCTCTTTGAGGTTGTGCGGCGGGATCTCGGTGGCCAGACCGACCGCGATGCCGCTCGCCCCGTTTACCAGCATGTTCGGGAAGCGCGCCGGCAGCACCAGCGGTTCGAATTCGCTGTCGTCGAAGGTGAGGCCCATGTCGACCGTGTCCTTGTTCAGGTCGCGGACTAGTTCCTGGGATATGGCGCTAAGCCTGGCCTCGGTGTAACGGTAGGCCGCGGCGGAATCGCCGTCTATTGATCCGTTGTTTCCCTGGAAATCGACTAGGGGCGCCCTCATGCGCCAGCCCTGCGACATCCTGACCAAGGCATCGTAAATCGAGGAGTCGCCGTGCGGATGGTATTTGCCCATGACCTCGCCGACTATGTGGGCGCACTTCTTGGTCGGCTTGTCGATGGTGTTGCCGGTCTTCCACATCGCGTAGATGATGCGGCGCTGGACCGGCTTCATGCCGTCCCTCGCATCGGGAATCGCGCGGTCCTGGATTACGTCTTTGGCGTATATGTCGAAACGCTCGCCCATCAGCTCATCGAGCGTACCGGGCTGAATAGTCTCGATTATCTCCGCCTTCTCCGGCTTTTTGCGTGCCATTACCTATTAACCTCGTTGATGAAGTCGTCCTTCTCGTTGAACTTGACGTTCTCCTCGATCCACGTGCGGCGCTGCGAAGGGTCCTTGCCCATGAGGATCGATATCCTCTTCTCAACGACGAGCGGGTCGTCTATCCTCACCTGAAGCAACTGCCTGGTGGCTTTGTTCATGGTGGTTGAGGCGAGCTGTTCGGCGTTCATCTCGCCGAGTCCTTTGTAGCGGTTGATCCCGTATCCGGGGCCGATCTTCTTCTTCGCTGCCTCGAGGTCCTCGTCGCTCCAAGCGTAGACGAACTCCTTGGATGGGTTGCTCTTCTTATAAACGCGGTAAAGCGGGGGGCAGGCAAGATAGACCATGCCATGGGTGATGAGCGGCTTCATGTAGTTGTAGAAGAAGGTCAGCAGCAGTATCTGAATATGGGCTCCGTCGGTATCGGCATCAGTCATGATTATGATCTTGCCGTATTTGGCGTCTTCGACGTCAAAATCGGCGCCGACCCCGGCCCCGATGGTCGAGATGATGGTCGAGAACTCGACGTTTTGCAGCATTCGCTCCATGGTTACGGAATCGGTGTTGAGCGGCTTGCCGCGCAGCGGAAGAATCGCCTGATGGAGCCTATCGCGCCCGCTTTTGGCCGAGCCGCCTGCGGAATCGCCCTCCACGATGAACAGCTCGTTCTCCTTATAGTCCTTGCTCTGGGCCGCGGCGAGCTTATCGGATATGACGAGGTCCTCTTTCTTCTTCGATTTCCCGGTCCTGGTTAGCTCCTTGGCCTTCCTCGCGGCATCCCTGGCCTCTTTGGCGGCCTGGCATTTCTTGATCAAGTCGATGGCGAATTCCTTGTGCTCGGCCAAGTAATGGACAAGCCTATCGTAGGCGAAGTCGTTGACGGCCGAAAGCGCGGCCGGGGTGCCGAGCTTCCCCTTGGTCTGCCCCTCGTATTCGAGCAGCTTCTCGGGGACCTTGACCGAAATGACGGCGGTAAGGCCTTCGCGGATGTCGGATCCGTCAAGCTTGGCGATTTCCTTTATGACGCCGTTTTGCGTCGCCCAGTCGTTCACCGCTTTGGTTATGCCGAGGCGGAGTCCGGTCTCGTGGGTCCCGCCATCGTGGGTCCTGACGGAGTTTGCGTAGGAATAGACGTTCTCGTTGTAGTCCTTATTGCACCACTGCATCGCCAACTCGATCTTTATCGCGGCGTTGTCGTCGTCGAAATAAAGTATCGGGCCTAGCGGCTCCTTGTTCTGCGTAAGGTTGGCGACGTATTCGCGCAGTCCCTGCTCGTAGTAGAACTCGCGAGATAGATTCGCCCGCTCATCCTTAAGGATGAAATGGACCTTCTTCAACAGGAAGGCCTCTTCCTGGAGGTGATTCGAAATGGTATCCCACTTAAATTCTACGGTCGTGAAAATCCGCTTATCGGGCTTGAAGCGGACCAACGTCCCATGCTTTTTGGTGGTCCCGAGGTCCTCGAGCGGGGTCACCAGCTTGCCGCCGTCCTCGAAACGGATGTGATAAATATGCCCCAAGCGATAGATGGTTATGTCCAGCCATTCCGACATCGCGTTGGTCACGGTTGCGCCGACGCCGTGAAGGCCGGCCGAAACCTTGTAGTTCTGATCGGAGAACTTGCCGCCTGAATGAAGGGTCGTGTACAGCAATTGGACGGCGGGTATGCCGGTTTGGGGGTGAACATCGACCGGGATGCCGCGGCCCTCATCCTCAACGGACACCGA
The DNA here is from genome assembly GCA_018714785.1 of Candidatus Alloenteromonas pullicola. Classification (GTDB taxonomy): domain Bacteria; phylum Bacillota_I; class Bacilli_A; order RFN20; family CAG-826; genus Alloenteromonas; species Alloenteromonas pullicola. Next base: position 8,078 of record DVMV01000039.1, read on the forward strand.
CCCGTCCTTATGGACGGTAACGGAAACTCGGTCGCCATAGCCGTTCACGGCCTCGTCGACGGCATTGTCGACTATTTCCCAAATCAAATGATGGAGGCCGGTGGCGTTGGTTGAGCCGATGTACATGCCAGGGCGCTTGCGAACGCCTTCCATCTCGGAAAGCAGCTCAATGTTCCTGGCCGTATATTCCTTTTCTGCCTTCTCGATGTCCATCGCTAAAGAAAATCCGTCTTTTCGACGAAGGCATTATATCGCATACGCGCTTCAAAAATAAGGGTAAAACCATCATAATTACGCCGGATAGCATGAGCATTTACGTAGCAAACGTCTTGGCCGCCATCGCCTGCATAGTCGGCGGATACCTACTTGGTTCCATACCAAACGGCGTCATCATCGGGAAGGCCTTCTTCCATAAGGACCCCCGCGACTACTACTCCCACAATTCGGGCGGAACCAATGTTGGCAGGGTCTTGGGAAAGAAGGTCGGCATTTTGGTAATAGTCCTAGACGCCATAAAGACCTCCATCCCCCTATTCGCGTCCTTCGCGGTGCTTTCCTTTGTTCCCGGCATCGCGAAATACATGGTATGGGGCAATGGCTACAACGCCGCCCCCCTTTGGTATTGGCTTAGCGGCTTCTTCGCCTTGGTCGGCCATTGCTTCCCGATATACCTCGGGTTCCGTGGCGGGAAGGCGGTGTCGAGCTTCGTGGGCCTCGAGATCTTCTTCAGCTATATCGAGGTTGTCCTCTTCCCAATTCTTTTCTTTGGGTGCCTTAAGAAAACCAAAATGGTTTCAATTTCGTCAATCATAGCCAGTTCATCCTGCGCGGTCGTCACCTTGGCGACATCAATTGCGCTTGAGGCTCTCCATCTAACTGACTCAATCGGCTATTACCTGACGTGGTCGTTTGGCGGATTCTACCTCGAGTTCGGGCTGGAGGCCGGAATCATTTGCTTCCTATCCGCCGCCGTCTTGGTCCTAAGGCATATCCCGAACATCATTCGCATCAGGAACGGCAGCGAGAGCAAGATAAGCTGGATGAAATAACGCTTAGTTGTTTATTAGTAGTTATTTAGTAAATATTGTTCCTCGTTAATAAATTGTTGAAAAGAAATGGTTATCAAAAAAACAGACGATTCAAGGCCTGTTTTTTATTGACAAAAATTTTGCAAGCTACACTTTAGACGCTAATTTTACCCAAGGAGTTTTTTGCAGCAAAAAAGGCGGCAGGCAATAAGCCCTACCGCCATTTCCAATCAAAGGTCCGAGTTCTTCCTCATCGAATTCATGACCGCCCGGATCTGCGCTTCGGTGGGCTTGCGGCCCATCTGCATATACATGGCCCGAATGGTCTTTTCATCGATCGGAGGATGCTTCTTCAGCTCCCGCTTTATAAAGGCGCGAGCCCCGAAGAAGCCGACGACTAAGCCGATTATCAACGCGGCGATTAGAAGGCCGAACCAGCCTCCATCCCACGCCATCAAAGCGTCAATCAACATTAAGCTCTCCCGTCGTACTTACCAGTGGTGGTGTCGACGCTGACCTTATCGCCCTGGTTGATGAATAGCGGAACGCGGATCTTGAGCCCGGTCTCGAGGGTGGCATCCTTGGAGCCGCCGTTGGTGACGGTGTCGCCCCTGACGCCCGGCTCGCACTCGATGACGGTCAAAGCGACCTTGGAGGGGAGCAATACGCCGAGGACTTCGTCCTCATAGGAAACGATGGTGACTTCGCTGTTGGCTGTCAGATACGGGATCTCGTTCTCGAGATGGCTCTTCGGGAGCTCGATCTGCTCGTAGGTCTTGCCATCCATGAAGCAGAGGGTCTCGCCGGTGTCGTATAGGTACTGCATGGTCTTCTTGTCGACGTGGACGTCTTCGACGCCATAGCCGGAGTTGCGGGCCAATTCGGTGATGGCGCCGGTCCTCATGTTCTTGACTTTGACTTTCGCGACCATCTTCCTCATAGCGGTCTTGTTGAGGAGGATGTCGATGACCTGGTAGAGGTTTCCTTCATCGATGAAGTAGTTGCCCGGTCGGAGTTCGGTTACATTGATCATTTCTTAATCTCCTTGAATATTGGGTGTCACAAAGACTTTGGTATTATATACCAACAAATTAAGTAGAAATAGGCAAATATAGCCTTAAAGGGCTTTTAGGTATGGATTGAAGAGGAACTGACTGGACAGCTTTCCCCCGCTGCCGTGTCCTGAATAAAACGACAATCCCCCATCCAGGGCTTTTATTTTTCTAAGCGATTCCTCGGCTTTCCGAGGCAAGGCATGCGGCAAATCGGCCCGTCCGATGCCAAGGTTGAACAAGGTGTCGCCGGTAAACAGGGCGTTTTCCCCCTCGACTAAGTAGCAGACGCTGCCCTTCGTATGGAATGGAGTCTTGATGGTCTTTATTTCAAAATTGCCGATCTTCATGGTTTCGGCAGCGAAGCAAAGCCTGATCTTGCCTTCGTCTATCAGCACCGGCTCGCCAAGCAGATCGATTGAGCCGTTGAGGCGTCCGTCTCCAAGCTGCGGTTCATCCTCGGCGTCGATATAGACCGGAATATCGGTCCCATATATCGAGGAAAGCCCGATTATGTGGTCGAAGTGCGCGTGGGTGAGCAAGACGGCGCCGATCTTTAGATCATGCCGGGCGCAGAAGGAGATGGCCGAGGCCCCATCGGCTCCGAAATCGATTATCAAAGCCTCGCCCATCGCGGAGAGGACGTAGGTGTTGCAGGAAGCGGGAGAGGAGCAGAATTTGGCTATCATGGCGATAAAAAAATAAGGCCGAAGCCTTATTTCTTTTCCTTGTGGAGGGTCTGCTTATTGCACTTGGGGCAGAACTTCATGATCTCCATCTTGTTGGGATGGGACCTTTTGTTGCGGGTGGTGATGTAGTTCTCATCGCCACATTCGGTGCACTTAAGTATCACTTGATCGCGTTTGCTGGCCATTTGTCTTCACACTCCCTTTTCAGCGCGAATAGAATACTACCATAGCAGAAACTCGAATTCCACAAGAAAGGAGCCCATATTATGGCAAACAGGACCAGTACCCGACCAGTAATGGTCGGCAACGTTCAGGTCGGCGGGAAGGACGAGGTCGTCATCCAGTCTATGTGCAACATCAAAACCAGCCGGGTAGAGGAGGTCGCCGCCCAGATAAACCGCTGCGCCGCCTTGGGCGCGAAGATCATGCGCGTCTCGGTCCTCGACGAGGAAGACGCCATGGCGATAAAGAGGATAAAGGAACTGACCACGACCCCAATAGTCGCGGATATCCATTTCTCGTCCAAGCTCGCCCTGCTCTCCCTTAATGGCGGAGTCGACGCTATTCGGATCAACCCCGGGAACATCGGCGACCGGGCGAAAACCGAGGAAGTCGTCAAGGCATGCAGGCAGAAGAGGGTTCCCATCCGGATTGGGGTAAACTCAGGTTCGCTAGATAAAACTATCGAAAAGGAAGGAACCATCGAGGCGGAGCAGCTGGTTGAGTCGGCCAGGCGCCACGTCGAGATACTGGAGTCGATGGACTTCCGCGATATCGTCATATCTGTCAAAGGCAGCAATGCCCTAACCACCATAAAAGCCTATGAGCTCGCCTCTAAGGCCTTCCCATACCCTCTGCATCTGGGCGTGACCGAGGCCGGGCCGAAGGACATCGGTCTCCTCCGCAGCGCCGCCGGGCTCAGTCCCTTGCTCCTCGAGGGCATCGGGGACACGATACGCATCTCGCTTTCCGACGACCCCGAGGAGGAGGTCAAGGCCGCCTGCCGGCTGCTGCACGACCTCTCGCTGAAGGCCGACTACCCCACCTTCATATCCTGCCCGACCTGCGGCCGGACCGAGGTCAACCTCATCCCGACCGCCAAGGCGATACAGGATTATCTGGAGAAGTCCGGCAAAAGGAAAACCGTCGCCATAATGGGCTGCATAGTCAACGGGCCCGGAGAGGCGAGGCACGCCGACCTCGGCGCTGCCGGGGGCAATGGCGTCTGGGCGATATTCAAAAAAGGGAAGGTCATCCGGACCGTCAAGGACGAAGACATAGTCGAGGAGATGAAGAAGGAGATCGACCTCCTATAGGGCTTCGCGCCAGGCGGGGTCGAATTCGCCGCTTCGGAGCATCTCCATCTCCTTTTCATACGGTGGCTTACCGTTGAAGTATGGCGTCTCGAGTATCGTCGGTATGCCTTGCAGGGCTTTGCTGTGGGCCAATCGGCATAGCGCATCGAAACCGATATGCCCCATCCCGATGTTCTCGTGCCTGTCCTTATGCGAGCCGATCGGGTTCTTGGAATCGTTTAGGTGGAACACCAATAGTTTTTCCAGCCCCACCTTGCTATCGAAATCGCTGAAAAGGGCCTCGGGATCGCTAACGTCGATGCCGGAGTCCGAAAGATGGCATGAATCAAGGCAAACCCCGATTCGGTCATGGTTTTCGCATCCATCTATTATCTGCCTAAGCTCGGAGAAACCGACCCCGATCTCGCTTCCTTTGCCCGCCATCGACTCGATGGCAATCGAGATTCCTTCAACCTCGGCGGTGGCTTGGTCGAGCGCGGCGCAGAGCGCGGCTTTCCCCTCCTCGAACCCATATCCGAGGTGGCATCCGGGGTGGAGAACCAGCCTATTGGCCCCGAAGGCTTTCGCCCGCCGGAGCTCGTTTTTCAATAAGCTCAGCGCATAGGAGTACTTCTCCTCGTCTTTCCGGCAGGCGAGGTTGATGATATAAGGCGCGTGGACCACCAAATCGGAAAGGCTGCGCCCGGCGCCCTCCCATTCCCTTTTGCCTTCATCGATCCTCATCCTGGCTAGGTCAGCCCTGACCGCGTTCTGCGGGGCGCCGGTGTAGAACATGAAGGTATCGCAGCCGAAGGAAAGCGCCTGCTCGACCGAGGAAAGGAAATACCCCGGCCCCGAAAGCGATATGTGGCAGCCTAGCATCATGGGCTCAGTCCTTCTTCGACTTAGATTTGGAGATGGCGATGTTGATTGCCTTGCGGCGGTACTTGCCTTTGACCCGTTCTATCGCCCGCTTGGTCTTCTTTTTGTAGCCCGGCTTGACCTTCTTGGGGCGCGAGCGGGCCTTGGCGATTTTTATTTCCCGCATCTCATCGGCGGGCAATTCTTTCTTGGATGTCAGTTTTTTCTTAGGCAGAAGCCCGACCGGATCGGGTTTGAGCCCATCTTTGCGAAGCGTAAGGAAATCGGGCTTGACCCCTTTGGCCATAAGCGCGCGGGCCCTGTCGGCGGCGTCCTGGTCGTAGAAGACATACGAATCGCCTTCCTTGCCGAACCGCCCGCTGCGGCCGGCCCGGTGGAAATAATAAGATAGGTCCCCTGGCAGGTCGATGGAGACGACGTCGGTCACGTCCTCGATGTCAATGCCCCTGGCCAGTAGATCTGAGCAGACGATGACTTGGTACTTGTTGGCCTTGATCTCCTTTATGGCCCGCTTCCTCTCGCGGTCGGTTAGGTCACCGGAGAAAAGAAGGCATTCGACGTTGGCTTCCTTCAATGCGGCATAGGCCTTGCTGACCCCCTCCTTGGTCGAGGAGAAGGCGAGGCAAAGATAGGGGCGCTTTTGCTTGATGAACTCCACGAGCGCGGCTTCCTTGGGCATATGCCTAATGTCGACGAAATGGTGCCTCACGCCTTTGGCGGTCTTCTGCTTCTCCCCATCGAATATCAGCTTGGTGCCGAAGGATTTCTCCAATTTGGAGGTCAATCCGACGTGGAGAGTGGCCGAGTAGACCAGAACCTGCTTCTTCTCCGGGAGCACCGATAACAGCCTGTCGACGTCATCGAAATAGCCGAGCTCCATCAGCATGTCGGCCTCATCAAGGACGATGGTCCTCACATTCGTCAGGTCCAGCGGGTGCTCCTTATAGAGCAGATCGGCGAGGCGCCCCGGAGTGCCAATCACCAGGTTAGGGGCCTCGCTGAGGCCCTCCCTGTTCTCGCTGACCTCATCTTCCGAGGTGAAAAGGCGAACCTTAAGGCCTTCGAAGAACGGGCAGAACTGCCTGGCGAACTCATATACCTGGCGGGAGAGCTCGCGGCTTGGGCAGATGACTATGGCCTGCAGCGCCTGAGCAGGCGACATATTCTCTATTATCGGGATGAGGTAGCTATGCGTCTTACCCGATCCGGTCTCCGACTGGGCGAGCAGGCTCTCGCCCCGCAGCGCGGCGGGAATGGTCCTAAGCTGCACCGGGCTGGGATTCACATAGCCAAGGCTTTCCAGGGCCTTGAGCATCTTATCCGATAGGTTCAATGAAGCAAATGTCTGCATACGGCAATAAATATACTGGAAACGGCTTCTTTTTTCACCTCGCTTGCGCGACAATTGAGCCATGGAAGCGTTCCTGATTGAGCCAGGCGGCTATTGCTTCGGGGTCAAGATGGCCCTGCAGAAGGCGATGGATGCCGCGAAAGGCGGCAAAGCCTACTGTTTGGGGCGGCTTGTCCACAACGAGAAGACCTTGGAGTCGCTTTCCCGCTCGGGGGTAGTGACCATCGACGAGAGGGAGGTTGGCCTTTCCGAGGCCATCGACCATCTACCAAGCGGGTCGACCATCGTCTTCTCGGCCCACGGCCACGACCCGAAGCTCGAGGAGAAGGCAAAGGGCAAAGGGCTAATAATCGTCGACGCCACCTGCCCGTTCGTGAGGGCCAATGTGCTCGCCGCGGCGAAATCGGGCCACGTCGCCTACATCGGCTCAAAGGGCCATGCCGAAGCCGAGGCCTTTCTCGCCTCGACCAAGGTCGACGCCTTCTATGACGTAAAGTCGGGAAGGCTCGAGGCCTACGGCTCGCCTAGCCATATAATCGCCCAGACAACCCTCTCGGAGGCGGAGATAGAGGAAGGCGTCGCCAAGATAAGGGGCTCCTTCCCGGAGGCGAAGCTCATCAAGGGAAGATGCGAAGAGACCAAAACCAGGCAAGAGGCCGTCGAGCGGGCCTGCTCTAGGGCTAGGACGCTCGTGATCATCGGCTCTAGCAGCTCTTCCAACGCCAACAAGCTCCTCCAGATTGGCCGAAGCCACGGAATCGTAAGCTACCTGGCGGAGGACGCCAAGGGAATAGAGGGCAAGAAGCTCATACCGCCGGTGGGCATAGCTTGCTCGGCCTCAAGCGACTATCGGGACTGCCTCGGCTGCCTCAATTACGTCGATTCGCTTTGAGCTCATCGGCCAATAGCAGATAAAGCGTCATGTAGACGCGGCGCTTTTCCTTGTCTAGCCCTTTGTTCAGGATGTCAGAAACCTTCTTGCGATTCTCCTCGAGGTATTGGAGGTAGATTTCGCCGCCCCGCTTCCTTATCACCGGGCCGAATAGCAGGTCCGCCTCGCTATAATGCGGGGCTTCGCCGGGGACGAAGCGGATTACGCTGTAGTATACCTTGTCCTCGTAGACCAGCTCCTCGTCTTGTATCCGCAGCCCAAGCTTAGCCGCCTCCGACCTTAGATACCGGAGATCGCGATGGGCATCGACGACCAGGCAATCCAGGCCCGCGAGCCTTTTCTGGCCGCGGCGCAGGATATCGATTATAAGCCTTCCGCCCATCCCGGCTATGGCCACGGCCTCGGCATCGGCCGAAAGGCGGTCAAAGCCATCCGAAAGCGAGCAATCGATCCGATACCCCATTGGGGAGGCCTCGACGTTGCGCTTCATCGTCATGAAGGGGCCCGGCTTGTTCTCAATTGCCTGGGCGTATGGCGTCTTGCCCGACTCGACAAGCTCGAGGACGAGGTGGGCGTGGTCGGCGCCGACGTCGGCGACGAACCTTCCCGATGGAAGCATGTCGTAGACGGCCTGCAGCCTCCTCGACAGTTTCTTCCTACCCATCGATCCCGTGATCCTCCATAAAGGCTTTGATCAGTTGGCTTGCGCGCTCATCGAGCTGGCGCACCCTTTCCCTGGATATCCCCATGTCACGGCCTACCGCGGCATATGTTTCCTTCTGGTGGCCGTAAAGGCCCCAGCAGCGGATTACTATGCTCTTCTCCCTATCGGGAAGCGAATCGATGGCTTGGCGCAGCAATTCGTCTTTTTCATCCCGGTCGATTGATTCGGATATCGATTCCCCGGAATCGGGCAGGTTATCGATCTCGGTGCGCTCGGAATCGTCGGATGAGGAGGCATCGAGGGAATCCACGCCGTAAAGCTGTTGGCGGAGCACGTTGAGCCGATCGACGTCCTCGGCGGTTATGCCCTCCCCAGATTTCTCGGCTATCTCCTCGCTGGTGGGCTCGCGCCCCAGCGAAGAAGAGAGATCGAGGTAGGCTTTGGCGACCCGGGCGAGGTCGGACTTGGTCTTTGAGTCGATCCTAATGGGCCCTATCTTGGACAACGCATCCTTTACGGCCCACTGCACCGATTGCTTGGCGAAAGGGAAAAACGGAAGGTTTTTGTCCGGATCGTAGCGCTCCGCCGCGGAAATCAGGGCGTTGTATCCTTCCTGTATGAGGTCGAGGTTGGCCTCCTTCCCGCGCAGGGATTCGGGGATGAGGTCGCTGACGACGCGCAAAACCATCTCCAGATTGGAGCTCACCAGCTCATTCCTGGCCTCGATGGCGTCTTGCCTTTCCTCCTCGCTCGCCCCTTCGCGGAGTCCGGCTTTGATACGCTTGCCGAGGGCGATCGACTGCTCGGTGGTGAGGCGGGGGTGGTTAAGCGCCTCCTGCCTCACTTGGGCGAGGGCATCGGCTAGGTTTGCTTTGTCGAAATCCATGGGGCCCTCCTTGCCTATTGCTTATCGCCCGTCCTTCTTGCTTGGCTCGTTGAAGATGGCGTCTTGGTAATCGCCGAGCTTCTTCGCTCTGATCGGGTGGCGAAGCTGTTTGATGGCCTTCACCTCGATCTGACGGATGCGCTCGCGGGTCAGGTTGAAAACCTTCCCGACCTCCTCCAAGGTTCTCGGGCGGTTATCGTCGAGCCCATAGCGGAGGCGGAGTACCATCTGGTCGCGCGGCTTGAGGTCGCGCATGATCTCGTAAAGCTCGTCCTTGAGCAGCGACTTGGTCGTGTACTCCTGCGGGCTCTCGTCGTCTTTGTCCTCGACGAAGTCGCCGAGTCGGGAATCTTCCTCCTCGCCAATCGGGGTCTCCAGGGAAACCGGCTCGATGGCAATGCGCTGGATCTCGCGGATCTTCTCAGGGCTGAGCGCCCCATCCATCTTCTCCGAGATTTCCTCGGGGGTTGGATCGCGGCCCAGCTCTTGCACTAGCTGACGCTGATAACGGGTCATCTTGTTGATGGTCTCGACCATGTGGACCGGGATGCGGATGGTCCTGGCCTGATCGGCGATGGCGCGCGTTATGGCCTGCCGGATCCACCAAGTGGCATAGGTTGAGAACTTGAATCCTTTGGTGTAGTCGAATTTATCGACGGCCTTCATAAGCCCGATGTTGCCTTCCTGAATGAGGTCGAGGAACTGCATGCCGCGGCCGACGTAGTGCTTGGCGATGGCGACGACCAAGCGAAGGTTGGCGGTGGTCAGCTGATCCTTGGCTTCTTTGGCGTCCATCTTCTCCCAGTCGGTGGCATCCTCGCGCTTTCCGGCCTCGATGCGCTTGGCGAGCTCCTTCTCCTGTTGCTCATTGAGCAGTCCGACCTTGCCGATCTCCTTGAGATATAGCTTGACCGAATCGGTGATCTTGACGTCGGAGTTGCCAATCGCGGTTAGGTCGGCGGAGGCGAGCTCTTCCTTGCCCTCGTCGGAAAGGTCGCCGGCATCGTCGTCGGGGTCGAGATCCGGATCGGCGTTCATCATGTCGGCGTCGGGGCCCTCGATGTCCTCTAGGTCCTCGTCCTCGTCGGACTCGACGGTTATGCCGGCGTCCTTGAAGTATTGGATGAGGTCATCTAGGTCTTTCTCGGAAAGATCGAGGTGCTGCACGGCATCCATGACGTCGGCCGCGTTGATGCTGCCCTCTTTCTTGCCTTCGCTCAAAAACTGCTTCTTTATCGATTCAAGCGAGGCGACGGCTTCTACGTCGAAATCCTCGTCCATGCTATCGATGGTTTCTTTTTCCTTCTTCTTGCTTGCCATATTTGCTTCCCTTTCTTCTAGAAATGTTCGGATGGTGTCATCGGATGGCCTTCGCAGCGGCCAATGCCTACTTCTTCCTGCTTTTCTGGAGCTGCCTCCTCTTGAATTCGACAAGTTCGGATAGCCCGGCGACCTGTTCTTGCCTGGATGGCCTCTTCAGGGCATCCTTAGCCGTTTTCTCGGCCCGGGCTTTCTCCCGTTCCTCGCCTATGGCCTCGATGCATTCGTCGACCGGCGGGATCGAATCGACCTCGCGCTTCTCCTTCATGAATATCGAGGAGACGGTGCCGTTGAGGACATCGGCGTCTTCGGGATTTCCCAGCTCTATCTGGGCCATAAGCGAGGCGACGTCTATCGCCTCCTGAGCTGGATTATCGTAGCGGTAATCGAGCACAGCCGTGGCAATCCGCTGGCAATGGTCGTCGAGGAACGTCTGAACCTCCTGCTCGAAGCGCTCGCTCGCTTGCTTGCTCTCCACCATATGGTAGAGCATGCCTTGCTCTGCCCTCACAAGCCGCCTGATCCTGGCGGGCCGGCCTTTAAGTCCGGGGCGCTTGGTCAGGATTGTCTCCTCCTGAGTCAGGTTGGCCGATTGGGAGCCGACCATCTCTCGGATTGCGCTGGGATCGAAGCCGGTGGCTTTGGCGAGGCGGACGATGTAGTCCTCGCGCTCTATGCCGGGCGGCAGCTCGCGGATGTATGGGATTATCTGATTCGCGAGCTTGCTGCGCTGCTCGGTGCTGTCGAGGTGATGGGTGTTCGTGTAATATCCGAGCTCGAATTGCAGCGGATCGACCAGGACCGACATCTTCTGCTTAACCGCCTCGGCGCCTTCCTCTTGGAAGACGTCATCCGGGTCGCGCAAATCGCCTTGATAGTCTACTAATCGGAACGGAACGTTAGATTTCCTGAGGAGCCTAGCGCATTTCATCATGGCCGTCTGCCCCGGGGCGTCGCCATCAAGGCAAAGCCTTACCTCTGACTTAAGCCTCGATAGCATGTTGATGTGGTCCGGCGTCAGCGATGTCCCCATCAGGGCTACGGCGGATTCGATGCCGGATCGGTTAAGGGCTATGACATCCATAAACCCCTCGAGAACGTAGACGTATCCGTCCCTTCTGGCCGCCTGGGCTGCGTCGGAATAGTTGTAAAGCACGCGGGATTTCTGGAATATCCTCGTTTCGGGCGAGTTGATGTACTTCGAGGAGGGATCGTCGTCTTTTATCTTCCTTGCGGAGAAGCCGACGACCTGCCCATCGGAGTTAAGCAGCGGGAAAATCACGCGGCCAGCGTTGCGATCGCGCATAGTTTGGCTGCTTTCGTCAGCGATGCCTATTCCTTCGATGGAATGGGCAGAATGGCCTTTCCCCTTGAGGAACTCGATGGTCTTCTCCCCGTCGGATGGCGAATAGCCGATGCGGTATCTCTTAATCGAGATGTCGTCGATGCCCCTGGCGGCGAGGTAGTCCTTGCCGGCCTTCCCCTCCGGGGTGTTGAGCATGTATGAATAGAAAGACTGGAGGTCGTCTATGCAATCGTATAGCCGCTTGACCTCCTCGGGTATCTTCCGCACATAGGTTTGCTCGGAAAGCCGGGGATCGGAATATCCGATGAGCTGGGCGAGTTTCCGTACGGCGGCCTCGAACGGTATCTTCTCGTACTTCTCTATGAACCCGATGGCGTTTCCGCCGGTCCCACAGACAAAGCATTTGAATATCTGCCGTTCTGGCGAGATGGAAAGGGAAGGGTTGGAGTCGTCATGAAAAGGGCAGAGGGCGACGTAGTTCCTGCCTTTCTTCTCAACCTTGAGGTAGGAGGAAATAACGGACACGATGTCGGCTTTGCTAAGGATGTCTTCTACAAGCTTAGGGTCCATCTTCCCTCCTTTCTATCTACTTTGTAGATAAAACTACTAATTAATTACTTGATAACTACCATTAGGCGAGTTTGGTATGCTCACGGAGGTAGTTTTCGAGTTCATCGAGCGCAACCCTGACCTGAGTCATGGAATCGCGGTCGCGGACGGTCACCTTGCCGTCATTGGCGGTGTCGAAGTCGACGGTGACGCAATACGGCGTGCCGATTTCGTCCTGGCGGCGGTACCGCTTGCCGATTGATCCGGTCTCATCGTAGGTAAGCGATATATCGCCGGAAAGCTTCTTGAGGACTTCCTGGGCCTGCGGAGCCAGCTTCTTGGAAAGCGGGAGTATTGCCGCCTTGTACGGGGCCAATCCCGGATTGAGGTGCATGACGACGCGCTTGTCGCCGCCCTCTAGCTCCTGCTCATCGTAGGCATCGACCGCCACCATGAGAAGCAGCCTGTCCAATCCCATAGACGGCTCGATGGTATAGGGGATATAGCGCTCGTTGGTATCGGGATCGAAGTAAGTGAGGTCCTGCTTCGAGTATTCCTGATGGCGCTTTAAGTCGTAATCGGTGCGATCCGCGATGCCGAGGATCTCGCCCCACCCAATCGACGGAAAGTCGTATTCGACGTCGGTGGTGGCCTTCGAATAGAAGGCGAGCTCGGCCGGCTCGTGGTCGCGGAAGCGGAGGTTCTCCGGCTTTACGCCCAAGAAGGCGATGAAGTCGAGGCAGTGCTTCTTCCAATAGGCGAACCACTCAAGGTCGGTGCCGGGCTTGCAGAAGAACTCCATCTCCATCTGCTCGAACTCGCGGGTGCGGAAGGTGAAGTTGCCCGGGGTGATCTCGTTGCGGAAGCTCTTTCCGGCGTTGCACACGCCAAACGGAAGCTTCTTGCGGCAGACGCGCTGCACGTTGCGGAAGTTCACGAAGACGCCCTGAGCGGTTTCCGGACGGAGATATACGGTCGAGGAAGCGTCCTCGGTGACCCCGATGTGGGTCTTGAACATCATGTTGAATTTGCGGATCGGGGTGAAATCGGACTTGCCACAGTTGGGGCAGGTTAGCTTATGGGTCTTCATGAAGGCATCCATGTCTTCGAAGGTCATGCCGTCAACATCGACGTCTGGATACTCTTCCTTTATCAGCTCATCGGCGCGATGGCGGGCCTTGCAGGCCTTGCAATCGACCATCGGGTCGTTAAAGGTCGAAACATGGCCGGTGGCCTCCCATACCTTCGGATTCATTAGAATCGCGGCGTCGATGCCGACGTTGGTCGGGGATTCATGAACGAATTTCCTCCACCAGTAGGCGCGGATGCTGTTTTTTAGCTCCACGCCTAGCGGGCCGTAATCCCAGGTGTTTGAAAGACCGCCGTAGATGGACGATCCCTGGAACACGAAACCCGTGTTCTGCAGATGCGACACGATCTGCTCGAACGAGAATTTGCTTGCCATGTCTTGTTTTTCCTTACCTAGTGGCGCTACGCGCGCACAACCGATAAAAACAATATTGCTTCAGAGCAAAATGTCAACCCTTTTTAAGGGTACGGATAATCGGCCAATTATCAAATCTTTCTTAGGACTTCGGTGTTTTTCAGCCTTATGCCCATTCGCCTGGAAAGGTAATCGGAAAGGTATATTAGCAGAGCTTTCTCCCCCGATGGTTCCAAGGTTGGCAGCTTCGACCCCAAGAAGACAAGCCGGAACTCGCGAAGCTGCGGCACCCCGAACCGGTCATCCCCGTCGCGAAGGCAGTCCCGGCAGACGAACCCGCCATCCTCCCCGCTGGTGCCGACAATGGATTTCTTCGAGCCGCACCTAACGCAGCGATCAACCTCTGGCTCGATGCCGCACATCGAAATTGCGGTAGATAGGAACCTAGCGCCTTGGAAATAGGCGTCGGCGCCGAGCTTTATCTGCCTTAGGGAATCGAGCAAACCGAGGTAGGCATCATGGCATTCCTGCTTGCTGGAGTCCTCGCTTAGAACCTTCTCCGCCGCTTCGGAAAGCAAACTGGAGACGACCATGGCGTCCAAATCGCCGAATTTCGTCATCACCTCAAGGCTCTCGCCCTCCAAAAGGGAATAATTGCCCCGCTTCGATCTCTTAAGCCGGAAGCTAGACCGGGAGAGCGGCTGGCAAGAGGAAAAATTCCTGCTTCCCGGCTTCCTTATCCCCCTGGCGAAGAAACTGAAAAGGCTGTCGCTGCACAGAGCGGTTACCATCGCATCGTTGTCTTTGGTGGGAGATAGGCGCAGGACTATCGCCTCGCGCTTCTCCTCGCCTTCCGGCTCATTTCCCATATCCTAACGAAGCCAATATCTTCGGGTCATCGCGCCAGCCGGGTATGGCCTCGACCTCGATGGTTAGCGAAAGGATCCGCTCGTGGAAGCTTTCCTGAAGCTGCTGCCTCGCGGACATGGCGATTTTCTTGACCATCGCCCCGCCTTTGCCGATTACTATCGCCTTATGCGATTCCTTCTCGACCAGCACCGTCGCCTCGATCACGAGGCCGCCGGGCTTTCTGGCGAATTTGTCGATCCTGACCGCGGCTTGGTGCGGCACCTCGTTGCGGAGGAACCGGAGCATCTTCTCCCGGATGGCTTCCTTTGCCATATATGACTGATCTTTATCGGTTATAGTGCCTTCGGGGAAATACGCCGGGCCGTCGCTAAGCAGCGGCAATATGGCCTCCCTGACGTCCTTTAGCCCAAAATTGGTCTTGAAAGAGGCCTCGATCAGCTTCACGTCGCCGAAAGCGGCGGCTATCTCCTGCTTCTTCCTATTCGCCTCCTCGGGGCCGATCAGGTCGATCTTGTTTAGGATTAGGATCCTCGGGGCCTCGGAATGTATCGAGGAGAATATCTTGGCGTCTTCTTCGTATGAACGGCATCCGGCATCTAGCAGGTAGAGTATGGCATCGACGTCGCGGCTGGACGAGAACGCCGCCTTGCGCATCGTCGAGTCTAGTTTGGCCTTGCCGAAGAAGATGCCCGGGGTATCGACGAAGACGATCTGGGCATCGGAAAGGTTCAACACCCCCATTATCGAATCGCGGGTGGTCTGCGCCTTAGGAGAGACAATGGAGACCTTCTTGGAAAGAAGGGCGTTTAGCAAAGTGGACTTGCCGACGTTGGGCCGTCCCAATATGGCAACGAATCCGCTTTTCATAGGTCGGACTCATCGAAAGCGTAGGGAAGCAGCTCAGCGATCGTGGTTTCCTTCACGTCGCCGCGGAGATTGCCAAGGTATATCGGCTTATCGGCGGGGAAAAGCTCGCTCAAGACCTGCCGGCAGGCTCCACAGGGCGAAACCGGATCCTTGGAATCGGCCACAACGGCTAAGGCCTCGAAATCATCGATGGTCTTCCCATCCATCATCGCGCCATAGATCGCGTTGCGCTCGGCGCACATGCATAGCGGATAGGAGGCATTCTCGACGTTGGCCCCGATATAGAACGAGCCGTCTTTGCATAGAATTGCGGCCCCAACCTGGAAATGGGAGTACGGCGTATAGGACTTATCCCTAGCCTCCATGGCGATCGAAAGTAGTTCGTCAGCGGTCATTTGCTGCCCTCCTTGTTGGCATAAGCGTCCAATATCCTGTCCTGAAGCGGGAACATTATCTCCTCGTCTTCCTTCTTCATGTGGTCGTAGCCGAGAAGGTGGAGCAGGCCATGGCAAAAAAGGAACGAGAGCTCCCGCTTCGGCGTGTTGCCGATTGATTCCGCCTGCCGAAGGGCCTGCGGTACGCAGATGAATATCTCGCCCAATAGCTTCGGCACATCGCCTTTTATGGCTCCTAGCTCGCTCTTGTCGTCCTCAAACGCGAAGGAAATCACGTCGGTTACCCTATCCACGCCGCGGTAGTCGCGGTTGATCTGATAGATGTCGTCGTCTCCGACCAACGAGACGTCAACTTCGTAGTTCTCCTCGACACCGAGTATGGAAAAGGCGGTTTCCATTATTCCCTCGTACAGGGGGCAAAGGTCGTCGTATGCCTTATCGAGGCGGTTCTCGAATCCTAGTTCCATTGCGCATGGATTTTACCATATCGCAACCATCGATTTCACCCTCTGCGCATGAAATGGAAGGCAAAATACCCCTCCTCGCGCCGCTTAGTCGACATCTTGGAGAAGGAATCGCGGAGTTTGTCGGCAATCGAGTAGATTAGCATCAGCGAAAGGCTTGAGAAAACGAACCTTTCGGCGCTTGGCTGGCTCATAAGCAGGCAAAGGCACCCAATGCAGACCGACAAAACGTATCCAAACGCGCTTTCCGCCAAAAGGGCGGATGAGAATCTGGCCGAGCCGTTGCGGAGTCCGGATATCGCTTCCGTTCTCCGTCGAAGGCTATCCGAGGAGAGAAAATCGTTTTCGAGGCCGCCGACCTCGCGCTTGAGCGCCTCCATCCGCGGCGAAACAAAGATCCACTTCAGGCAAAGCGCAAGCAGCATGATGGCGATCCCAAGCCCCAGCGTCGGGTCGCCGAAGCTGAGGAAGAATGAGGAAGCCGCCAGCTCCAGGCACGACGATATGGCCATCGGCATCCCGGAGAAGGCGGCCGCTTTATATGAATGGTACCTCGCAAACAGTTCCTTCCTGCGAGACGGAACCGAGGAGTCGACCCCATCCATATAGGAGATGTCGAAGCGCCTCATCGCCCGCGATATATGCCATTTCCCGAACAGCGATGAAGCAAGCGACAGCAGGAAAAGCGACAATGCCGCCAAGCCTAGCCGGCCGGCGAAGGAAAGCAAAAGCAAACCGGCAAGCAACAGCATTGGCGGCAACGCGCTGAGCGCCGTCGCGGCGATTTCGGCCAGGACTCCGATTGGACGCGGCTTCTCGGCTTTCGGGGCTACATCCTCGTAAGCTTCGATGAGGAGAACCGTTCCCTCCATGGCGGAAGAGAACTCCTCCTGGCTCGCCGTTCTCCTTCCCGAGCTTGGATCGAGGAACCCGACCCTGCCGCGGGAGGCGGAGACGACGTAAACCGCATGCAATCTCCCCGAGTCACGCAATACGCAGATGAAGGGGAAAACCGACTTTGAGGTGAGGACTTCCCTTGGATCGCGGGCCTTGTAGGCGCCTAGCTTCATTCCCATCAAAGAGGCATAGCGGACGAGATCCGCGATCGAAGGGGCCTGACCAGAACCGATATCGGGTTCCTTGGCGTAGGCGAAGTCCTTTCGCCCCGATGCATGCATCAGCGCCATCTTGACCGCTGCGTAGCCGCATCCTTTCTCCTGTGCCTGATATACGATTCTTGCCCTCACGCCATATCAGTAGTGCCCAACGGCGCATAAGGCTACACCAAAAAGAAAATCCAACAAAAAATCCCCAAGTTTCCTTGGGGAATGGCTCACCACTTCTTGCGACGGGTGAACTTCGATTTCATCTTGCGCAGCAATGCTGGCTTGAGGAAGGCTTCGCGCTTACGGGTTTCGTAGAGGATGCCGGCCTTGTTGACCCCGCGCTTGAAGCGGCGGAGGGCATCATCGACGGTCTCGCCCTCGCGGACGACGGTTTTGACTGCCATTTATCTCACTTCCTTCCTGCTCGTGCGTTTGAAATAATACGCGGTTTCCAACATTAAATCAATCATTTATCCGAATATGCCCTCTTGGCTTGCCTAAGGGCCTCAAGGCACTTCTTCTTGGCGTAGGATTCGCTTAGCCCCAGCGCCTCGCCGACCTCTTTGTACTTAAGCCCGAAGCCGATGCGGAGGGATATCATGGCCTTCTGCTCGGGGCTAAGGCTATTCGGCAGCAGGTAATCGAGCCTTTTGGGGTCGAAGGAGGGGATCAGGTCCGCCTCTAGCCCAAGCTGCTCGCGCTTCTTCCTAAGCGCGTCGAGGCAGCGGCTGCGGGCTAGCCTCACGATATATGAATGCAGCGCCTTGGCCGACTCTATCCGGCCCCGGTTAGCCCAAAGGCAGGCGAAGCAGTCCTGGAACGCATCCTCGGCATCTTCCCTCTCCCCCATGTACCCAAGGCAGATGTAGAAGACCAGCCGGCGATAGGCGAAATAAACCTCCTCGAAGGCTTTCTCGTCTCCGTCGACCATGCGCCGCGCCACCTCGATTGATACGTTCATGCCTGGCCTTTCAGCGCCTCTAGGGCGAGATATGCGGCTTCCTCGGCGCCTATCCCGTTGACCACGGCCAGCATCAGTCGGATGCCATCGTGGTCTAGGCGTAGGACGCATTGCCACTCATCCACCACCTCCACGTAGGCCGCGCTTAGGTCGGAAAGCGTCTCCCTGGCGCAGAGGAAGTCGATCGAGATCCCCTCGTAGGAGAAAAACTCCAGCCGATCGTATCCCATCTCGGTGAGAACCCAATACCCATCCCAGATGGAGGAGGCGTCGAAAAGATAGAAGCAATCCGCCAAGGACTCCGGCTGCGCGTCTAGCCCAGCCGAGGCGTCGTAGGAAAGCGGGCGCTGATCCAGGAAGGACAATAGCTCGTCGTAGCTTTCAAAATCAAACGTCGGCCCCGGATCGCCGGGAAGCGGGCCTTCCGTTTGCCCCGACCCGCCCGCGGGCTCCGTGGTTTGCGGCGAAGACGGCCCGCCTCGCCCTATAAAGGCCAAAGGCAGGCAAAGCGCCAATGGGATCAGCACCCCAAGCGAGGCCAAAGCCGCTATGGCCAGCCGAGGCGGTCGGCGATGGGCGGGCTTTGAAAAGGGGGCTGGCGGAAGCAATTCGTCCACCGCCCCCAGAAGCTCATCCCTGAATTTCCCTTTGCTGAACCTTCTCATATTAGGAATAGACGCGGGAAAGGGCTATTTCGTCACCTAAGCCTCATTCCTTCATTATGCTGACCGAGGCGCTCGCGCCGATGCGGTTGGCGCCGGCCTCTATCATGGATAGGGCCTCTTCCTTGGTGTGGACCCCGCCGCTGGCCTTCACGCCCATCTCCGGCCCCACGGTCTTCCGCATGAGCTCGACCGCGTGGACGGTCGCGCCCTGCTTGGAGAAGCCGGTCGAGGTCTTGACGAAGTCGGCCTTGGCGCGCTTGGCGGCCAGGCAGCACTCCACGATCTCCTCGTCGGTGAGCAGGCAGGTCTCGAGGATGACCTTCAAGGTCGCCCCGGGGACGGCCTCGCGGACCATCCTTATGTCCTTCTCCACCTCGCCATAGCGGTGGTCCTTGGCGGCGGAGATGTTGATGACCATGTCGACCTCATCGGCGCCTTCTCCCACGGCATAGGCGGCCTCGTAGGCCTTGACCTTGGAGTCATTGGCCCCCAGCGGGAAGCCGATGACGGTGCACACCTTCACCCCGCTGCCCTCAAGCAGCTGCCTGGATAGCGGGACGAAGTCCGGGTTGACGCAGACGGAGGCGAACCCATAGTAGGCGGCCTCCGAGCAGAGCTTCCTGATCTGCTCCTCGGTGGCGTCGGGCTTCAGCAGGGTGTGGTCGAAATATTTTGCTAGATCCATATGTTTGATTACCTCAGCTGAATTATATTGAAATGCGGGCAAAAAGAAAACCCGCCAGACGGCGGGTCAGCCAGCTTGAGCTTACTTCTTGCTCGGGGCGTCGTCTTCCTTGGCGACGTGGAGGACTTCCTTGCCACCGTAGTAGCCGCACTTGGGGCAAACGTGGTGGGCCCTGATCATCTCCCCGCAGTGCGGGCAGGCGACGAGTCCGGTGATGTTGAGCTTGAAGTGGGTCCGGCGAAGCCTCTTGCGGGTCTTGCTGGTCCTTCTTTGTGGAACTGCCATATCGTTAATCTCCTTTCAACCGGGTGAAATTATACATAGGCGGGGTACGAAGGCAAGGAAAAAATTTAGACGATGTCAAAAAATTCATCAATCAATCCGATGAAACCTCGCTTGAGTATATTACGTCTTCGATGCTTCCGGGCTCCTTTTTCCCTTTGACCGCGACAAGAAGGTAGTTCTCGGTATGGCCATAGGACATTCCTTTTGCCCCGTCGTAGGTCTCGAATAGCACCGGCAGGCTCTTTCCGTAGAAGCCCTCCTCGTATTCCTTCCGCAGCTGCTTCGACAGAGAAAGCATCTCCTTCACCCGGAGCTTCTTGGCCGCGGGGTCAACCTGCGGGAGGGTCGCGGCGTAGGTGTTCTTCCTTAGCGAATAGGGGAAGACGTGGATCTCGGCAAAGCCGGCTTGGCGGCAGAACGACATCGTCTCGCCCCATTCCTGCTCGGTTTCTTCGGGAAATCCGGCGATGAGGTCGGTGGTTATGGCGATGCCCGGCCTTATCCCCCTTATGGCGGTCAGCTTCTCTAGGAACTGAGCGGTTGAGTAATGCCGGTGCATCCGCTTCAGCACCCCATCGCTCCCGGATTGCAGCGGGATGTGGAGGTGGCTAACTATCTGCGGATGCCTCCTAAGGCAGGAGAGGAACTTCTCGTCGAGCTCGCTTTCCTCAATAGAGGAAATCCTTATCCGAAGCAGCCCTGGGACTTTGGCGCAAAGCGAATCGAGAAGGTCCGGAAGCCGGTAGCTGCCGTCGCCGAGGTCCTTGCCATAGGCCCCGATGTGGATTCCGGAGATGACTATCTCCTTGTATCCCAAGCAGCATAGCCGCTTGGCCTCCTCAATGGCCTCGCGCGGGTCGCGGGAGCGCGAATTGCCCCGCAGGCGCGGTATGGCGCAATAGGAGCAGAAATTGTCGCATCCGTCTTGGATCTTAAGGTACGCCCGGGCGTTCTCGGCGAGGCTTGGGGCCCCGAATTCCTCGTATTTCTGATCGCGGCTATCGGCCACGGGGCTAACCACCTTCTCCCCATTGCTTAGGAATCCCGATATCAGCGATGCGGCATCTTGCCGCCTTCCTGATCCGAGCACGATGTCCGCCCCAAAAGACGCGCAGGCCTCCGATTCGTCTTGGGAATAGCAGCCCATTACCAGAAGGCAGGCCTTGGGGTTGGCCTCGCGGTAGCTCCGGATATGCTGACGGCTTTTCTTTGACGCCACGGCGGTCACCGCGCAGGTATTCAGCACGATGACGTCGGCCGAGGCGGGATCATCTACCCTCTCAAAGCCTTCCTCCAGCAGCTTGGAGGCGACGCAATCGGTCTCATAGGCATTGACTTTGCACCCCAGGGAATGCGTAAAAAAGGTTTTCATGTTATCTGCCAAACTTTCGGTCCAATTGCTCGTTAAATTTGTTCTCATCGTAGGTAATCTTATAGATTAAACTACTAGAAATTAACTTATTATCTACTAATGATTTGATGAACGCCTTCTTGTCGTCCTTATAGTAGGCCTCCACCGCCCCCTGAATGCGATCGAGCATATGGTTGTACGATGGGCGGCCGATGTAGCGGTCAAACAGCACCAAGTCTGCGTCCAGCCTCCCTTGTTCGTTGACGAAGTAGACCTCATAGGCGTCGTAATCGAAATACGCCCTATTGCCCTTATGCGAGGCGACCTTGATCAGCTTGGTGAAGAGCGAATCGAACAGATCGGGGCCGTAATAGTCAAAGGGATCGACGGTCGCGTAGCGGTAGTTGCGGAGAAGCATCTTATATGGATGGTCCTCGAGCTTCGCGGGGTCGCTGCCGTAAACCGAGTTGAGGCTGCGCGGGAAAAAAGGCATCCAAATCCGCTCGCCATCAGCCTCGTAATACGGCAATTTGGCGAGCTCAGACTCGTACATCGCCTTGACGGCGGATGGGTCCTGCTGCCCGCCTTCCTTTCTAATCGCCTTCCGATACGCCGACTCAAGGGTCTCCTTGTTGGAAAGCCCCCGCAATATGACGTTGGCCCGTATGACGTCGAAGCTTCGCGAGGCCTTGACCAGCGGCTTGAAGGCGTCGAATCCGGAAAGCTTGGAGACGTTCTCGAGGTAATACCTCATCTCCTCCGACATGTTGAATGGGTTGTATAGCCGCTTGGCGCGCAGCTTCTCGAACAGGTCCATCTCTATTCCCCCACGCTGCATAGCAGGCTGGCGGCGTAGATTGCCGCGGTCTCGGCCCGGAGTATCCGCTTCCCTAGGCTAACCGGCTCGAAGCCCTTCTCCAAGGCGAGGCTGGCCTCTTTCTCGGAGAATCCGCCCTCAGGGCCGATCAAAACCAAAACCGAGGACCCGGGAGCGATGGTTGGCAGCAAGCTGAACAGGCTTTTGCCCGATAGCGACTCCTCCTCGTAGGCGAAGAGCTTCCGGTCGGCCTCGATGTTCAGGACATCGGCAAAGCGCGAATACCCGTCGACCTCGGGGACGATGAGGCGCCGGCACTGCTCGGCCCCCTCCTCGGATTTCTTGCGGAGCCGGAGCAGCTTGCCATCCTCCTTCCCCTTGGGGAAGACGACGGTCCGCTCGCTTAGGAAGGGGATGAAGCGGCTGACGCCGAGCTCCGTGCCCTTCAAGACGATCAGCTCGTTGTGGTCACCCTTCAGCAGTCCAAAGGCCAAGGCCATCTCGATGGACGGCTCCCGGCCCTCCTGGATGAGCCTTTCGATCGATATGCGGAGGGGAAAGAGCTTTTCGACGCGGCAGATGGCGGATTTCCCCCCATCGACGACCTCGATCTCCTCGCCGACTTCGGCTCGCTTCACATGCAAAAGATGATGGGCCTTCCCCTCGTCTAGGAAGGCTTCCATCCTGGAAAAATCAAGCGTCCCGAAGAAATGCTGCATCAGCGCAGCAGCTCCCCGTGCCCGTCTTTCAGGGATTGCCCGTTGAAGAGGTAGAAAACCCCGGCGGCGACGTAGAAGAGAACGACCAGCAAGGCCGGGATGAGGTAGCAGAGGAAGCTTTTCGCAGCGGCGAAGTAAAGCAGCGACCCGAGCCCGCCGATGATTAGCGCGCTGGCAAGCAGCTCGATCGCTCCGCGCAGGTTCTTCCCTAGGTAGAACGAATGCGCCCCGGCGTAGCCGGCTAGGCAGCAGAGCAAGGCGAAGGTCTTGCGGGACTTCGAGCGGTAAAGCTCACCCTCTAGCTTCACCCCGGATAGCGTCTGGGTGACGTCCATGGTCCTGTAGTTGTCCTCAAGCGGCTTCTTCCCGCCGCAATGGGGGCAGATATCGGAATCGAACCGGGTTATCTCCCGGTGGCAGTATTTGCAGTATGGCATCTCAATATGCGGTCCTATTCGTCTTCTTCAGGTATTCGTCGTATAGCTTCAGGCACTCGTCGCGGTCGAGCTCGGTCTCGAACCTCGCCTTGTTCTCGGGCTTGGACAGCTCGTAGAACTTCTCGTCGCGGAAGCCGATCCTCTCGGTGTCGATGACGTTGCATCCGTAATACACCTTCTCGATGTTGGCCCACATGATGGCCCCAAGGCACATCGGGCAGGGCTCCCCGGTGGTGTAGATCGTCGACCCCGAAAGGTCGAAGGTCCCCATCCGCTTGCAGGCGTCGCGGATGGCCTCCATCTCGCCATGGCACGTCGGGTCGCCGTTTTTGACGACGCGGTTGTGCCCGCGGCCGATTATCTTGCCGTCCTTGACAATCACGGCCCCAAAGGGGCCGCCATCGCCCGCGTTTATCCCGTCGTAGGCTTCCTCGATGGCGATTTTCATATATTGGTCCATAGGCTGCTCCTTCGTTTTTTTAATCTTATCACCTTTGGTGGCCCTAGCCACAACAAAACCCGGCCAGAAGGCCGGGGATGTCATTTTCCGAACTTGCTCTTCCACTTGGCGAAGGGGCCGGAGCCGGATTTGCCGAGCTCGCCGAACTGCTTGAGCAGGTCCTTCTGCGCCTTGCTGAGCTTGGTCGGCGTCTCCACCTTGACGTGGATGTACTCGTCTCCCGGAACCTGGGTGCGCAGGTCCTTGATGCCGCGCCCCTTGACGCGGAGCACTTGGTCGGGCTGCGTCCCCTCCGGGACCGAGACGGTGACCGTCCCGTAGACGGTCGGGACCTCGATCTCGCAGCCGAGGGCGCAATCGACGAAGCTCAGCGGCACCTCGAGGTGCACGTCGTTGCCGTTGCGCTTGAACTGCGGGTGGTCGGCCACCACGACCTCGACGTAGAGGTCGCCGTTGGGGCCGCCGTTTATCCCGCGCTCTCCCTTGCCGGTGACGCGGATCTGCTGTCCCGAGGCGATGCCGGCCGGTACGTTGACCGGGATGTCCTTCCGGACGTGGTTGTATCCCGCCCCGCCGCATTCATGGCATGGCGTCTTGACCTTTTTGCCGGTTCCGCCGCATTCGGGGCAGACGGTCTGCGACTGCATGACCCCGAAGATGGTGCGCTGCTGGCTCATTATGACGCCGCTGCCGCCGCAACGGGGGCAGGTGGCGATGTCGCTTGGGCTCTCGGCCCCGGTCCCGTGGCAGTGCTCGCAGGGCTCGTCGTAGGAGACGTTGAGCTTGACCTTGGTGCCGAGCACCGCGTCCATGAACGAGATCTTGATCCTGGTCAGCTTGTCCTGGCCCTTCCGTGGCCCGGATGATGCCCTAGACGACTGCTGACGGCGCCCTCCCCCGAAGAAGGAGGAGAAGATGTCGCCGAGGTCGATGTCGCCGAATCCGGCCGAGGAGAACCCCGAGCCGAACGGGCCGGCCCCGCCGGTGGAGGCGCCTTGCTCGAAGGCCGCCTGCCCGAACTGGTCGTATTGGGCGCGCTTGGTATCGTCGGAAAGGACGTCATAGGCCTCCTGCACCTCCTCGAACATCTTGGGGGCGTCGGGATCGTGGTTTATGTCCGGATGGTATTTCTTGGCCAGCTTGCGGTAGGCCGAGCGGATCTCGTCTTTGGTCGCGGTCTTGGAAACGCCGAGGACTTCGTAGTAATCGCGTTTGGTAGCCATATATGCTCCTTTCCCGCAACAATGCGCCGGTTATTGGCCGGCGCACGTCGCGTTGTGAATGTTAGTTCTTCTTGTCGGTGAAGTCGGCATCGACCACGTCGTCGGCGGTCTGGTTGCCTTCCTCTTGCTTGCTCGAAGCGCCGGCGGAGGCATCGGCCTGCGGGTTGGCGCCCATCGAGGCGGCCTTGGCGGCCAGGTCCTCGAGGCGGCCGACTATCTCGCGGAGCTTGTCGATGTTGTCGTTGGTGATGGCTTCCTGGGCCTCGTCGCGCATCTTGGTCAACTGCTCCTTCTGGTCAGCGGGGAGGGTGTCGCCCTTCTCGGTGAGCACGGAGTTGATCTGATCGACGTAGGTCTGGGCCTTGTTCTTGACCTCGACGTCGCCCTTGCGCTTCTCGTCGGCGGCCTTGTTGGCCTCGGCGTCCTTGACCATGCGGTCGATGTCCTCCTTGGACAGCCCGTTGGAGCCGGAGATGGTGATGTCCTGGCTCTTCTGGGTGTCGAGGTCTTTGGCCGACACCTTGACGATGCCGTTGACGTCGATGGAGAAGGTCACCTCGATGCGGGGCTGGCCGCGGCGGGCCGGCTTGATGCCGCTGAGCTGGAAGTGGCCGAGCAGCTTGTTGTCGTGGGCCATGGAGCGCTCGCCCTGGTAGACCATGATGTCGACGGCCGGCTGGTTGTCCTCCGCGGTGGAGAATATCTGGCTCTTGGTGGTCGGGATGGTGGTGTTTCTCGGGATGAGCGGGGTCATGACGCCGCCGAGGGTCTCGATGCCGAGGGTCAGCGGGGTGACGTCTAGCAGCACCACGTCCTTGACGTCGCCGGCGATGACGGCGCCTTGGATGGCGGCGCCGATGCTGACGGCCTCATCGGGGTTAACCGAGAGGTTGATCTGCTTGCCGGTGACCTGCTTCACCATCTCCTGGACGGCCGGCATGCGGGTCGAGCCGCCGATCATGAGGATGGTCGAGATGTCGTTGTAGTTGAGCCCGGAGTCGCGCAGCGCGTTCTCCATCGGGGCCTTGCAGCGCTGCAGCAGAGCCTTGGTGAGGTCCTGGAACTTGGCGCGGGTCAGCTTGGTCTCGAAGTTGATCGGGCCGGCCTTGCCCATGCCGATGAACGGCAGCGAGATGGTGGTCTCAAGCGAGCTGGAGAGCTCGATCTTGGCCCTTTCGGCCGCGTCGACGAAGCGCTGGCGGGCCATCTTGTCGGTCAGATCGACGCCGAACTCGATCTTGATCTGGGCCTGGATCCAATCGGCCAGGACGTGGTCCCAGTCGTCGCCGCCCAGGTGGGTGTCGCCGTTGGTGGATAGGACCTGG
>DVMV01000040.1 GCA_018714785.1 Candidatus Alloenteromonas pullicola
CCGCTTAACCAGCCAACAACAAAATATAACATTGCTGCCTCGAAGGATTCAGCTGTTTCTGGAAAAGCGGTCGTGGATGCTTATTTTATGCATCCATCGTACCCTTCTAATGGGGAAGACATACTTTATTACGGAATGTTTTGTGTTGTCCCACCAGATGATGTTTCGACTCTTAATTTGAATATTAGAGTCAGCGTATTAACTACTATAGCTAAAGGTAATTTTTGGGGTGAATGTGTTAAATACGGTTTCATAGAAGAAAAGAATATACAATTGTCTTAAACCTTAAAAATGGGAACGATAAAATGCTCGTCAGTCAATAAGAGCTTTAGGAAAATCGAGGCCGTTCGCGGGGTTACGCTTCTGGTAAATAGCGGCGAGATCGCGGGTTTGATTGGCCCCAATGGGGCTGGCAAGTCCACATTGATGAAGATGATGGTTGGGCTGGTTAGGCCGGATTCGGGAACGGTGGAAGTGGGGAAGGATGGGGACGGCGACTGCGGCTTCATGATAGAGGAGCCGAGCTTCTATCCCCATCTAAGCGGCTTCGACAACCTCGCCATAATCGCCTCCCTGTTCCCGAAAAGCCATAAGCCGGACATCGATTGGGCGCTATCCCAAGTCGGGCTGCTTAAGCGGGGGAAGGACCGCTACTCAACCTATTCGCTCGGAATGCGGCAAAGGCTCCATTTCGCCCTCGCCATCATGTCCAAGCCGTCGTCTTTGGTGATGGACGAGCCGTTCAACGGCGTCGACCCGATCACGGTGATGGTTTTCGAGAAGCTGATTCGCCAAATGGCGGAATCGGGGGCGGCCGTGCTGGTCTCCTCCCACGAGATAAGGGAGCTGCAGAGCTTCGTGGACTCCGTCTACATGATCGATCGCGGCCGAATCGTCTTCTCAACCGAGGACCCAAAGGGCGAGGACCTGTTCGCGAGGTTCGTCGAGTTCGCTTCCGGAGGGGAGGTCGAATGAGCAGCAGGGTGATCCGCTATAAGGCCGTTCAGGCCAAGGAATCGCTTCGATACATCGTTTTCTTCCTGTCGCTTTGCCTATTTGGCTTGGCGGCTTATTCGGCGGCCATGGCCTTCCTTCCTCCTATCTCGACCCAAGGCGACCTCGCATCCAGCCTGCTTCTTTGCAAAAACAACGTCGATGAAGCTTGGCGGCTTATGAGTCAAGGATCGATCACGGAGGATCGCTATCTATGCCTGACGGCCTTCGACCGGTTCTTCCTTGATAGCGGCACCGCTAGTTATATGTATATTCAAGAAGGCTGGCTGGTCGAGGGGAAATCGTATTCGAGCGTCTGTTTGCTGACGCTCACCACCGCCTTCCCCTTCCTTGGACCGGCGCTTGGGGTCTTTTTCGGGTATCTGCTGTTTGGCAAAGACCTCGCCGATGGGGCGATAAAGAACCTTTTCCAAGGCGGATTGAGCCGAAACGAGGCCTTTTTTGGCTCGTTCGCCTCTTCTTTACTGATCCCTTTTTCCTTCCTAGCCTTCGCATTCGCATTCCTTTTCCTATCGAGCTCTCCCCTGTTCGGGATGTCGTTTCTCATCCAAGACGGGGAGAGCGTGGTCGAATGCCCGGCCTACCTGGCAGGCATGATGGCGCTGCCTTTGTCGCTGATCGGCTGCCTGCTGGCCGCCTCGCTTGTGGGCCTATGCTCCTTGCTTTCTAGGAGTCCCATGATTTCCTGCGCGCTTCCCGCCTGCCTCTTCCTCTTGCCCTTTGCCTCCTCGATCGGGGTTTCCAAAGCCGCCGCGCTGGAGTTCTATCCATCGCTATCCAGCTCGGCCATGCCCTTCTCCGGGCTGATGCTAGGATGCAGCGGCGGCTGCTACACCCCAACCTACATTAACTTCGCCGTGAGCTTGCTGGGGTCCATCGGCCTAGTCGCGGCGCTTAGGAGATCATATGGGAGGGCCTCGTTTTGAAAGCGGGTGGCCCGATGAAGCCGCTGATGGCGGTCGCGAAGTCCTTCCGATACTTCGCGCTGCGCCTTTTCCTTGATAGGAAGGCGCTTTTAGCCATATTGCTGGTGGAGCTGGCATGCTTGGCTTTCTGCCTCATCATGGCCGTCTCGATTGGTTCCAATCTGGCGGAATATCACAACCCTTTGGACGCCCTTCCCGATGCCGTGTATCTCGAATATTGCCTTTCCCGGTATGAGCAAGCGCCCCTTGGTTCGGCGGAGAGGGGCTTTTTCGAGCTCATCATCGATACAGGCCTTAGGCCCAATGATTTCACCGTCTATACCGGCGAGAACCTCTTAAACGCCTTCTCGATCCAGAATTCGGACGCCTACCAGGTCATTTGCTTCGCCCCGATGGCGGCGGTGCCGCCGATGTACCTGCTTTGCTATTCGCTCCTTGGCTCGCCTGAATCCAGGAAAGCATACAAAAACGCCTCGGAATCGAGGATGCCGGCCGATTGCTTTGCCGTCGGCGGATATGCCGTGTATTTCGCTTCGTCGCTTCTTGTTACGGGCTTGACGATGCTGCCCTCGCTCGCCTTCAAGGCCCCATCCAGTTGCCTGCTTCTAGGCGATTATGGGTATTTCCTCCTGCCTTCGTGGCGCATATTCGCCTTCAAGGCGGCCGATTCGCTGCTGCTCGGCCTGTTGCTTTCAAGCCTATGCTTGCTCGTTTGCAATATCTTCGCCAACCCGATGGATTCGATGGTTTTCGGGTTCGCTTCCTGCCTGCTGCTTTCCGGCGGCCTTTTGGCCTTCGCCTTCTTCGATCTAAGCGGGTCTTTCTTCTGGTCTAGCTTCCTACCGGGATTCGGGAAGGGGTTTGAGGCCGCGCCGATGGCCTGCAAGGCCATCATTGGGCTTGTGGGATCGGCCGCACTGTCCGCCTGGCCGATCGCCAAGCCGCGCAGGGCATGAGGAGAAACGGGAAGCGCATTCACTACCTCATCACCCGTTACTATGATAAGATAAGCCGACCCAGAAGGGGGTAGTTCTAAAATGGAAGACAAAGAAGACGAATTTGCCGTGGCCGGCACCGGTCGCAACGCGATGCAGCGGACCGCCATGACGGCGATCTACGATGCCCTGACGTATATCTCGATGGGGCAGGAAGTCGACGTCGAGGGCATCGTCTCCGCCCTCTTCGACGATAAGCCGTATCAGGACTGCGATTATTTCGTAAAAGCCTGCCTGATCATGGCCATAAAGGAATACGCGCCGCTGGTCAAGATGCTGAATGACCATATGAACCATTGGACCTTCGATCGCCTCAACCGCGTCGAGCAGGCCATTTTGCTGCTTTCCTGCGTCCATTACCTCTACGTCGAGCCGGAAGTTGAGAAGGCCGTCGTCATCAACATCGCCATCAAGCTTTCCAAAGCCTACCTGGGCGACAACGACTACAAGTTCGTCAACGCCATCCTGGACAAGGTCCTGGTGAGGGAAGATGCCTAGCCGGGTCTACTCGGTATTTGAGCTAAACGAAGCCATCAAGGCCCGCCTTGAGGGCGACGAATCGCTGCGCGGCATCGGGCTGCGGGGCGAGATAAGCAACTACAAGCTTTACCCATCCGGGCACGCTTATTTCTCGCTTAAGGACGATAAAGGCGTCATTTCCTGCGTGATGTGGAGCGGCGACCGGATGAGGCTTTCCTTTTCCCCGAATAACGGCGACGAGGTCGTCTGCTATGGCCGGGTGGGCGTCTATTCCGCGCGCGGCAACTACCAGTTCATCGCCATGAAGATGGAGAGGTCTGGGCAGGGAGAATACCTCCTTCGTCTCCGCGAGCTGGCCAAAAAGCTGCAGGCGGAGGGCCTTTTCGACGAATCGCGAAAGCGCGAGATACCCGCCTTCCCCAAGCACATCGGGGTGATCGCCGGGGCCAATTCGGCCGGCCTGCGCGACGTGATACACAACATCGACATCCGTTACCACCTCGCTGAGATAACCGTTTTTCCGTCTTTGGTGCAGGGCAAACTAGCCAAAGATGACCTCCTGCGCGCCTTCCGCCTGGCCGCGAGCAAGGACCTCGACGTCTTGATCGTCGCCCGCGGCGGCGGTGCCGCCGAAGACCTCAGCGCCTTCTCAGAGGAAGCCGTCGTCCGCGCGGCCGCCGCCTCAAGGTGCCCGGTGATATCCGCGGTGGGGCATGAGGTCGACATCTCCCTATTGGACTATGTGGCCGACAAGCGCGTCTCTACGCCGACCGCGGCCGCCGTGGCGGCGACCCCGAACTCCGCGGACCTACTCGCCTATATAGACGACTGCTTCGCCAGGAGCAAAGAGGCGATGGAATCGAAGATATCCGCCTATTCGGAGAGGCTCGATTCCTACCTTAAGCGGACTCTGTTCCTGCATCCAGAGGCGATATACGGCGACAAGATCGACAAGGTTAACGACCTATTCCGCCGGATCAAGGCCAGTATGGATGGCCGAATTAACGTCCTAGAGGCCCGTTTAAGCGGCTTAAGCCACTCCCTTGAGGGAGTTAGCCCCCTGTCGGTATTGCGCCGCGGATACGGCCTTCTAGAGGATTCTAAGGGCAACGTGATAACCTCGGCCGCAATGGCGAAGCCAGGCGAGGAATTATCGACTAGGATGAGGGATGGTATAATCCATTCGAAGATAGATGAGGTAGAGGTTGACGACGATGGAAAGCAAAAGCTTTGAGGAACGCCTTAATAGGCTTGGCGAGATAGTAGGGGAGCTCGAGGGAAAAGCGCTGCCCCTAGACGAGAGCCTAAAGCTATTCGAAGAAGGGAAGAAACTTTGCGAAAGCCTTTCGAAGGAACTTGAGGAAGCCAAGTTGAAAGTCGAAGAGGTCACAGGAGACGTTAAAGTAGAAACCAAGTAAATAATTAGTATATTTCTAGTTATGAAAAAGTCCGACCACATCGAAAGAATTGACATAACAGGGCTCCACGATGACCCAAATACAATCAAAGGACTGAACTATCCCGAGATAGCCATACTTTGCCGCGACCTAAGGCGGGCGATCATCTCCGCTTGCTCGACCTATGGCGGCCACCTATCCAGCAACCTCGGCGTCGTGGAACTCACCGTCGCCCTTTTCCGGGTTTTCGACTTTCCCAAGGACAAGCTGATACTCGACGTAGGCCATCAGTCATATGCCTATAAGCTGCTTAGCGGACGTTCTTTGGAAGGCCTGAATACCCCGGGGCACACCTCTGGTTTCCAGAAACGCTCCGAAGGGCCTTACGATTGCTACGAGGCCGGGCATTCGTCGACTGCAATCTCAGCGGCCGAGGCCTTCGCCTATGCCCGCGACCAAAAGAAGGAAAAGTACCAAGTCATCGCGCTTGTTGGGGACGGGGCGATGGGAAACGGGCTCTCATTCGAGGGGCTCAACGACCTTTCGTTCCGCGACCATAAGGTGATCATCGTCCTCAACGACAACGACATGTCGATCTCCAAGCCCGTCGGGGGGATCGGGCGGCTGTTCCGCCATATCTCGACCGGTCGGTTATACAACCGGATGAAGCGCGATTACCGTAATATTATGTTAAGAAGCGGTTTCGGGCGAACCGTTTATTCTTGGACTTACTCCTTTAAAAACTCGATAAAACGCCGGTTTATCCCGCTCACTTTGTTCGACAACCTCGGTTTCACCTACATGGGACCGTTCGATGGGCATAATGTGAAATTGCTGGAAAAGAACCTCCGCCGGGCCATGGTTACAAACAAGTCCGTCGTGTTCCACGTCAAGACGATAAAAGGCAAAGGCTACGCCCCGGCCGAAGACGACAAAACCGGCTATTGGCACGGCGCGTCGCCTTTCGACATCAAGACCGGGCTGCCCAAAAAAACGCATCCGGGGCTTATTACCTATAGCCATCTTTTCGCCGATCTGACGCTCCAAGAGATGGGAAAGCACGGGGATTCCGTGCTCATCGTGCCCGCCATGATGAAAGGATCGCAGCAGGATAAGGCCTTCGAAGCCTACAAAGACCGATGCTTCGACGTCGGTATTCAGGAAGAGCACGCCTTGACCTTCGCCGGGGCTTTGGCTCTCAACGGATACCATCCGATCGTCGATATCTACTCGACTTTCCTGCAAAGGGCCTATGACGAGCTGCTCCATGACTGCGCCCGACTTAACATAAAAATGACGCTTCTCATCGATCGCGCCGGATTCGTAGGCAAAGACGGCGAAACCCACCACGGGATATTCGATCCGGCCTATCTATCAAGCATTCCCGGAATAACCCTCTCCATGCCTTCGACCAAGGAGATCGCCGCCGGGCTTTACGATCTATCATTTAAGCAAAACGGGATATTGGGAATACGCTATAGCCGCGAGGCTTTGCTGCCAGACGAAGGCGATATTAATCCAAAGGAATTGAATATCGGCGATTTCGACCTGATATCTAAAGCCGAGGATGAGCAGGCGATCTGCCTTTGCATTGGCCCGATGGGACGGGAATTCGCCAAATCGGTAAACGAATACCGAAAGCCGGTGACCTGCATCGACCCGATATTCATCAGCCCCTTATCCGATTCGTTGCTTGGGGTTTTGCTCAATTCCAAGCGGGTTCTCGTCTACGACCCATATTCGACCTATGAGGGATTCTGCTCGCAGGTTTCCCTTTCCTTGGCCCGCAATGGATATGGCGGCAAACTGAAGCTGGTCTCGATTCCCAAAGGATTCTACCAATCCGATGCGATCGCCAATCAGATGAAGACGGCCGGGGTCGACGTCGAATCGGCCATGTCCAGGCTCGACGAGCTGCTCGAGGATTGAACTCTTAGTTAACATAATCTTATTAACGCGTTAGAATGGTTTCGTGCCTAGGATCATAATGCACATAGACCTCAACGCCTTCTTTGCCTCCGCCGAGGAGATACGCGACCCTTCGCTTAAAGGCAAGCCTATCCTTATTGGCCATGAAGGCCGCTCTGGAATCGTCTCAACCGCCTCCTACGCCGCTAGGAAAGCCGGATGCCATTCTGGCCAGCCGATGTTCCAGGCTCTGCGGCTTTGTCCGGGAGCGAAAGTGATAGCGCCGGATTTCTCCTATTACAAGGTCCTTTCGGTGTCCTTCTTCTCATATCTGAAGGAATACTCACCGATAATCGAGCAGGCCTCCATCGACGAGGCTTACGTGGATATGAGCAAACCGCTTGGGAAATGCGCCGATCCGATAGGCTACCTTAGATCGATGCAGTTCCGTCTCAAGAAGCTGACCGGGCTAAGCTGCTCGATTGGCATCGCCCCGACCAAATGGCTGGCCAAGATGGGCTCCGACCTGCATAAGCCGATGGGCTTGACCATCATAAGGCGCAAGGACATCCAGAGGCTGATATTGCCCCTGCCGATAGAGAAGTTCTGGGGCATCGGCAAGAAGACCTGCCCGGAATTGAAGGCCATCGGCATAAAAACCATCGGCGATCTGCGGGATAGGCTAGTGCAGGAAGACCAGGATGCCATGAGGATATTGGGCAAATTCGCCTTCACGGCCCTCTCCTGGGTGTCCGGGCGCGGTGACGACAAGGTCCAGGTCGAGGCCGACGACCCCAAATCGATAGGCAACTCCACGACCTTGCCGATCGACTGCTGCGGCTACGACGAGGTCGCCAAAGCGGTATCCGACCTCTGCGATGAGGTGTCGGGGAGGGCCAAGGCCCAGCATAAGGCTGGCTTCACCATCACCTTGACGGTGAAGGACACCGCCTTCCGCCTCCACACCCGCGCGGCGACCCTCAAGGAACCCACCGACGACGCCAAGGCCATCAAATCCAAGGCCGAGGAGCTATATAAGCGGAACTTCGAGGCAATGGACGTCCGCCTGGTCGGGGTGACGCTCTCCAAGCTGGTCGACCCCTTGAAGCGAACCGTGCAGATGACCATCTTCAACTACGAATACTACGAGCAAGCCGACAAGACGAGGATGCTAATCAACCAGATGAACCGAAAGATGAAGAAGCCCCTGCTGATGCGGGGCTCGGAGGCGAAGAAAGATGGAGAAGATTGAGCTAGACGAGGCGCTTGGGGAATACTCAAGGCACCTATTGGTGCAGAAGGGGCTGTCCCGGAAGACCATCGATGACTATCTGGAGGACTACAAGATCTTCCTCGAGGACTTCCCGGAGGCCAAGACGACCGACGACCTAAACGAGGGGATGATCGAGCAGTTCGCCCTCATCGAGGGCTCGAAGGGGAGGTCTTCATCCTCAATCGCCCGCCGGCTGAGCTTCCTGCGAGGACTGTTCCTTTTCCTTTCCAAGCAAGGCTATATGGCCTACTCGGGCGAGAAGGTGCCGCTCCCCAAATCCGGACGCCACCTGCCCGCGGTCCTCGATGAGAAGGAAATCGAGGCCCTGCTCTCCGCCCCCGACCGGGAGAAGCCCGGCGGATGCCGCGACTACGCGATGCTGCTATGCATGTACATGGCCGGATTGCGCGTGAGCGAGCTCGTGTCGCTGAAGCTCTCCGACATCTCCTTCGAGAAAAGGCTGATCAAGGTCAGGCACGGAAAAGGGGACAAGGAAAGGCTCGTCCCGATCGGCGAGGAGGCGCTTGAGGCCATCGGGGAATACGCCTCGACCTTCCGCAGGCAGATCAAGGGATCGGACAAGACCGACTACGCCTTCCTAAACAAGTTCGCGGAGCCGGTCAGCCGGAACTACTTCTTCATGCAGGTGAAGAAATACGCCGCCGAGTCCGGGATAGAGAAAAGCATCAGCCCCCATACCCTCCGCCACTCATTCGCCACCCACCTGCTTAGCCATGGCGTGAAGCTAAGGGCCGTCCAGCAAATGCTGGGCCACGCCCATCTAGAGACCACCGAGATATACACCCACATCAACCCCGAGCAGGCCTTCTCCTCGTTCGCCAAGGCCTTCAAAGGCAAATAAGGAGACTTAACTTTTCCTTTGCTGTATAATGCACCCGAGGTCAAAGAGCACATGAAGCCATTCAAGAAGATATTCGTCGTCGTGGCCGACTCCGCCGGCATCGGCGAGATGGAGGACGCCGCGCGCTTTGGGGACGAGGGATCGAACACCTTCGCCCACGCCGCCGAATCCGTCGGCGGGCTCAAGGTCCCCAACATGGAGGCCATGGGCCTTGGCGAGCTAGATAACATAATGGGGGTCAAGAAGGTCAACGACCATCCGCACGCCTACTCACTCCGGCTAGCCGAGCTAAGCAACGGCAAGGACACCATGACCGGGCACTGGGAGATGATGGGCATCGAGACCCTCAAGCCATTCAAGACCTTCACCGACACCGGCTTCCCCAAGGAGCTCATTGACGAGCTGGAGGAGAAGACCGGCCATAAGGTAATCGGCAACGTCGCCGCCAGCGGAACCGAGATCATAAAGCAGCTCGGGGAGCAACAGATGAAGGAGAACAGCCTCATCGTCTACACCTCGGCCGACTCGGTGCTGCAGATCGCCGCCCACGAGGAAGTCACGGGCCTGCAGGAGCTTTACCGCTGCTGCGAGATAGCCCGGGAGATCTGCATGCGCCCCGAATACCTGGTGGGGCGCGTGATCGCTAGGCCCTACGTCGGCAACCCCAAGGATGGGTTCGTGCGCGACGGGGCCAACCGGCACGACTACACGGTCTCCCCGACCGGGAGGACCGCCCTCGATGTGCTGAAGGAGCACGGCTTCACCGTCTCCGCCGTCGGGAAGATAAACGACATCTTCAACGGCGTCGGCATCACCAGGACCATCCACACCGCGACCAACGAGCAGGGGATGGATGAGGCGATCAGGCAGCTAGGCGACGACTATACCGGGCTATGCTTCGTCAACCTGGTCGAGTTCGACTCCGAATACGGCCACCGGCGAAACCCGGTCGGCTACGCTCGCTGCCTCGAGGCCTTCGACAAACGGATCGGCGAGTTCATCGCCAAGATGGGCGAGGACGACCTATTGATGGTCACCGCCGACCACGGCAACGACCCGACCGCCCACGGCACCGACCACACCCGCGAGAAGGTGCCCCTGCTTTGCTATTCCCCACGTTTCCGTTCAGGGCATTGCCTCGGCGAGAGGAAATGCTTCGCCCAGATCGGCGCGACCGCCCTCGCGAACTTCGGGTTGCAGAGGGAAGGGAACATGGTCGGTGAGCCGATAGAGGAACTATTGGAGCATAACGCTTAACAAACCATCCAAACAGTCCGATAATAAGCGGCGTTTAGGAGTTTCTACCAACAATGATTACCAAGAAAATCACCCCGCTGGCCTTGGGGATATTTGCCCTTTGCGCCTGCGCCCCGTCGACCACCACGACCTCCTCTTCCTCGACTGAAGAAGAGAATGAATTCAACTGGGTCTCCCCGGTTGGCATTCCGGCCATCGCTTTCTTCAATCAGGGGGAAAACGAGAACTGGACATCGACCAACACCCCAGCCTCAATCATCCCGAGCGCCTTCGCCAACGGGACCTTCGACGCCATCGTCTTCGATGGCATCAACGGCCTCAATCAGGTAACCAAGAAGAACGCCCCCTACAAGATGGCCCGCTGGATTAGCGGCGGGACCTATTACCTAGTCTCGGTAAAGCACGATTCCGCCGAGGACCTCACCAGCGCCTCGACCATCGATTCCTTCGTTCAGGGGGGCATCGCCGATCAGGCTTTCCTAAGCCTTTCCGAGGATGCCTGGGGAATCACCGATTACACGGGAATCGCCTATGAGGAAGGCGTCGCGGCCACCATGGCAAAGCTCACCAGTAACCCGGAGTCGTTCGATTTCTTCCTCATCTCCCAGCCTCAGCTGACCCAAGCCACCGCGACTTTGGCCCAAGAAGGAAAGACAGTTAACATAATATATAACCTTCAGACCGAGTGGAAAGCCGAGTACGGCGCGGATGCCGAGATCCCGGCCGCCGGGCTGTTCATCTCGAACAAGGCCGTCGAGGAGAAGAAAGGCAAAGTCGATGAGTTCCTCGACATGATCGAGAAGAACATCCAGACAGCGGTCGGCAATCCGTCTGAGGTCGTTTCCTCGCTCGATGCCTACGAAGCGCTCGACACCACCTCGGATGCCGACGTCCAAGCGCGCTTCGGCTTCACCCAGACATTGGTCAGCAAGCTGCAGGCCAACGGGGCGAATGGATTCAACCTGGTTGATGGGGAGGCCGATGCGATGACCATCGCCAATTCCTTCCAGTCGACCATCGGCGGAACCGCCTACCCCGAGACCGCCTTCTTGAAGTAAAATCATAGACATGATTAGCAAACGAGCCTTTTGGATAAAGACGATCGCCTTGGTCCTGGGGCTCGTTTTGTTTTTCGCCATCTGGTACATCCTAGCCTATTGCCTTAAGCAATCAGGCAACATGATCCTCCCATATCCCCATGAAACGTTCATAAGGGCCTTTGAGCTGCTTTTCATGCGCGAGGCGGTCAGGACGTGGTACGCCATCGGGAACACAACCTGGCGCGTCGTCCTCGGCTTCGCCATAAGCTTCCTTCTAGGCGGCCTTCTAGGGACCTTATCCGGGCTGTTCAAATTCGGGGAGTTCTTCTTCAAGCCTGGGGTTGGCATAATGCGCTCGATACCGACCGCGGCCGTGGTGATCGTCCTGCTGGGGATACTGTTCACGCCGAAAACGCTGAGCTGGCTCAATTACGTCCCGTGCATACTGACGTTCATCGTGGCCTTTCCGCTTATATACGAAGCGTTCCGGGCCGGGATAGCATCCGAGGATAAGGAAGTAGTCGATGCCTTGAGCATCGATGCGGGGAAGAGGAGCCTAAGGGGCACGTGGAAGGTTTTGCTTCCCGATGCCTGGCCGTTCGTGGCCTTGGCCATCGCACAAAGCTTCGGGCTTAGCTTCAAGACCGCGATCATGGCGGAGGTGCTGAACAGCTCGAACGCCGCCAGCCCGGGGATCGGGACCATGATTTTGCTTTCTAGGCAGACGGGAGACCTAGACGGAATAGTCGCCTATGCCTTGATCTCTTTGGCCGTGATGGCGGTCGTCGACATCCCTTGGCTGATATTGAAGCACCTTAAGGAGAAGAAAGACGAAGTAGGGGAATCGGGAAAATAATACCGATTAGATCGCTCGCCCTTTGAAGCCGAAGGGCTTTTCTTTTTGCGTCGGGGGAGCGGCAGCCAAATCCAATAGATAAGGATCCTCATGAATCCAAGCGCGAAGGAAGCGGGATAGAAAAGGGGCAACGCTGCGGCGCGTACTTCATCGATTGACTAAATAATAGTTATAAGAAAACAAATAAAGACCATTAGTCAGGGAACAAATATTAAACGTTCGGAAGCGAACTTTTATCGGATAACGGCCTCAACTCAAATTTTCACCGACGATGGGTCAAAAAATAACTTTAGTATTTATTTAGTAGTTTTATAAAAGTTAGGAAACAGCCTTTCAGCGCCTTGTAGACGCATGCAA
>DVMV01000041.1 GCA_018714785.1 Candidatus Alloenteromonas pullicola
ATAAGGGGTGTACGAAACGAAAGTTGAATTGTTGGTGGTGTCTTCTTCTCGCTTAGAAAAAGCGGTAGAGCTTGTGGCAATAGTTGAAGCAACGCCGAGAAGCAAAGAAACAGCAAAGACAATTCCCTTCATGGTCTATAAATTCCTTTCCACTTTCCGAAAAAGAAAAGCTTTATCTTGATATAGTCAAGCCACCCGATAAAAGCAAATTCAGGAAACAGGCTACTCCGAAGGAGTACATCGAAAAAAGAAACTTTTTAGGGAAACCGATTTGGTTTACCTATGTTTCCTTCGTTTATCAATAATTGAACAGGCTGAGCGTGAGATAGCTGCCCAGGGCGATGAGCAGGAAGCTAACTAGGTCCAGCAGCAGGCAGGCCCATTGGCTGCTCGCCAGCACGAACGGGCGGGGGCGCTTCGTGGTGACCACGCCATCCTGGTCCATGTAGCTCGATAGCTCAGTCCACCTCGATAGCTTGGGGTTGACCAGCAATATGCCCTTGCAAAGGGCCAATAGGAAGAGGATTATCGCGAAGGCCAATGGGGCCTCGGTCCCCTCGTTGCCCTTGCCGTAGCAATTGAGCAGGCAGATGCCGGAGACGACGTCGACCATTATCGAGGAGAAGAAGAAGGCGACGGTCGATGACAGGTGCGGCCCGAAGGCATAGGCCGGGACGATCGAGATCGCCTCGCCCGATATCCCCTCGAGCAGGGCCAGCACGCCGAGCAGGACCAATAGGCCAAGCAGCCCGGAGGTCTCCTCGGAGAAGGAGAGCACGAAGCAGCCGAGCACCCCGAAGGCGAAGAAAAGCGAGAGCATCGTCCGGCTCGCTATGCCGAGCCTGTCGCTTACCTCGCCATGCTCGAAGATGAAGCCGGAGAGGTAGTCGTATTTCCTGCCCCGCCGCTTCAGATCCATCCTGCCGAACAATACGAAAAGGGCGAAGCAGACGGCGCAGCCGATCATCGAGACGAGCATCACGGCCAAACTAGACATGCAATAGCCTCCCGATCCTTATTCTATAGTCATCGTGGCCGTATATATAAGAGCCGGCCACCAAAACCTCCGCGCCAACTTTGCCGGCTTCCGGGCCGGTGTTTTCGTTGATGCCCCCATCGACCTCGATGAGGAAATCCAAGCCCAGCTCTTCTTTCCGCCTCTTGAGGTAGGCGATCTTGGGGAGGGCGCCGTCTAGGAAAGCCTGCCCGCCCTTGCCCGGCTCGACCGACATGACGAGGGCGAGGTCGATTTGGCCTAGATACGGCAGCAGCGCCTCCACCGGGGTGCCCGGCTTGATGGAAAGCCCGGCCTTCAGCCCCAGCCTATGTATCTTCTCGATGAGGCAAACCGCCCTATTGCCCGGCGCGGCCTCGAGGTGGAAGGTGATGAGGTCGCTTATCTTGGCGTAGCGTTCGATGTAGCCCTCGACGTCATTGACCATCAGATGGGTGTCGCGGAAGGCCTTGGCCTTGGCTATCTCGTTGGCGAAAGGGAGCAGATCGGAGACGTTCGGGACGAAGATCCCATCCATCACGTCGAGGTGGATCCAGCTCGCGCCGGCATCAAAGACCTTCTCCATCTCGGAGGCGAGGTTTGCCTTATCGGCGGAAAGTATCGATGGCGCGACTATCATTTGAATCCGAATATCCGGGACAATAGTCCCTTCTTCTCCTTCTTGAACGACCCCTTGTCCTTCATAGCCTCCACGATGTCCTCGTGCATGGCCGCGGCGGTTAGGTATCGCTCCTCCGGGCGCTTGCGGCAGGCGGTGATGATGATCCGCTCGATGCTCTTTGGCAGCCCCGGCACGAGCTTGGATGGCTCGGGGAAGCGCTTCTTCAGCTGCTTGATGGCGACCTCCTCGAGGCTCGCCCCGTCGAATGGCACCTGGCCGGTGAGGCACTCATAGAACACCACCCCCATCGAGTAGATGTCGTTGGCGATCGAGGCCGGGGCCCCGGTGAGGACCTCGGGGGCGCAGTAGTAGATGGTGCCCTGTATGGCGTCGTCGCCGGATCTGGTGCCGATGGGCGCGGCGATGCCGAAGTCGCTGATCTTGATCGAGCCGTCGGAGAGGTAGAAGAGGTTGTCCGGCTTGATGTCGCGGTGGATTATGCCATGGCGGTGTATGTAGTCGATGCCCGAGGTGAGCTGGAGCATCACCCCGCAGGCGTCGAGCAAGGATAGCGAGATCGAGAAGTTGAGCTTGTCCCGCAGGGTCTGCCCCTTGATGTACTCATTGGCCATGTAGGGGCGGCCATCGACGTAGCCGCGGCCATACACCTTGACGATGTTTGGGTGGTTGAGGCTCGCCGCGGCGGCGGTCTCGTTGTTGAAACGCGCGAGGTTGACGGGTTCCTTGAGCAGCTCCTCCTTCATCACCTTGATGGAGACGATGCGGCGGTATATCAAATCCGACGCCTCGTAGACGTCGGCCATGCCCCCGGAGGCGATCCGGGAGACGATGCGGTAGCGCCCGTCGATCCTGTCGCCTATCTTGATCATCGATTGGCCTCAAAGTAGCTGACGGCGATGTTGTCGGAGCCGCCGTTGGAATTGGCCTCCTCGATGAGCGAGGCGATCTTCTCGTCGACCCGGTCGTCGGTGGAGAGGATCGCCCTTATCTCGGCCTCCGGCAGGTTGTTGTAGAGCCCATCGGAGCAAAGGAGTATCGACTGCCCGGAGTAATGGAGCCGCTTGACCTCGGAGGAGGAGGAGGAGGGGTAGATGCCGAGCGCGTTCAAAAGCACGTGGCGGTCGCTGCGGGTCGTGGTCTGCGCCTTGGTTATCTTGCCGGTCCGGTAAAGGTAGTCGACGTAGGTCTGGTCTTGGCTTAGCTGGGTCAAGACGCCCGAGTCGAAGCAATAGCAGCGCGAGTCGCCGACGTTGCCGACGACGAGGGTCTCCCCGCTTATCAGCGCGAGGCAGCAGGTGGTGCCCATGCCCTCGTAGCGGGAGGAGCGCTGCGATTCGGAATAGATTAGCGAATTGGCCTTCTTCAGCAGGTTGGAGACGTAGAAAGGCAATAGGAATCCGGGGATTCTGCGCTTCTTTTGGAAGGAATCGTGGATGAAGTCGCGGGCGAGCTTCGAGGCGCAGTCGCCCTTGTTCTGCCCGCCCATGCCGTCGCAGACCAGCAGCATCACCTCGCCGAGGTTGTTGGAGGCGGCGAAGGCCTGGTCCTCGTTTGATATCCTGACCTTGCCGACGTCGGTAAGGCTGCCGAAAGCTCCCTGGTATCTCATTGCCCCTTCTCCTTATTGTCCATGGTCTTCGCGCGGAGCTGCCCGCAGGCGGCGTCGATGTCCTCTCCCCATTCCTTGCGCACCGTGGCGTTGATGCCAAGCTTTAGCAAAAGGTCGTGGAAGGCGTGGACCCGGTTGTTGGAAGCCCGCTTGAAAGGCATTTCCTTGACCTCGTTGTAGGGTATCAGGTTCACGTAGGCGAAGACGCCGTATTTCCTTATGAGCGCGGCGAGCTCCCTCGCGCATTCGTCGGAATCGTTTATGCCGGAAAGCAGGATGTACTCAAGTGTCACCCGCCTGCCGGAATCCCGGCCATATTCCTGCAGCGCCTCGAAGAGCTTATCCATCGGGAAGGCGCGCGATATGGGCATGATCCTGTTCCTGATCTCGTCGTTTGGCGCGTGAAGGGAAAGGGCG
The DNA here is from genome assembly GCA_018714785.1 of Candidatus Alloenteromonas pullicola. Classification (GTDB taxonomy): domain Bacteria; phylum Bacillota_I; class Bacilli_A; order RFN20; family CAG-826; genus Alloenteromonas; species Alloenteromonas pullicola. The sequence continues at coordinate 3,664 of DVMV01000041.1, forward strand.
AGGTTGGTCTGCAACCCCTCCTTGCCGTAGCGCTTTATCCCCTCGGTCAGGCCGCAGGTGGAGACGGTGATGTGCCGCGCCCCGATCGCGAGCCCGAACTGGCAGTTGGCGATCCGGATGAAGTCCATCACGTTGTCGTAGTTGTCGAAAGGCTCGCCGGTCCCCATCACGTTGATGTGGGTGACGCTGCGGCCATATTCGCGCAGGACGTTGTTCATCACGAGCAGCTCCCCCACCATCTCGGCGGCGGTTAGCCCGCGCTCGCGCTTATGCAGGCCCGACGCGCAGAAAGCGCACCCCATGGAGCAGCCGACCTCGCTCGAGACGCAGATCGGGCAGCCGTAGTCGTATGGCATCATGACCGTCTCGACCTTGGCCCCATCCTCCATCTGTAGCAATAGCTTGATGGTCCCGTCTTTGCCCTCCTGCCGGTAGGCGATCCGCGGCAAAGCCAAGTTGAAAGACGACTTCAGCTCCTCGCGGAAGGCTTTCGAGACGTCGCTCATGGAGTCGAAGTCGAGGACGTTCCTAACGTAAATCCAGGCGAACACCTGCTTGGCGCGGTATTTGCTCTGACCCCTCGCCTCGAACTCGGATGACATCTTCTCCAATGTGTATCCGAGCAGGTTTTCCATATGTCTTTCCTTTATTCGGCCTTAGCGGCGGCGCAAGGGGATGACATCTCCTTGAGGGCGCTGAGCTCGCCTAGCGGAGCGGGGATCTTGTCGACCTCGGCCCCGCGGGAGAGCACGGCGTAGTAGACCGCGGTGCCCAGCTCGTCGTAAGGGAAGCACTGCTTCTCCTCTACGAGGGTGAATTCCTGATGGTTCTGCAGGAAGGATTCCACCGCGAGGTGGCCCTCCTTCTTGGAGATGGTGAGGATGGCATAGATGAGCTTGCCGCCGTCATCGACGTATTTGGCGCAGCCTTCCAATGCCTTCTGCTCGCCGGAGATGATCCCGTCCATCGCGTCCTTGTCGAAATGGAGCAGGAAGTCCGGCGAGGTCGGGACCTGGTCGAAGGCGGTCGAGTCCGGCAGGCAGATGACCAGCTGCTGCTTGCCCGGGACCGAGGCGTCCATCGCGGTCGGATCGGTGGTCTGGAAGAGGTTGACGTTGTGCAGGCCCAACTCGCGGATTAGGCGGGTCAGGGCGAGCTTCGAATCGAGCTCGGAGGTCGCGATGTTCATCGCGAGGGCGTCCCCGTAAGCCTCGACCAGCTCAAGCTCGGCGCCGCCGGAGAGCTTGCCGCAGTAAAGCAAAGCGGAGCTCGGGGCAGAGATGACGTGGCTGTCGAGCAGCTCCTTGACGCGCGGGCGGACCTCGAAGATCTTGCCGCGGCGGTATTCTTCATAGACGCGCAGCGGCTTCTTGCCGGCGTAGAGGTAGACGTCCTTTATCGAGGTGGCGGCGAAATCCGGCGAGGTGCGGAGCTCCTCGAGCTCGGGCAAATTGCGGAAGCGGACGTAGGTCACGTAGGGCCTGGCCCACTTCTTCAAAGTCTTGAAGGTATTCGAGTAGCCGAAATGGTGCAGTATCTTGCAAGCCCAGATCGGAGCGTTGTAGCGCAGGCTCAGGTAATCGAGGCTCGAGTGGTCGACGTCATCGGGCATGTAGCGGTTCTCCTCGCCCTCTTTGTCGAGTATGGGGAGCGCGATGGCGAGCTTCTCTTCGCCGAGCAGACCCTTGATGGCCTCGTCCATGTCCTTCTTCTCGTAGCGGCGGCAGAAGTAGTTGTTGGCCATGCCGATCATGACGATCCGCTTGTCGGACTCCTCCAGCCCTTCGACCTTGTCGAGCAGCCTCGTGAAGAGGATGGAATGGCGCAGGGCGCAGCCGACCAGGCTCGCCACGTCGTGGCGCAGCGGGCGGATCTCGACCTCCTTCTGGAACTTGTCCTTCAGGGCGGTGCCGAACTCGGTGCCGTCGAGCACGGCGTTGAGAATCTCAACCGACAAATCTAGTTCTTTCATGTTTTTCTCCTTATTTCGCCCCGCCCTTCTTCTTGGCGACTTCCTCCTCGAAGGAGGCGAAGGCATCGCCTAGGAATATCTGATTGGGGTCGTTGTAATCCAAATCCGCCCTGTCGGCGGGATTGGGCAAAGAGGGGTCTTCCCCGTCCTCATCGTGGTCGTGGTGGCACTGCTCGTGCTCATCCTCGCCATAGTCGATGCTGACGTCGGCTTCCTTGATGTTGTCCTCGCTTAGGTAGCGGGGATAGTCGTGGTTGATTCGCTCATGGTGGCGCCCGGGCTCGAAGTACTCGAACTCAAGCTCGACGTGGATGGAGAACTGGCTTAGCGTCTCCAGGATGTATTCGGCGGCCTTGTCCTCGCACCCCTCCAGTTGCCTGGGGGCGCGGACGACGACGATCGTGTTCCAGCTGGTCTGCTCCGCCCCGGCGTGGAACACCATTGAGTTGGGGGCGTAGAAATTGATGGCCTCCTCCGGGACGGCGAATATCGAGGCCAGGGCCTTGGTGTGGTCCTTCGAGTAGTGGCCGACCACGAATTGGTCGAGGCCGAGGATGCAGATGGTTACCATTGCGAAAAAATACTTTCCTTACGTTACGTAAGTATACACCATGGAAGAGGCAAATAAACCATTTGGGGAGGCGAATTAAAAGGCAAAGGCGGCTAAACGCGGCCAATTGTTTGCCTACTAGATTTAGAGATTAGGCAAGGCAGGTGAGCAAACGGCGCATCCGCGAATAATACACCGGCTCTCCCTGATTCATGTTGAC
>DVMV01000003.1 GCA_018714785.1 Candidatus Alloenteromonas pullicola
GGGCATCTAGGATGGTATAACGGTCCTCAGCTTGCGCCTATTAGCATGTCCGAGTTCTCCTGCCCCGATTACGACGCCGTCATGGCATTCATAAATACCTATATGAAGCCGAATATCAGCCCGTCTGAGGAGGGCGACGGGAAGTCCTGCTTGGAATGGTACCCGGCTGCCAAGGAAGCTCTCGAGGCTTTGACCGAGACACAGCGGAACTTCTTCCTGACCTCTGATGCCACTGCTGCCTACGCCAAGAGATACAACAACTGGGCCTCAGCCTATGGCGAAGGCGCCACTTCGAGCCTAGGCACCATCATGAGCTCGAACGACACCGCCGCGATAATCGCCTTGGTCGCCCTTTCCTCGGCCACGGTTGCCGCCGCCGGCTTCATGATCGCCTCCCGCCGCCGCAAGGCGAAGTAGTGGGGCCATCTCCATCTTAGCCGCCATTTTTGGCGGCTTTTCTTTTCTTTAATTCCGGTTAACGGCCTTTGCAAATCCATCGCTTTTTCCATGTCCAATCGCCAGTTCTGGTCTTCCGAGCCCTTGACCGGGAAAAAACTCCGTTCTATAGTGAATGGCACCAAGATGTGCCGGAAAAGGAGGGTTTGATGAAAACCAAACCGTTTTGCCTTGGGATTGCGGCCCTAGGCTTGGCCCTCGTTGCCTGCAATGGCGGCGGAGCCTCTTCGTCTTCTGGGGAAAACACCCACCCATCTTCTTCTAAGCCCGAGGAAACATCCTCCGACACTGGCTCTTCCTCCACTACGGATACGGAGCAGCCGCCCGAGGAGGAGACCATACCCGACGAGTGGCGGCAATACGACCTCAAGACCGTCGCCGAGCTTTGCGAGCTCGCCGCCAGCCAGACCAGCAAGCCGACCGCCGACAGCCCGCGCTACTACGTGGCGGCGACCGTCAAATCGATCGACAACCCGAATTACGGCGGCATGACCATCGAGGACGAGACCGGGGAGATCATGGTCTACGGCACCTATGGAGCCGATGGGGACAAGCGTTACCCCGACCTGGAGCAGAAGCCGGTCGCCAACGACCTCGTGTTGCTTTATGGCAACCTGCAGAATTACAACGGCACGATGGAGATCTATTCCGGGTGGATCATCGACTTCGTCCACCGCGAGGTAGAGATCGACCCCGACGATTACGACCTCATCACCATCGCCGAGTCCCGCGCCCTTGACAAAGGTGAGTCCTGCCGGGTGAAGGGGACGGTGCTCCGCCACACCTTCAACACCTCGCTCAACGAGATCGGGTTCCTGCTGGCGGATTCCACCGGCATGATCTACGTCTACGATTCGCAGATCGCCCCCCAGGTAGACGACGGGGAGGTGGTCGAGCTGGTCGCGACCCGCGACAACTGGATCCTCGACGACGAGGCCTCCTACGCCGAGAAGCTTGGCTACAATGGGGCCATCCAGCTGGTCAGCGCCGTCTTGCTCTCCCACCAGCAGGGCGAGGGGTTCGACTACGCCTCCTCGGCCAAGAAGACCACCGTCAAGAAGCTGCTTTCCGCCGACTTCGACGAGCCCATAACCGGCGACCTCTACCAAGTCGCCGCCCTCATACAGAAACGGCAGGGCGACGATTTCGTGAACTATTACATCCTCGACCTTGATGGCAAGACCGGCACCTACTCCTACACCCAGGCTAGCGGCGCCGACTTCGCCTGGCTCGACCAATACGATGGGCAGGTCGTGACTTTGTACATGACCGTGCTCAACGCGAAAATGACCGCTTCCGGCGGCAATTGGCGGGTCAACCCGGTCTACGTCGACCCGACCCCATATTCCTACGATCCCTCCTATACCCCGGAACTGGCGGTTGAGTATTATGGCATCGGCCAGTTCTCCGCCCGCTACGGCGCTGACCCCGCGCTTAAAGTGAACACCAGCATCGACAACGACCTCGTCGGCGTCAAAGGCGCGACCCTATCCTATTCCTCCTCCAACGAGGAGGCCGCCTACTTCAGCAGCGAATCCGGCGCCACCGTCTTCCACGTCGACCCGACCCATCCCGGCAAGGTCACCATCACCATCACCGGGTCCTATGGCGATTACGAGAATTACGTCGGCTCCGTTCAGATCGAGGTGTTCGACCCTGAAACCGTCGGCATCAGCGTGCAGGAGGCCATCGAGGCGGAAGCCGATCCCACCACGACGCTGCTGGTCCGGGGCATCGTCGGGCCGAGCCTGGTCAACCAATCCGGGTTCTATCTGATCGACGAATCCGGGGTTATTGCCGTCAAGCTCTCCTCCTTCGATCTATTCGACGGCACCTTCCATATCGGCGACGAGGTCGTCATCGAGGGGTATCGCGACTACTACGGATCGAAAGGGGCCCAAAGCCAGATCTGCATAACCGATGCCTACATCTACGTCAACCTCTACGGCGGGGACGGCACCTACCCGACCGATTCCTTCATAACCGGGAAGACCATCGCCGAGCTCGTCAGCTTGCCGGTGTCTGAGCTTGAGCACACCGCCGAGGTCTACGTCATCGACAAAGCCAGCTTGACCGTTAACGATGGCTACTACCCGACCTACTACCTAATCGACGAAGGCGAGAAGGATTATGGCAGCAAAGGCCTGCAGTTCTACCAAAGCGGGTCCGCCCAATACGCCTGGCTGCAAAGCTACCTCGGGCAGACGTTCAAGGCCGAGATCGCTCTTTGCAACTGGAACTCCAAATCGGCTTTCAAGGTCTGCGTCCTCTCCATCACCCTGGAAGACGGGACCCAGATCTACAACCAGCTCAACTTCGGCTCGGCCGAGTGAGGGGCTTGCGCCATCTTCGGGGCGGGGCGACCCGCCCCTTTTTTGGCGCCCGCCCCGGTTGAAACCGCTTTCACCAAGGAGTATGATGCTTAAGGAAACCGATTTCCTTAATTTATGGAACGCAAGAGAAAAGCTTTATTTGCATTAGGCTGCGCCTTGCTTTTGGGGCTGTCTTCCTGCGGCGAGGAGGAAATATCGAAAACCCACTCCAGCATCGAGGATACATCGACCTCGATGAGCAGCAGTGGGTCAACCATCACCTCTCCCATCGCCACCCCGGAAGAAGGTGAGCACGCCATAGAGGTCAAAGGCTCTGATGGCGTTACGGTAACAGCCAGCGAGGACTTTGCCGCCCCCGGCGAGGCCATAAGCCTCTCGGTGGAGCTGGCCGTCGGGTATGAGCTGGAGAGCCTTACCATAAACGGCGAGCCCCTTACGCTGGCAAACCACCACGCCAGTTTTGAGATGCCATACGAGGACGTTTTGATAGAGGCGACCGCTAGGAAGGCCTCCTACCTTATATCCGTCCTTTCCCCGGTTGGGATTGCCATCTCTTGCGAAAAAGATTCTGCCTTCTATGGCGAAGAAATCACCCTGACTTATGAGGATGGCGCCTATTACCGACTCTCCAAACTGACCGTTAACGGCGTCGAGATCGAGTTCGCCAATGGACAGGCCAGTTTCCCCATGCCCGCCGACAACGTCCTCATCGAAGGCGAGAGCGAGCTTACGAAAGGAATCTTGGATGCCCCGTCCAACGTCAAGCTCGAAGGGACCATGCTTAGCTTCGACCCGGTCGAGGGAGCCACCAACGGATATGCCATAAGGCTCAACAAGGACGACTCTAAGATCTACTTGACCAGTGAGACCACCATAGACCTCGCGGCCACTCCGCTATACGCGATGTTTGAAAACGGGGAGAACAAGCTCGAGGTCCGGGCTGAAGGGACCGATGTCGATCTGCTTTCCCGCTTCTCTTCCCCAATCAGCTACATCTTCGGCGTCGATGAGCCTCTGCTTCAGGATTTCCTTTCCAAGGTAAACGCCATCGGCGAAGTGACTGAGAGCAGCCTATCCGCCATCGAAGTGGCCAAGCAGGCTTACCTAGCCCTAGACGAGGTCACCATGCTCGACTCACGGGCCAAGCAAGGGAAGCAGACGCTAGACGAGAAAGACGGCGAGTACTTCATCGTCTTGATCAACAAGGCCAAGGAATCGCTTTCCGAAGAAGACAAGCAGGCCGCGGTGAGCTATTACGAGGACGAATTGCTCAACAAAAACTCGCAAAAGGCCAACGAAGCTCTCCAAATCGCCATCACCTCAACATGCCAGACCAGGGTTATGTACTACGAATCCGGGCTCAGGCTATACGTCTTCACCAACGGCATCAACATACTAGGCGATTCGCTGCTCGGCGGATTGCCGGAAGTGACGGGACAAGACGGCATGGAAGCCGCCCTCTCTGGCGTCGCCGGGGCCAAGTACGTAGATGGCGTATTGCCTGGCGAAGCCTATTCCGTGTCCTTCGGCGGGACCGATTATGGGACGATTGCCATCCCCGAGACCATGGAAGGGCGCTGCTATGGCATCACATTCGAGGGCAATGCCTTCGGCTCCAACGTAACCGACGACATGGGCTGGGATCATTTCCGGGCCGACGTGTATCTGCAAGCCGGCGTCTCCGACGACCTCACATTGACCTCCGCCCCGATCGCCACCTCGACCTGCGAGACCGGCAACATGGGGACGCTCGTTCAAGACATCAACGAGGAGCTTTACAAAAACGGCTATGCCGGGGAATCCCTCGACCTGACCTTCGTCTTCTATCCGGAAAACGAGGACGGCAGCAAGATCGGCCAGGTGACCATCGAATCGATTGGCGACCTCCACCTCGACGTGATGACCGAGCTGAGGCTTCCCAAGGACCGCGAGGACCAGTTCTACGTCTTCGATAGCGGCGACACCGCGGGGCGGCTCAACTGGATGTGGGAGACCTTCCAGGAAGGCGGCAACGCCTACGCCGAGCAGATCGAGTGCATGAGGGTCTACGTCATAGATATTAACGGCGATGAGGTTGGGACATTCGACCTCGATTTCCGCAAAGGCGACCTATACACCTATAAAGAGGACATCGAGGCCTGGCTGTTCGAGAACAACCTGCCCGAAGGCGACTACTGCTTCACCGCCAAGCTCATCGCCAAGGAGGGCAGCGGGTACTCCGATTCCGAATACTACAAGCAAACCGATTACTACCACTACGTCCCGAGGGAGGCCTGAAGATGAAGAAGACCGCATTGCTATTGCTTAGCTCAGCCTGCCTATTGCTTTCCGCCTGCAGCAAGGAAGCCAGCAGCTCGAGCCCATCCTCTTCCGACTCGTCATCCTCAGAGCAGTCCTCAAGCAGCTCAACCTCGTCCAACAGCGAGGAGCCGACATATCCTGGCGAGGTCACCTATTCGCTGACCGGCGTGGAGGACGGGTCCTATCCCCAAGGGCGGTTCTTCGACCCCTACTTCGGCGTCAAAGCCACCTCCAGCGAGGGCGAGGACGTGACCTCGGAATTAACCGTCTACGGCAACGTCGATTACGGCACGCCGGGCGAGTACACCCTGACCTACGACCTATTCGGCGACCTGGCCGAAAGGCATATCACCATCGTCGAGGACCCCGACTTCGGCAAGGAGGATGAGCCCTATATCTACAGCTCCTCCACACCCTATGTCATATCCACCGGCCGTCCCGTCAGCGGCGAATACAAGGACTCGAGCTACGCCTCCTACATCACCGACGGGGACATGTCGACGCGCTACGAGTCGCCTTGGGAGGAGGGCCCGTTCGACCTCATCATCGACCTCGGCGCGGAGCTTCCCTTCACCTCCATCAAGCTATACTTTGAGAACGCCTCGGCCAAAGCCTATGACATCTCGGTCTCAGAGGATGGAAAGTCATACGCCACCTTGCTAAGCAAGGATGGCCTCGCCTATGGGGCCAGGACCGACTCCTGGGACGTAGACGGCTATGGACGCTACGTCAAGATAACCCTGAGGTCGCGCAACATGGAGGCCTATGGCTATAGCCTCTACGAAGTCGAGGTGTATGGCACCAGGGGCTTGGCGATACCGACCCAGGACTACCCCGACCTCTTCTCCGGCTCCGAGATAAGCGACGAGCAGTGGGTGAAGTCCGACTTCGGGACCTACGTCGACATTGACAAGGTCGACATATCCTATTCGGACTGGGTAAGCGCGCAAAAGGCCGATATCTATGGCGAAACCGCATCGGGCGAAGTGCTTCTTGCCTCCACCGAATCGTCGCAAACCTCGTTCAGTTTCGGCAAGACCGCGGTCAGCTCGATCACCATCAAGCTGCATTCCAGGCCTCTAAATTCCAAGAACTACCGCATCAACCTATTGACCGTGAGCTGCGAAGGCACCAACCTCAACCTCAACGATGCCGCGCTTTCCTGTTCGGATAGCGAGGAAGGCCATGGGGTGGATAACGTCCTAAGCGACTACAACACCTTCTGGGGATCCCCGGTCGACCCGCTAAGCCAATACGGCCAGGTGTTCGACCTCGGCAAGGAAACGAAGATCGGCGACGTCGACCTGCTTTGGAACTCCAACTACGGCAAGGTGTACGACGTCTACTTCGTCTGTGCGCTGGATGAGCTAGTAAGCGCCGAGCCGGTATACCGCGAGCTTAGCGGCTACTCAACCTTGAAGACGATTTCGGTCTACCGCACCGGCCGCTACCTGGTCATAAAGGACTACTCCAACCCCAACGAGAACATGTTCCAGCTAAGCGGCATCAGCATCCATTCCGCCTTGCCCAATGGGGGAATCGTGGATTACGCCATCGGCGAGCTGCCGGTGGGGCGGAAGGTCGAGGTCGGCGGAGGCTCCTACTACACCGGCGACCCCGCGGCCATGCAGACCGCCCGCGGCATCGGCTACGCCTCCGAATCGCTTTCCGGCAAGGCCATCGACTCCAACTCCTGGTGGAATTCGCTGCTGATAAACAACTTCGGCCACGCCAATTACATGAACCCATTGCGGGCCAAGTTCACCTCCGATGGGCTTATGCTATCCAACCCCGGGCCGGGCTACTTCGAATCGACCTGGAAGCGGAGCCAGCAGGTCTCTGGCGCCTACGACTTCACCATCTCGCCCTCTTCCGTCTCCAACCCGGTGACCACCGTCCTCGACTACGACGACTTCGGGGTCAAGGTATCCTATGGGGACGGCAAATACGACTCGATGGTCGCCTCCCTCTACCAAGGCGCGACCGCCGTCTACGCCTACTTCGCCTCCAAGTCCGTCGACATATCCTCCTCCTATGAGCTGAACGCCTACTCGCTAGATGGCAAGAGGCTGTCCGCCGGCGAACTTGCCTCCGACTCGATCGTCATCTCGATGGAAGCCGACGTCGGATACGAGAACGACCTCCAGGATGGGGTCAACCCCATCAAGTACGAGACCCATTATTGGCTGCTCTCGCTTCCCGAGGGCTCCTCGATAGACTATTCCCCCGACGGCGTCTGCATCACCCTCGGAAGCGGCAACTACCTAAGCGCCTCCGCCCTCCCCGAGCTTTCCGCCGCATCAACCTATCAGCAGCACGCCTATGCCTTCCTGGGGCAGGGCCATACCTATTACCAAGTCGACGGGCAGGACGTGAACGCCCAATACGTCTACGCCGCCAACGCGGTCAGGGATGGCTATTCGGCCTATCCCATCCTCACGATGCTGCCGCACCAGCACAAGTGCTCCTCCACCCCGACCACCGATTATTCCTACCAAACCATCCGCGGGACCATGAAGGCCTATATCGGCGACCGCTTCGCCACCCACGACGTCTTCCCCGGCATCGTGCCGACCTACGATGAGCCGACCGACCCGACCTATTCCCACGCCGAGATGGTGGGGTTATTGCAGCAATACGACGAGCGGACCGACGGCAACCTGCTCTCCGCCGACGCCTACTGGCAGGGCAAGTCGCTCCACCCGCTCGCCCAGGCGGTCTATCAGGCCGACGCCCTCGGCGAGGCGGCCCTCCGCGACTCCTTCCTGTCCAAGATCAGGTCGATCTTCGAGGATTGGCTAAGCTACGACGGGGAAGGCGATTCCGAATACCTTTATTACGACTCCGCCTGGGGGACGATGTACTACGCCACTAGCGAATTCGGCGCCAACTACAACCTGGCCGACCACCATTTCACCTACGGCTACTTCGCCATGGCCCTGACGCCGCTATTCGAGTTCGACGAGGAGGCGAGGTCCCTATATGAGGACATGGCCCGGCTCATCGTCCTCGACTACATGAACTACACCGACGACGAGAGCATGTTCTGCCGGTTCCGCAACTTCGACTTCTTCCCCGGCCATTCCTGGGCTGGCGGATATGCCGATTCCGACTCCGGCAACAACCAGGAGAGCGCCTCCGAGTCGCTTTCTGGCTACGCCTCGGCCTATGAGCTATCCATGGTGCTAGGCGACGAGCAGATGCGCGACGCCGCCATCTACTGCTACACAACAGAGCTCTCCGCCATCAAGCAGTATTGGTTCGACTACGACGGCGATTCCTTCGGCGATACCTATCCCTACCACGTCGCCGGGCAGATATACGGCGGGACCAACTTCTACGGCACCTTCTTCAACGGCGACCCGACCTACATCTACGGCATCCAGTGGCTGCCTAGCGCCGAATACCTCTCCGGTTACGCCTATGGCGAGGAGGAGGCCAAGAAGCTCGAGGAGCTATACGACCACTACGTGGAGGAAGAGGAGGAATGGACCGGCCATGCAGCCGAGGACGGGTATCAGCACATCCTCTTCGCCCTGATCGCCTTCTTCGACCCCGACAGGGCGCTGCAGAAGTACCAGGATCGGTTCGATGAGATCAGCGGCAACTCCGAGGTATTCAACGTCTATTACATGATCCACGCGCTCAAAAGCAAAGGCGTCAAGGACCCCTCGATAACCGCTAAAGGCGACGCCGCCTGCAGCATCTACGCCAAGTCGGGGGAATCGTCCGCCGTGGTGTGGAACCCATCCTCCGAGGATAAGACCGTCGTCTTCTACCAAGGCGGGGAAGCGATAGGGGAGGTCACCATCGCCCCGCACACCCTAACCAGCGTCTCGCCCTTTGGCGAGTCGACGGCCTCGGATAGGATCGAGACTTCCGCGCCCTTCACGTTGGATGACGCGTATGCGAGCGAGGCCAACGACGGGAGCGTCACCTACCGCTTCAAGCTCAATCTCCTCTCGCCGGGCTATATCCACCTCTTGGTCATCAACGCCACCGACGCCGACGCGGAGGTGACGGCCGCGATCGGCGAGCTCAATTACTCCGGCTCGTTGAGCGTGCCGCCCGACACCAACGCCGATCTGCTGATCCGGCCGCGCGTCGTCGGGGGCGGGTTCGTCGAGCTCTCGCTCACGGTGCCCGATGGGCTATTGGTGCTCGGCATCTATTTCGCCTAAGCCAAGCCCGGGGAGGACCTATTGGGGGTAGGCCCTTGCCCGGGCTTTCCTTTTGAATTAAATTGTCCGCATGAAAGTCTATTTCCTCGGCTCTTCGATAACCTATGGCTATGCCGCGGATGGGTATTCCTTCGCGGACTATGTGAAAGAGCATTCGGGCTATGACGTAGCAAAGGAGGCGGTTTCGGGGACGACGCTCGCCGCTTGCCTGCCCGACTCGTATTACGAAAGGCTGCTGAACAGGGGCGATGAGGGGGCGGACGTCCTGCTGGTGCAGCTATCGACCAACGACGCCTCCAAGGGCGTGCCGCTCGGCGAGGTTCGCTCCGCCGATCCCCTCACCTCCTGCGGGGCGATAAACCGCATTATCGACTTCGGGCTGGAAAGCGGGTGCAAGGTCGGATTCTACTCGACCCCGGTGCTCGGGGATGGCCGCTTCTTCTCCCGGCTAGAGCAGGCGATGGCGGAGATATCGTCTATCCGCAGTATCCCCTTTCTGAACATGAACAAAGACGAGGGATTGAAAGCCCTGTGCGGGAAGCCGGGATATTTTGCTAATGTGTGATAAAGAAGCATTAGAAGTGTAAAAAATTTTGCCGTTCCTATCCGGCACTTGGCCATTGTGTCGGATAGGTCGGGCGGTTATTCGGGCAAGTCAATCTTGCCGACAAAGCTGTAATAAATCTCAATGTCCTGCCTGCGGGTGCCGTTCTCGTCGTAACTGCACTCATGCACCACGATTTTCTCTACCATTCCCCGCAACAGGGTGGGGGTCAGTTCTTCAAAGGCAAGGTGCTTGCGGACAATGCCCATGAATTTCTCGGCGTTGACGGTGGCGGCCTGCGACTTGTCCAGTTCAGCTTGCAGGGCTGCGGCTCTCTT
>DVMV01000001.1 GCA_018714785.1 Candidatus Alloenteromonas pullicola
TGGCACTGAAGGACTTCCCGTCTATCGAATACCCACAAATGAAATTTTTAGATATGGGGCTTTGGCAATTGGGCTTGGAAAAGTTGAGAGAGGATAACGAAAAGAAAAAGGAGAAAGAGGCACTAGAAAAGCAAACTAAACAAGCTTCTTTATAGGGTACCGTTTTCTAGTAAGGGTATCGTTTCGCCAGTAGGGGGTGTCATTTTGTATCAAAGCGATAGCACAAAGACATTATGAAAAAAGTCCCGATTAATTCAAGATTTTTTTGTTTCCTCTATTTGTAAGTTGATTTTACCGGTCGTTAAGCGCGCGAACTTGATTCATAGTTGACAAGTAAGACGGGCACCTAAGCCTCAACGTTCCAAACTTAGATAACCTATGATCGGCTTGTTTGTCTTGATGTGCCGTTTTTCCATATAATCTTTATATGTACACGGTCATAGTCGTCGACGACGAGAAGAGCATATCCGATAGGATCGTCGGACTCCTTTCCAAGCGGTCCGACTTCTCTTTGCTCGGCTCCTATTCCAACGGCTACGACGCCTTGATGTTCGGCGTGCCCCTCGAGCCCGACCTCATCATAACCGACGTAAAGATGCCCTTCATCGATGGGCTGCAGCTGATCGAGCGGGCCAAGGAGGAGCTGCCCACCGTCCAGGCGATGGTCATATCCGGCTTCGACTCCTTCGACTTCGCCAAGAAGGCCATCGAGCTCGGGGTGCTCGGCTACATCACCAAACCAATAGACCCGGACGAGTTCAACGCGGTCCTAGACAAGGCCATCGTCCAGCTAGACGCCTATTACAAGGTCGAGGTGAAGCCGAATCCCTCAGAGTCTCTGAAGAAGGAGATATCAGCCGACATCCACCGGCTGCTCACCTTCAAGGAGCCAAGCGCCCAGTTCCGTGAGAAACTTCTCGCCGAAGGGGTGAATCTCGACAGCAAATCGGTTTGCGTCGCCGCCTTCAACCCCGACAAGGACGAGGACGAGCTTACCATCGAGGAAGCCGCCTCGCTTGAGGGTGAGTTCGTCTCGATACTGACCGAGGAGCTAGGCGACCTCTGCCATCTATACCATTATTACGACCACCCGTACCTGATCGCCTTGCTGATCTTCGATGGGCCCATCTACAAAGACCAGCTGACCAAGGCCATCGAGCCGGCCTTGCTCCGATTCAAGAAATCGTCATCCTTCACCATCTCCTCCGGCATAAGCGAGCTAGCTGACCTAGGAAAGCCTTTCTCCTACCGGAAATTGCTCCGCCACGCCAGGCACGCCTTGGAATATAGGACCGCCCTCGGGGATGGGGTACTGGTGTCCTACGATGACCTGCAGAAGCACCAAAGCAGCGTCGGCAAGGTCGACGAGAACGAATACGCGCGGCTGACCTACGCCCTTCTTAACGGCAAAGACGAGGAGGCCAAGCAGATGGTGGGGCATCTCATCGAGCAGATCTCGACCCCCTCCTACCGCGACTCCTATTTCCTGATACTGAACAACATCCTCGACGCCCTGCTCAGGGGCTGCGTGGCCATCGACGCCTTCTACCAGGGCTACATGACCCACGTCGAGCTGACCAACCAGATATACGCCTGCCGCGGGGCAACCCAGGTGGCGAACCGGCTCTGCTCGCTGATCGATAGGATAGCGATCATCAACGCCGAGCGGCGCAAAGGCGGGGTCGACGCCGCCTACTCCTCGATCATGGGCTACCTCCAGTCCCATTACCGCGAGGAGGGGCTGACCCTTTCCCTATTGTGCGATGACCTAGGCTATAGCCTATCCTACGTCTCCGCCATCTTGAAGCGGCACGAGACGTCTTTCACCAAGGAGGTTTCCAGGCTAAGGATGGAAGAGGCCAAGAAGCTGCTTTCCTCCTCCGACTCCTCGCTTTCGGAGATCGCCGAGCAGCTCGGATACGGCGACCCGTATTACTTCTCTCATTGCTTCAAGAGGATAGTGGGGTGCTCCCCGCTGGAGTATCGACGGAATGGGGAAGCCAAGGTCGCTTAAGGTAACCCTGGCTTTCTGGCCATCGGTCATATTCTCCCTTTTCATATTGGGGCTGGTCGTGGCCTCGACCTCGATCTATTCGCTTCGCGTAAAAAGCACCAACTACGCGCAGGTGAAGGCCACCAGCGAGCAGATACTCGCCAACTATGAGACCTATTTCTCCTCCTCGGTCGGCATAAGCGACGCGATACTCTCCCGCTACGCCACGACCGACCCGGAGGCGGCGGATTCGCTGACCCCGTTCTTCGACGACATCCGCGAGATAACCCCGGAGATACTCTCGATCTCCTTATATAGGGCAAGCGATGGCCATTCCATCGCCAAGGATAGCCAATCCTCCTATGATGTCGGCTTCCTAAGCGAGAAATGGTACGTCGAGGCGCTTTCGGACCGCTACATCAACGTCTTCAACGCCCCCTCGACAGAGCCGGGCATCCCCTATTCGTATACCTTATCCCGCTACCTGCCAAACGACATCGACCCATCGTTTTCCGCGGTCATGAAGATCGACTTCGACTTCGGAGAGATCGTGCAGGGCATGTCCCCGGTCGACCTAGGCGAGGGCGGCAGGCTTCTCATATATGGTTCCGATTACGGGCTCATCTACTCCTCGCTGCCAGACTCCAACCGGGATGCTTTGGAAATACTGAAGACCTTGGTGATCGGCGAGGCCACCGCCGACATATGGAGCCATAGCTACTACGCCTACGCCATGACGGTGGCCTCCACCGGCTGGCGGATCGCCATATTGACCAACATCGACGCCACCTCGGGAGCCATCTTTCAGTTCACCCTGACGGTCGTCTTGCTGGGCGTGCTATGCATCGGCTTGTTCGTCGGGATAATGGCCATCGTCGCCAATAGGCTGTCCAACCCCCTGCGCTTGCTGCAGCGGGAGATGAGCCGCGTCGCCTCGCTCGACTACAAGGCCAACCTCGCGTTGAACGATGCCGGCTCGGCCGAGGTAAGGGACCTATATGGCTCCTTCGGGGAGATGATGACTAGGATCAAGCAGCTCACCGGCGACCTCCTCAAGGAGAAGGAGGAGCAGCGCAAATCGGAGCTGCGCGCCTTGCAGAACCAGATCAACCCCCATTTCCTCTACAACACCCTCGACTCCATCATCGCCCTCATCGACCAGGGGCAGGGCGAGCAGGCCGAGCGGATGATCGTCGCCTTAAGCCGCTTCTTCCGCCTCTCGATATCCCGCGGCCACAACATCATCCCCCTCAAGGATGAGCTCGAGCGCGCCCGGAACTATCTGCTGATCCAGAAGATGAGGTTCCTCTCCTCCTTCGACTTCGGCATCGAGGTCAAGGTCGACATGTCCTCGCTATACGTAGTCAAGCTGATACTGCAGCCCATCATCGAGAACGCCTTGGTGCACGGGCTTAAGGAGGGCGAGACCACCCATATCCTAGTCAGGGCTTATGAGGAAGGGGGATTGCTCAAGCTCTCGGTCTCCGACGACGGCTATGGAATGCGGGAGGCCAAGAAGCAGGAGCTGCTATCCAACATGAAGAGCAGCAAGACCTACAAAGGGGTGGGGCTGAAGAACGTCTATTCGCGGCTTAGGATCTACTATGGCGAGCAAGCCGACATAAGCATAGATAGCCAAGAGGACGCCGGGACGACGGTGGTCATCTCCATACCAATAGAGAAAGCGAGGCATAACGATGAAGGCGAATAAGGCGGTTTTCTCATTTCTGCTTTTGGGCGGGTTGTTGCTTTCCTGCTCTCCGAAGAGGAAGTCGCTATCGATCTTCGCCTATGCCCAAGACGACACCTACATCCTCTCGCTTTTCGATAGCCTGCGGGGCGACCTAAAAGACTACGACTGCTCGTTTTTCTACGCAGATCGCGACCAAAACGCGCAAAACCGCGACATAATCCGCCAAATCGAGAACGGCGCTGACGCCGTGCTGGTCAACCTGGTGGACCGCCTCGCCGCGAGCGCCATCGTCGAGAAGGCCTACCTGAGCGACGTCCCCTGCATCTTCCTAAACCGCAAGCCGCTGGAGGGCGACCTCGACCCGCAGGATGGGGATGAGTATGCGAGCTGGGTAAAACAGAACTGCTTCTACGTCGGATCGTACCCTTCCTATGAGGGCGAGGCCCAAGCCGACATCGCCCACGCCTTCTTCTCCTACTTCGGGGGATTCGCGTCCTCGAGGTTCGACAAAAACGGCGATGGGGCGATCCAAGTCTGCATGCTCAAGGGCGAGCAGGGCCATCAAGACGCCGAGGAGCGGACCCTATCATCATTATCCAGATTGGAAGAGCTCGGCTACCGCGTCGAGCTGCTGTATTCGTTTTCCTGCGACTGGGAGAGGTCGGTCGCCGAGGAGAAAACATCCTCCATTTCGCTAGATGGCGTCGAATTGGTGCTGTCCAACAACGACGATATGGCGCTTGGCATGCTCGACCACCTTAAGTCGGTCCGGCAAACCGGACGGCCGATATACGATGAGTTCTTCCCCATCATCGGGGTGGATGGCACGGCAGAGGGCGAGCAAGCCGTCAAAAGCAGCGAGATGATAGGCACCGTCAAAAACGACAACGCCGCCCAGTCTAGCTGCGCCGCCAAGCTCATCCGCCACCTTTTAGACGGCGGGGATATGCCGATAGAAACCGAGGGCCTGCTAAAGCAGGGCAATTATTACTACTCCGAGGGAGAAGCGATAAAATCGCCGTTTTTCTCCGCTTTTTTGCCTTTGGCGAAGTGATTTGAAGTAGAGAAAATCAAGAAAAGTGTGGAGATTTTTCCATTCGTTTTGAAAGCGCTTTCAGCAAAAATATGGCCAACAATAGGTCAGGCGCGCTCCGCCCCTGGCCAAAAGGAATTAAGGAGGAAACATGAAAAAGAAATTAATTCCAACCCTCGCCTTAGCCGCCTTGGGCGCCGTCGGTTGCGGCCCAACCACCAGCGGCGAAACCGCCCAGATCTTCTGGTATCAGTACGATGATGCCTACATCTCCACCGTCCGCGCCGCCCTAGAGGCCGACTTCGACGCCAACGACGTCGCCTACACCTCCTACAACGGCGAGAACGATGCCCAGAAGCAGACCGTCCAGATCACCAACGCGATCTCCAGCGGATCATCCGGCATCCTGCTGGTCAACGCCGTCAACCAGGAAGGGCAGGGCGAGACCGTCTCCCGCGAAGCCAAGAACGCCAACATCCCGGTCGTCTTCTTCAACCGCGAGGTCACCGATGCCGCGGTCAACTCGACCAATTACCCCGATGCCGCCTTCGTCGGCACCGATCCGGATGAGGCCGGCTACATGCAGGGCGAGATACTGTTCAACGCCCTGGCGAAGGAAGAGAACGGAACCAAGAGCCTCAGCGCCTTCGACCGCAATGGCGACGGCAAGATCAACTACGTCATGCTCCGCGGCCCGGTCGGCAACGCCGAGGCCGATGGCCGCACCACCTACTCGGTCCAGGAGGCCAATAGGCTCCTCAACGAGTTCTTCGAGACAACCGACGAATCCTATTTCGTGCAGCTGGGCGACGATGTCGACTGCAACTGGGATCAGGCCATCGCGGCCACCCAGATGGCAAACCTCATCGGCAGCCATGGGGCCGCGAATATCGAATGCGTCATCGCCAACAACGACATGATGGCGGTCGGCGCCATCCAGTCGCTTGTCTCCGCTGGACTTAACCAGCCCAACGGCAACCAGGAGGTCCTCGTCGTCGGCGTCGACGCCGTCGAGGCCGGCAAGAACGCCATCGATGCCAAGCAGATGTACGGCACCGTCCAGCAGGATGGGGCGGAGATGGCCCGCGTCCTCTCGGTGCTCGCCCGCAACAAGCTCGCTGGCAAGGACTACCTCGATGGCCTGACCGGCTACGAATGGGATTCCGAGACCGTCCACAAGATCCGCATCCCCTACGGCGCCTACACCGCTAAGTAAACGACACTGAAGGGAGGGGGCGAAAGCCCTCTCCCGCTTTAAGGAGAAAAACATGGAGAAGGAAAACATATTCGAGGAAGAGAAAGACAGCGAATATCTTCTGCAGATGATCGACATCTGCAAGTCCTTCCCCGGCGTCAAGGCTCTAGACCACGCGCAGCTTCGCGTCCGCCCCGGCTCCGTCCATTCGCTCATGGGCGAGAACGGCGCGGGCAAATCCACCCTCATGAAATGCCTTTTCGGGCTTTACACCAGGGATTCCGGAGATGTCATCTTCAATGGCCGCTCGGTCACCTACCACTCGACCAAAGAGGCCCTCGAAGATGGGATCGCCATGGTTCAGCAGGAGCTAAACCAAGCCCAGAAGATGACCGTCATGGACAACCTCTGGCTCGGCCGCTACCCGATGATGGCCCATATGGCGATCGACTCGCGGAAGATGTACGCGGACACGCTCAACGTCTTCCGGACGCTTGGGATCGACTACATCGACCCAAAGCAGGTCATCTCGAGCCTATCGGTCGCCGACAGGCAGATGATCGAGATCGCCAAGGCGGTTTCCTACAACGCCAAGATCGTGGTGTTCGATGAGCCGACCAGCTCGCTTTCCGACGAGGAGATCGAGCGGCTGTTCAAGATAATAAACGGGCTGAAGAAGAAGGGGTGCGGGATAATCTACATCTCCCATAAGATGGACGAGATCCTCCGCATATCCGACGAGGTCACCATCATGCGCGACGGCAAATGGGTTTCCACCGACAAGGCCAAGGACCTGACGATGGATCAGATCATCGCCAAGATGGTGGGGCGGGCGCTGACCAACCGCTTCCCGCCGAAGACCAACAAGCCCGGCAAGGTGAGCCTCGAGGTCAAGCACCTCAGCTCCAAATACGGAAACAACGCCATCCACGACGTCTCCTTCTCCGTGAGGAAAGGCGAGATCTTCGGGCTGGCGGGGCTGGTGGGCTCGGGCCGTTCCGAATTGCTCGAGACCATCTTCGGGGTCAGGGCCAAACTAGAGGGGCGGGTGTTCCTAAACGGGATCCTCGTCCACAACGACAACTCCATGAAGGCCATCAAGAATGGGTTCGCCCTCCTCACCGAGGAGCGTCGCCTAACCGGCATCTTCGGCTCGATGGACATCAAGGAGAACGCCACCATCGCCAACATGGATGCCTACAAAGGGCCCTTCGGGCTGGACAACGTCGCCATGGTCCACGACACCAACTGGGTCATCGACTCGATGCACGTCAAGACGCCATCGCAGAAGACCAAGATCAGGTCGCTATCCGGCGGCAACCAGCAGAAGGTCATCCTTGGAAGATGGATGCTCACCAAGCCGGATGTGCTGCTGCTGGATGAGCCGACCCGCGGCATAGACGTCGGGGCCAAATACGAGATCTACCAGCTCATCATCGACATGGCCAACCAGGGCAAGACCATCATCATGTGCTCATCCGAGATGCCGGAGTTGCTCGGCATCTGCGACCGGATCGGCGTCATGAGCGGCCACCGGTTCGCCGGAATCGTCGAGCGGAAAGACGCAACGCAGGAGAAGCTCATGGAGCTCTCCCTGAAATACATGTAAAGGAGGATTGTCCATGGAAGCGGCGATCAAAGAAGAAGCAAGGCAGGAGGAGCAGACGCTCAATAGGCAGCTCTCCGACCTACGCAACGACAAGCGGGAGGTCAAGGGGCGCATCTACGACCTGCAGTTCGACGGATTGGATGAAGCGGGCTTTGCCAAGGCCAAGCAGGCGATCCTCGACGAGCATGAGGCGAAGCGGAGGAAATACCTCGACAACGTCGAGCAGGTCCGCCTCGACCTGGTGCAGAAAAACGGCGAGATCAAGCGCCACAAGGAGAACCTGAAGAAGGACATCGCCTCGATAAAGGCCAACGACAACTACGTCGCGACCCCCGAGCAGATAAGCAAGGCCAAAGCCGATTTCCTCGCCAAAAAGAAGGAAGAGGACGACAACTATTCGTCCTTGATGTATCAGAAGAAGCAGGAGCTCGCGAAGATCAAACTCGACGCAAAGCTCGAGCAGAAGAAGCTTTGGGCCGAATACAAGAAAGTCCGCAAAACCCCGATGAGGCGCGCCGAGAAGGCCGAGATGCTCGACAAGATCAAGTCCGACATCTACCGCTGCTCCGGCCAAGCCGACCTCAGCGCATTGGAGAAGCGCCACGAGATCGAGCAGCTCACCGCGGAGCACAAGAAGAGGATAGCCGAATACCGCAATGAGCTCGATCTGGTAAGGAAGCACCTTTCCACCGTCATCAAGGAGCGGAAGCAAGCCTCCTCAAAAGAAATCGCACCCTTGAGGAAGGAAGCCGACTCGCTTAGGCAAAACTACGGCGCGGTCGCCAACCCAATCTATAAGTTCGGGCTGTTCTGGCGGAACTGGGGCATCGATTTCGCCAAGCGTCAGAAGCACGCCTTCACCAGCTGGGATGGGTTCAAGGACTGGCTGGTCCACAACGCCATCTACCTGATCGTCGTCTTGATGATCATCGTCACCGCCTGCATCAACCCGCGCTGGGTCAACTTCTCGACCATCGTGGCCATCATCGTCGCCACCGCGGCGCTGCTGCCGATGTCATTAGGCGTCGCCGGGCCGATCGTGCTCGCCGGCACCGACCTATCGCTAGGCCGAATATACGGCTTCACCGCCATCATGGCCGGGTCGCTGCTCGCCTACACCTCATCCGGAAACTACGTCTACCCGTTCGTCGCCAACATGCCATGGATCTGGATAATCGTGGTCATGCTGCTGGTCAGCGGGGCCGGGGCGCTGTTCGGATTGCTCAACGGCTTCTTCGTCGCCAAGTTCTCCATCCACCCATTCATCGTCACCTTGGGCACCCAGCTCATCGTCTATGGCCTAATCACCCTATTCGTCAGCGAGGGCGTCTTCGGCAACAACCTCTCCGCCTCCTTCGGCACCCCGACGTTCGAGCATTACTACAACTTCGTCAACGGCGGCTTCTTCATCGGCTCGGTGAGGATCCCGTACTACGTCTTCTACGCCATCATCATCGTCGCCGTCGTCTGGTTCATCTGGAACAAGACCAAGTTCGGCAAGAGCATGTTCGCCGTCGGCTGCAACCCCGAGGCCGCCAACGTCTCCGGCATCTCCTCGATGAAGACCATCATCATGACCTTCGTCCTGGCCGGCATCCTATACGGCTTCGCCGGGTTCGAGTACAACCCGATCTACGGCGGCGCCTACTCCGGCACCGGGCAGGGCGGCGAGCTCGACCCGATCACCGCGGCGGTCATCGGCGGCGTCTCCTTCACCGGCGGCATCGGCAAGGTGAGCGGGGTCGTCTTCGGCTCGTTGCTGCTGCAGATAATCGCCAACTGCTTGGTCGCCTTGCAGGCCCCGCCGGCCTACACCAGCCTCGTCAAGGGCGCGATCATCCTGGTCGCCGTCTCCCTCGACATGAAGAAGTACATCGTCAAGAAGTAAGAAAATGGAAAACGACAAACCGACATCCACGCCCGCCCAGAAATCTGGGTGGGCCTTCTTCACGAAGAAGGTCTACGCCAAGGCCAAGCCGGGCGCCTCGACCGTCTTATTGATCGTCGGGTTGCTCGGATTGGTTGCCCTGATAGCCTTATTGGTGGCAAACTACTACCTAGGTTAATCATGTCATTCTACTGGTTGCTTATACTAATCGTCTTGGCCTCGTTTTCCGCGATCGCCTTCTGCGCCAAATACGCGGTCGACCTCAAGCACCAATACGACGAGGACTACAAGCCCGCCCACTTCATCAACGAGGCGGAGGTCTTGGTCATCGGGGCGGTGGGTGGATCGCTTGGCCTGCTCATCTCCTACCTGGCCTTCAAGCAGCTTCGGGACGAGGATAGGTTCCACCATCGCCGGTTCATCCTGCTGACCGTTCTCTTCCTAGCCATCCACATCGCCTTGCTGGCCACGCTTGGCTATTACGGCTACCTGTTCTTCGACGGGTTCTTCTGATTGAATGTCATCCTTCGCCCAAACCCGGGCGTTTTTTTGTGGGCTAGGAGGGATATAATATCCCGCGGGAGATTTAACAATGAAGAAACCGATCATCGCCTTTGCAGCTGCCATCCTCATCCTCGCCTCCTGCGGGGAAAGCAAGTCCTTCGCCTATTCCGGGCAGCAGGGAATGGAACTATCGAATAAGGACGAATGGTACAACAGCTTCGGCCACTGGAATGATGTGACCGCCGACATATCAACCTATACGTCATATTACCTAACCTCCGGCTCCGAGCGGGATGACTACGAGGTCAGCAGCGATTCGACCTTCAAGATCAACTGGCGCGGGGAAGCCGACATCGAGGTGACCACCACCAGCAACGGAACCACCTCGACCACCGAGGCCTACGTCAGGAGGGAAAGCAGCCTCCCAAGCGATCTAACCTTCAGCTTCACCTCGACCGTCATCACCGATGGAAAGGAGCAGGAAATCGACGGGTCGGTCCTCGACACCGGTTCCTTCGATGCCTACAAGGGCCTTTACGACGATGCCGCCTACCAAGAGGGCGGATACTACCTCGTCTCGCTGCCCGAGGATAGCAAGCCCAATTTCTTCTCTAGCCTATTAGGCGCGCTAAGCGGCTTGCCGGGATACACCTTCGAATACGATTTCTCGAATATTGACATCAAGGTCGCCATCGCCTTCGGCAAGGACGGGGACGGGCAGACCCGCCCGGTCTACATCCAGGAATGGGCGGTTGGCGAGATGGCCATCCACGCGAGCGCCTTCGGCCAAAGCGCCGACCTCACCTACGGGATAAAGGAGCTCAGCAACGTCTACACCTTCACCTGGGGCGAGCCGACGCTTAGCAGCGAATATTGACGTCAAAGGGCCTTCGATATGCTTCGGAGGCCGTTTTATTTTCGCTTAAAACCGACCTCCAATCGGATTTATCTAAGGTATACTTTAGCCATGAGAAAGACCTATCTATCGATTCTGCCGGCCTTGCTTCTTGCCTCCTGCGCCGCCGGCGATTTAAGCTCAAGCGCGCAGCCCTCGTCTTCGGAGCAATCCTCCTCCGCCTCGGAATCTTCAACCGAGAGCGAATCCTCTTCCAGTGTGGAAACCCCGGATGAGACATCTTCGAGCGAGCAGCTAGAGGACGTCATCTTCGAGAAGACCTTCGAGGGCTATAAAGACGACAGCCTGCCGTTCTTCATGGACGGCCATTCGACCGTGAACTCCAAGTTCGGCGACAACTACCTCAACCTGATCGACCCGGAAGGCTATATTCGCACCTGCGATATCCCAGGGCTCGATGGGGCGGTAAAGATAGAGCTGTATTGCCACGTCACCAACCTAAACAACCTGACGTCGTCCGCGGTGGGGCAGAGCTTCGCCTTCACCGTCTCGACCATCGATTACCATCTTAACGACGACGGTTTCTCGGTTTCCGACCCCGTCGATTCCTATTATTACTCCCATACCGTCGACGAAGATGACGTGGCCAACCAATCGCTGCCCAACATCCCCGCGTATAGCTCCGACTTCTCAAATGAGCCCTTCGTCGTGTATCTGGGCGCGAGCGGGGCCAACAGGATATTGGTCACGATGGACAGCAAGATCGAGTTCAACGGCCAGGGCTGCAACTTCGCGATCAACAAGATAAGGGTGCTGCAGGCCGATTCTGCGCTGATTTAATTTGGCATCAAGACTTGGCATCCGGCATATTTGGCAACCCGCCGCGCTTGGATTGTATAGGTTAGCCTATATAATTTTGGTGTATAAAAAATACAGTAAGGACTAGAAAGGCCGTTATGCTGGAGAAAATCATAATCAAGAACGTTAATTCCATCGATGTTTGTGAACTCGATTTCACCAAGGGAAATTACCGTTACCTGGAAGAAAACGTCAAAGGGGACATCGTTAACCCCATAGCTATATATGGCCATAACGGCAGTGGCAAGAGCTCGATACTGAATGCCATGGCACATTTCATCGGGATGATGAGCCTCCCGGCTGAAGCCCTCTCGCCTT
>DVMV01000004.1 GCA_018714785.1 Candidatus Alloenteromonas pullicola
CTTAGCAAAATAAAGTCCGTCAAAGCGAACATGGCGAAGATGGCGCTTCTGGGCATGAATAGGTTGATTGAATCGTATATTTCAAGCGTCACCGGGTCGAGGTTGTTGGCGTTAGGCGAATTAAGCGCCGTCTTGACCATCGAGGAGTATTCGCCAATGCAGGAGAATGAGAGGAGCGCGACTATACCAATGACTAGCTTTAGGATGTTTCTGCTTGTCTTGTGACGCAGGAAAATGGATAGGGGAACGACCAGGTAGGCGGATATCTTGCATAGCTCGGTGACGACGAGCAATGCCGAGAAGTCGACCATGTGGGAGTAGATATGGTACATGTTGAAGCTCAGGCTCTGCAGCACCCCAAGCAAGAGGAAAGCGCCAGACAGGCAATAGCCCACCATGGTCAAAAATCGCTTCTCGCCAACCATACTTCCGCCTATAGCTCTTCTATCAGGAATCCGTTCTCCCCCAAGACGCCGGATTGGTAATTCGAGCAAAGCAGCGGGTAGGCGATTATGCCTTTTTCCTTGTTTTCCGCGTTGATGGTCAAACGGTACCCATGCCCATGGTGGAGCCGCTCGACGATGAGCATCCCATCCTGCTCGTAGCAGTGGAAATGCCGGTCGGCCCCGATGGACTTCCTTATTCCGATGAGTCGCTTGACCATGTCCGTGTGCCGGCTTCCCTGCTTGGCCTTATCCCATGGGAAGCAGCGGCGGCAATCGGGGTCGTCCCCGCCTTCCATCGGGATCTCGGTCCCATAGTAGAGGCAGCTCATCCCCGGCACGAAGAACAGCAGGGCAATGGAGGCCTCTAGGGCCAACTCGTCTTTTCCGCAGAGGTTGAGGTAGCGGGCGGTGTCGTGGGAATCAAGCAGGTTAAGGCAGGCGCATAGGTTTTCGTAGCGGTAGGTCGTGAATAGGTAGTTGAGCCGCTCGGCGGTCTTCTTGGCGTCGTTTTTCTTGCTGGCCAGATAGTCTGATATGGCGTATTTGACCGGGTAGTTCATGACCCCGTCGAATTCGTCTCCGTTGAGGAAGGAATGGGCGTTGTGCCAGTGCTCGCCGATGATAATCGCTTCGGGGTGCTTGGCCTTGATCCGGGAACGGAACTCGCGCCAGAAAGGATGGGAAACCTCATCGGCGACGTCCAATCTCCATCCGTCGATTCCGAGGTCTAGGTAATGCAGCGCAACGCCAATCAAATATTCCTTGCAGCTTGGGGAAAGCACGTTCAGCTTCGGCATATACCTGGCGATGGAGAAGGTTTGGTAGTTCTTGCGCTCGACGTCTATTTTGTCGCCGTCAACGAAAAACCAATCCCAATACTTTGATTCCTTCCCGTTCCTCAAGGCGTCTTGGAACTGCGTCGACCGATAGGATATGTGGTTGAAGACCGCGTCGAGCACTATCTTGATCCCGTGCTCATGGGCTTTTTCTATGAGGTTCTTCAAGTCTTCCTCGGTGCCGAACTGCGGGTCGATCTGCATATAGTCGAGCGTGTCGTATTTGTGGTTGCTGTTGGAGCGGAATATGGGGGTAAGGTAGATGGCGTTTATGCCAAGCTCGTTAAGATATTCGATCGAATCGGATATCCCCTTTAGGTCTCCCCCGGCGAAGCTGTCGCGCTTGGGCTCGCCGCCCCAAGGCAGGTTGATGTAGCTCTTGTCCTTGGCGTCGTTCCCGATTCGGAACCGATCGGGGAATATCTGATAGAAGACGGCCTCTTTTGCCCAGGCCGGCACCTTGGAAATGTCCTCGTCGTGGACCGAGGAGAACTCGAAGTAATCGACCTCGGCCTTCTGCAGGTCGTAGGTCTCGGTGAGCCCTTCCTCGGAATAGAAGTAGGTCTTGCCGCCATTATGGATCTCGAAGACATAGCCGACTCGGTTGTCGGTGAGCTTGGCCACTACCTCGAAATAGGCAAACAGGCCATCGACCCGTTCCAGAGGCATCCGCATCCTGGACTTTGTGTGGTTGAGGAAGAACTTATTCCCATAGATGACGTAGACCTCGGAATCGCGGTCCTCCTTTCCCAGGCGAAGCCTGAAAAAGAAGCGACCTCCCACCATCGGGTAGGAATACGGGGACTCGCTTAAGTGATATATAGCCGATTCGTTCATAACAATCATTTAATTACATATTTTGCATAAAAGGAAGCGGCAGGGCGCAAGTCGTGTAACCTTTTTCAAAAATAATCTTTTAAAAATGATTATCGTTGACTCTTGCGCGAATCTTCAAAAAATAGTTTCCTTTTTCCGTAAGGGAACTAAAATTCGTCACATGGAGGGACATCTATGAAGTTTTCCAAACCTATTATGGCGTTGTCGTGCGCACTTCTGTTGGCCGGCTGCGCCGATCCAGCAACCACGGGAACCACCGGTACATCCGAGGCCGATTCCACTATTTCGACGCCGTCCGACACGGAAACCAATCCGGGCTCCTCGGATGCCGGTTCGGCCGGCACGATGACTTTGGCCGAGCTTCTCGCCGCGCTAGAGCCTGAGAACTACACCGCCAAGGTAACGATCCTCTCGGGCGCCGCGATATACGGGACCACCACCGACATTTCGCTCAGCAAGGACGAGTTTATATATCTGCTCAGCGAGGACGAAGGATATTATTACGGGCCGGTCGAGCAGGGGACCGCCGCCATGCTGTTCAGCGGCTCCGACATCCTCGACGCCCAGCTGCTCTCCCCGGCTAAGGTCACCCCGTGGAACTTCGTATACACCGTTCTCGACATTATCGGCGACGGGTCCGACTGGACCTTGGAATCCGGCGGCGAATACGCCGCCGATGAGGCCTCGGACTCCGCGATGATGGCGATTGCCTATGCCGGATATGATTACGAGGCTTACGAATGCTATGCCCCAACCCTGACCATCGCCGAGGACGGCGCCAATTTGAACTACGGCATTGGATACGACGGCGAGTCCGTGATGACGGTCGACATCGATATCACCAACATCGGCACCACCGAGTACGATTGCCCGGCAGATCTCGACTACACCTTCACCGCCCCGACCGAATGGGGCGAAACCGTCGATAACTATGCTCCGGCCCTGGGGCTCGATTTCCCGACCGGGGCCTTCGGGGTTGGCTACTATGCCACCGTCGATGAATACTACGGCGTCGTTTCCATCACCGATCCGACCGCTGACTTCGATGCGTTCAAGGCTGCCATCGACCCGATACTTGAGGGGGCGGGGTATGAGATCGACGAGGAATATTCCTCCGATGGCTACTACTCCTGGTACAGCGACTCCGTCTACTTCGATTATTACTATTACACCGCCGAAGAGACCGGCGTGCCCGACATCTATCCGCAGGGCGTCCTATACGTCGACATCCTGGACATGTCTTCCTATTATTAAGCCGATTCTTAAAAAACAGAGGCCCGTTTTGCGGGCCTTTTCCTTTATGTTCTCAGGTAAACTTGCAAATTTTCCTTTTTTGAGATTAATTATTGGTGAGGGAAATGAGAAAAAGCATCGACAACTTTTGCTTCCCGGGGGCACTGACTCTCTCGCTTTTCGCGTTCTGCTGCCTGCTGCTCCCGTTCGATTCCGGCTTCTCGCTGCCCGGCTTCTCGCTGTTCTACACCAGCCGGGAAATGGAGGCCATTTTCCTTTTCTATGCGGTCATCGCCACCCAGGTGCTAAACTTCCTCGTCGGACTGTTCGGGTGCAAGTTCCCATCATTCTCGCTTAAGATCGTCCTGCTTTGCTCCAGCGTCCTTTCCGCCGTCTTCCTGGCGGGGCTCATGAGCTTTGGGGTCTATGGAATCGGGGCCTGCGTGCTGCTCGCCATTTCCATCTGCATCCTTGGCATCTGCATCTGCGACATCCGATCCCATTACTATTCCGGCATCGTCTCCGGGCGGAGCAATTACCGCCGCTGAGCCTTTCTTCGTTATCCTGTTGGCAATTTTGTTTATTATTCTGAGGAAGAACGCCTCGATCTTTTCGGCGTATATGTAGCAGACCACGAAGGCCGCGATGGCCGCGATCCCCAACACGACCAGGACCGGTATCCCCCATCCGGAGTATGGTATCAGCTCCCCGGACATCAGCAGCACGTTGGACCCAATCTGTATGGCTCTGGTCAATAGCTGCATCCAGAGGAAGTTGGCGAACTTCATCTTGGTGAGCCCCGCGATCGAGCAGACGAGATCATCCGGGAAGAAGGGAAAGAGGAAGATGAAGAATATGACGACGTTCTCCTTCTTTTTTATCTTGTCGAGCCATTTGTCGACGATTGCCTTGTCCCCGGCGATGAAGTTCACGAAAGGGCGGCCAAGCCACCTGCCCAAGTAAAACGCCAATATCGAGCCGGCGATCACGCCTGTATATCCATATAGGAAGGCCAAGCCTCCCCCGAAGGCGTAGGCGCCGGCGATTATCACCGCGGCGCTGGGGAGGGGGATGAAGCTGACCTGCAGGAAGCAGAAGGCGATGAACACCAAAGGGCCGATCGCCCCAAAGGAGGCGATGTATTGCTGCATGGCCTCCCTATCCTTCAGCTTATCCCAGCCGATGGCCTTATAGGCAAAATAAAGCGCGACCCCAATCAGGGCCAGCACCGCGAGCACCAGCAAAAGCCGAAGCGCCACCCCCAGTATGCGCTTGGCCTTATCGCTCATTTTCCTTCGGGGACGTCGATTTCCGTCACGTCGTCGGGATAGAGGACATTGACGTCCTCAGGGCGTATATCCCCGTCGTTGACGGCTTGCGATAGCGGCAGCTTGAAATAGTTGGCCTTGGCCCGGTCGAGCATGTTGCCCTTGCTGTCGTATAGGGTTGCGACCCCATCGAAGGTCAGATGGGTCGACTTGGTAATCTTGCCAACGCATAGGAGCGGTTCGTCGTAAGGGCAGGGCTTGTGGTATTCGACCTCGATCTTCATCGTCACGCCCCAAGTGCCCGGCTCCTTGCACCAGATGGCCCGCCCGATGGTCTCGTCGAGAATGGCGCAGATCATCCCGCCGTGGACCCGGTTGGGGTAGGATTGGTTCATCTTGTTGAAGTGGAACAGCGCGACGCAGGAATCGTCCTCCATCGAGTAGAACTGGGCGTGGAGCCCATCCGGGTTGTCCATCCCGCAGACAACGCAGTCGTGGGAGCCGGTTTGCTTAGCTTTTACTTTGAGTTTCATCTTATTGCCTCGTACCACATTCTACGCCGTTGAGCCCATCAAGTACTCCGCCAACTTTTCCGATGGTATACTGCTCCTATGCAGCAGCCATTGGCCTTCCGCGTCCGGCCCAAGACGCTAGATGAGGTGATAGGGCAAGCCGACTTGGTCGGCGAGGGAAGCTTCCTTCGCCGCTCGGTGGAGGAGAAAGCCCCCTTCTCGATGATCTTCTTCGGACCTCCGGGGACCGGGAAGACAACCATCGCCGAGGCCTACGCCAGATCGCTTGGGATCCATGCGATATTGCTAAACGCGGTAACCTCCTCGAAGAAGGACCTAGAGGCGGCTTTCGAGCAGACCAAGATATGGAACAGCTCGATACTCATCGTCGATGAGATCCATCGCCTGGACAAGACCAAGCAGGACTATTTGCTGCCGCACGTCGAGAACGGGACCTTCTTCCTGATCGGGGCGACCACGACGAACCCATATATATCGCTATCGAGGGCCATCAGGAGCCGGTGTCGCCTGCTTGAGGTCAAGCCTCTGAGCGAGGACGATGTGGTCAAAGGGCTAGCCCGCGCCGCCTTGTTGCCCGATGGGCTGAATGGGAAAAGCGAGTTCCGCGACGATGCCTACCGCTTCATCGCCCGGCTTTCCGGCGGGGACATGCGGTTCGCCCTAAACCTACTAGAGGAAGCCTCCGTCCAATATGGGAAGGGCCCGATTGGGGAGAAGGAGGTGTCCGCGATCGAGAGCGTCCCAAACTACGCGATGGACAAAGACGAAGAGGAGCATTATGACTCGGTGTCCGCGCTGCAGAAATCCATACGCGGCAAAGACGTCGACGCCGCTTTGTATTATTTGGCCAGGCTATGCATCGCCGGCGACCTCGACTCAATCAAGCGGCGGCTATTGGTCACCGCCTATGAGGATATAGGCTTGGGCAACCCCAACGCGGTCATGCGCGCCCAGCTCGCCATAATGGCCGCCGAGCAGGTTGGCTTCCCCGAGGCCATAATCCCCTTGGGCGATGCGGTGGTGGACCTTTGCCTCTCCCCGCATTCGAAATCCGGATGCCAGTCGATCCAGGCGGCGATGGACTTCGCCTCGAAGCGGCCTTTCCAAGTCCAGGATTACCTCAAGCTCACACCGGTCAACATGAAGGAAGAGGACAAATACCCGTATGACCGGCCCGATATATGGGAGAGGATACAGTACCTGCCCGACTTCTATGCCAACGAGCGTTTCTACAAACCATGGCAATCCGGGCAATACGAGAAGGCTTTGCTCGCCAATTACGAGAGGCTATTGAAGCAGGGGAGGAGCAACAACCTCGCCGAGCTGAAGAAGAAAAAGCCTGAAGGAAAGTGATTTTCCCCTCTTTGAAAATATATTGAAAATATTGAAACCGCTTTCAAAGGCATATTCCCTTGACCCGCCGGCTTTTTCGATTATTATCTTACGACCCCCAGAAATTGGGGGTTTAAAAAACGTTAACCCGTGAGAAAAGGAGGTAAGTGGAAATGTTTCAGAAAATGTTGAATTTCTTCGTTTTCGGAGAAGACAGGAAAGCTTCCAACCGCAAGCGCAGCAAGAGCGAGAAGCTTCGTTCCTTCGGCGATTCGATCGCCGAGTCCTACGGCATCAATTCCTTTGGTGTCTACGGCGACGAGCTCAACTTCTAAGGTTTGGCCCCGATAAGGGGCCTTCCTGAGGGGGAGGGCTCGTTTTCTTTTACAAAATATTTGCCTTTTCCCCATAAAAGTAGATAATTACGAAGCCGATTAATTCGCGTCAGTGGCGGAATTGGTATACGCGCATGACTTAGGATCATGTGGGCTCTCCCGTGCAGGTTCAAGTCCTGTCTGACGCACCATTAGGCAAGTTCCCGGGCTAGCTCGGGTTTTCTTTTGCCGTTTTGATGATGGCCGAATATTGGTTTATCATTCATTGGCTATGGAAAAAGTAACTTTGATCACCGGAGCCGCCTCTGGGCTTGGGCGAGCCTTCGCCACCATCTATAAGTCCCGCGGCCACCATCTGCTGCTCGTCGACAAAGACGAAACCGGCCTAAACAAGGCCAAGGAAGAGCTGGGGGAGGGCGTCGACGTATTGCCCGCCGACCTTACCAAGCGCGATGACCTCGAAAAGATCTACTCAACCTGCCAGGAAGCGGGCTACTTCGTTAACGTGCTCGTCAACTGCGCCGGGTTCGGGGACCGCTGCGACTTCATCGACATGGCCATCGCCAAGCAGCTTGACATGACCGAGGTGAACTGCAACGCGCCGCTATACTTGACCCGCGTCTTCCTGCCCGATATGCTCAAAGCCGATGAGGGCCACATCATCAACATATCCTCGATTGCCGGGTTCTACCCAGGGCCCTATATGTGCACCTACCACGCCACCAAGGGATTTCTCCTGCTTCTTGGCGAGTCGATTTCGTTTGAGCTAAGGAAGACCAACGTCCACCTGCTGACCCTCTGCCCGCCGCCGTTCAAGTCCGGGTTCGTCGGCAAGGCCCATAACGACTACACCTTCTCCAAGATTAAGCCGTTATCCTCTGAATACGTCGCATCCTATGGCGTCAAGATGTCGGACAAGGGCAAGTCGCTCGCCGTCATTGGGTTCAAGAACAAGCTTACCTTGTTCGCCTCGCGCTTCGTCAGCCGCAAGGTGATTGCCAAGACCAGCGCCAAAACGATGAAGAAGGACATATAAAACAGGACACCTTGTCCAATCGCCATCAAAATCGGCATCAGTGTTTATCTACCAAAAACCCGATAAATAGGGGCTTTTGGTGGTTTTTGCTTTGTGAAGCAGCATATTAGACTACATTTTTGCCAATTTGTCTATTAAACTACATATGTACAGAAATGCAGGATAGGAGAACCTCCAAAACCAGGGCCCGGATCAAGGATGCGGTCCTGAAGATCCTCCGTCACAAATCGATTGCTGACATATCGGTGACGGACGTTTGCAAGAGCGTGGACATCTCGCGCTCGACTTTCTACCTGCACTTCGACAATATCTCCGAGGTCGTCTACCAAGCCGAGGACGGCGTGATCGAGGACCTGCGCTCGATCATGATGGCCAACATCTCCTCAAGCTCCGCGGTCGTCTACCACATAGGCGTATACATCAGGAAGAACGCCGAGGCGCTGTCGACGATTCTCAACGCCACCGAATCCCACTTCGTCAACAAGATAGTGAGGGAGATCGAGCCGGTTCTGCTCTCCCTGAGCGATTTCTGCAGCAACCAGAAGATGACCCGGTACTTCGTCACCTTCCTGGTATACGGATGCGTCGGCATGTTCAGAAGATGGGTCGGCGAAGGGCGCGACATCACCTCATCCCAGCTCATCGAGACCTTCATCCAGTACTTCAAAACCTTCTCGAAGGAGCCTTAGCGGCTTCATTCCCTTAGCCTAATAGGCTAAAATAGCAGCCGATGGACGAAGAATTCACCAGCCCTAGGCCCAAAAAAAGAAACGGCAACCTTAAATACGTCATCTACCTCTTGATCGTCTTGCTGGCGACCGGCCTTTCGCTTTTCTTCGCCCTGTACGGCAACTTCAACGAGGTCGTCGACACCATATTGAGCTCCAAGTGGCAATACCTGCTGCTCATCATGGGGATAGTGCTGCTCTCATATTGCGTCGATGCCTTGATAATATTGGTGTTCTGCAGGCTTTACACTAAGAAATACCGGTTCCACCAAGGGCTCGCCTGCTCGCTGGTGGGGCAGTTCTACTCCAATGTGACCCCGGGTTCGTCCGGCGGGCAAGTGATGCAGGTCTACACCTTGAAGAGCCAAGGCGTGCCGGTATCCAACGGGGCCTCCATCTTCGTGATGTGGTTCATAATCTACCAATTCGTGCTGATCGTCTTCGACTTGGTCGCCTTCTTCGTGGAGATGAACACCATTCTCTCGATCCCCGACATCCCCTTCAACATCTTCGGCTGGCAGTTTTCCATCCCCATCTGGCCGATCGTCATTTTGGGGTTCCTGCTCAACATCTCGGTCATCTTCCTGCTGATCGTCATGAGCTTCTCCCACCGTTTCCACAATTTCATCATCCACTACGTCATCGGCTTCCTGGCCAAGATAAGGATCGTTAAGAACCCCGATAAGGCCAGGGAATCGATCAGGGTGCAGGTCGAGAACTTCAAGATCGAACTGCGGCGGCTTATGTCGAACATCCCGGTGCTCATCCTGCAGATCGTCTTCTTCTCGTCGATGATCGTGCTGCGCTCGAGCGTGCCATATTTCGCCGGCATGGCGGTCCAGGCCTTCACCGATTTCAATTTTGGGGTGCTCATGGACGGCGTCTTCCGCTCCGCGTTCCACCAGATGGTGACCGGCATAATCCCGCTGCCGGGATCGGCCGGCGTTTCCGAGTTCTTCTACAACGCCATCTTCAACGGCTATTTCTCGGCGACCCCAAACTCGGTAATCCTCAACTCCACCCAGATAATATGGAGGGCCGCGACCTTCCACATAATGTTCCTGATATCCGGATTGGTCGCCGCCTTCTACCGGTCCCGTCCGAAGGAGCCGATACATTACGCCAACCGGCAGACCTTCGTCGACCTCCAGCTCGCGACCTTCGACGAGCGGAAGAAGTCATCCGACACGCTTTACGAGACTCGCCAGCTCTCCAGGAGGGCCTTGCAGAAGAAGATTACCTCGGCCCTCAGGGGCAGGAAGGGCGATGGCGAGATATACCTGCCTCTGGATGAGGACCTGCCGAAGGGCAAGGATGAGCCAGAGGCTAAGAAAGAGCCCGCAATCAAGCCCAAGAAGCCGGCTAAGCCGAAGAGGAAGAACCGGGGCCGCAAGGAAGAGTCCGACGACTGGGAGTATTGGTCAATATGAACATCGCGCTGTTCTCCGATACCTATCCGCCTGAGATAAATGGGGTCGCGACCTCGACGTATAACCTGCGCAAAACCCTCATCGATCACGGCCATTCCGTATTGGTGGTGACAACCAACCCCTTTGGGCAGGAGCTTAGCTACGAGGATGGGGTCATCAGGCTGCCTGGCCTCAAGCTGAAGAAGCTATATGGCTATAGGGCGTCGTCTTTCTATTCCTCGAAGGCCATGGCGATAATCGCCTCATTCCGCCCCGACGTGGTCCACGTCCAGCACGATGCCGGGGTCTCGATATTCGGGCAGCTTTCGGCTTCCAAACTGCATATCGGTTCGGTATATACCTTCCATACGCTTTATGAGGATTACGCCTATTACTTCACCAAAGGCCATTTCGACCGCTTCGCAAGGCAGATAATCAGGTTCTACTTCCGCGGCAAGCAGATGATATACGATGAATTCATCGCCCCGAGCCTCAAGACCAAGGATTACCTTAGGTCCATCGGGCTGGACGCCACCATCTCGGTCATCCCGACCGGCATCGAGTTCGACCGGTTCGACGTCTCCCGCGAGGACAAGTCCGAGACCAAGCGATTGAAGAAGAAGCTCGGCATCGCCGAGGATGAGTTCGTGCTGCTCTCCCTTGGCCGGATCGCCAAGGAGAAGAGCATCGACGTGGTGATATCGGGCTACGCCCGGTTCCTGAAGCAATATAAGGGCGAGCGGAAGAGCCGGCTCGTAATCACCGGCTGGGGCCCGGCCGAGGATGAGCTAAAGGAGCTTGCCGATTCCCTTGGCATCGCCGACCACGTGACCTTCACCGGCAAAGTGTCCCCCGACAAGACCCAAATGTATTATCATTTAGGAGATGCCTTCGTCTCGGCATCGCTGACCGAGACCCAGGGGCTGACCTTCATGGAGGCCATGGCCAGCTCGCTCCCGGTCCTCGCCCGCTACGACGACAACCTCTCCGGCACCATAGAGGACGGCAAGACCGGCTTCTTCTTCCTCTCCGAGGAGGACGTCTGCGCCAAGCTGAAGCTCATCATGGACCTTTCAGCGGAAAGCCGGCGGAGGATAATCTCGGATGCCTTCTCGTCCATCGCCCCCTATTCGATGGAGAAATTCTACGAAAACGTCTACAAGGTGTACTCTCGTGTCTACAAAAAGCATTGGTGACAAAATAGTCTCGGTCAAAGCCAAGAAGAAGGAAGTGGCCGTCAGCTTCGAATCGGGGCTCAAGCTATCTTTTTCCCCCGATGATTTCACCGACTTCTACCTCTATGAGGGGAAGGAGGTGTCTTACGGCGAGCTCAAGCAGCTGTCCGAAAGGGTCAAGCAGTCGTCTTGCTACGCCTATGCCCTCTCCTTGCTAAGAAAGGAGAACTACACCTACCGGGAGCTCAAGGACAAGCTGCTCGGCCGGGGCGCCTCCGAGGAAGAGGCTGGAAGGATACTGAAGCGGCTGCAGGACGCGGGGCGCATCAACGACGTCCTCTACGCGAAGACCTACGCCGAGGACGTCGCCTCGCTTCGGCTGTATGGGAAGAACAAGGTCCTGTTCAAGCTGCGCTCCAAAGGCGTGCCGGAATCGGTGCTCAGCAAGCTCGAGTTCCCGGTCGACAAGGAGATGGAGAAGGCCATAGCCTACTCCGAGACGCTCAACCGCCGGAAGGCCAAGCAGCCATATTCCAAGAAGCTCGGGGACGCCATATCGAGCCTGCGCCAGCGCGGCTTCGACTCCGAGGTTGCCTACCAGGCCGCCAAGCAGGCGATTACCGCCTCTAGCGAGCAGGAGCAGAAGCTTCAGCTTGACAAGGCCTACGAAGAGGCCAAAACCAAATACGGCCGCAAATACGAGGGATATGAGCTGCGGAGTAAGATATTCGCCTACTTGCTGCGCAAAGGATACGATTACGACGAAGTCGTCATGAAGATGGAGGAGAAATCATGAGCATCAAAGATCTGCGCGATGGAGACCACTGCTTTGGGCAGTTCCTGGTCGCCGACAGCCGCAAATGCGTCTCGGGCAAAGGCAAGAACTACCTTTCGATTACCCTGCAGGATTCCACCGGGACCATCGACGCCAAGAAGTGGGACGTCTTCCCCGAGGACGAGGAGACGATCGTGCGGGGCAGCATCGTCGAGGTTCAAGGCGAGGTGCTCCTATATCAGAAATCGCTGCAGATGAAGGTCCTTTCCTGCGCCAAGGTCGCCGCGGACAACATCGACTGGTCGCGCTTCCTGCTGTCCTCCCCGGTCAGCGAGAAGGAACTGGAGGCGAAGCTAAACGCCTACATCGACTCTATAGGCAACAAGAAGCTGCGCGAGCTCGTCAAGAAGGTCATATCCAACAGCGAGGGCAAATACCTCTCCTGGCCTGGAGCGGTCAGGAACCACCACGATTTCGTCTCCGGGCTGCTATACCATTCCATCACCATGACCGACGTGGCCGCGAAGGTGTGCTCGGTCTATAAGAGCCTCAACCGCGACGTGGTCATCGCCGGCACCCTCATCCACGACATCGGCAAGACCGTCGAGCTGTCGAGCCCGCAGGCTTGCCAGTTCACCCTTGAGGGGAAGCTTCTCGGCCACGTGAGCATCGGGTTCGCCTTGGTCTACGACGCCGCCCATGAGGTCGGGATGCACGACTTCGATAACCTCCCGGAGAAGGAGAAGACCCCGGACAGCCCGCTATACAAGGACAAGGAGCTCGCCCTCATCATGGAGCACATCATGCTGTCGCACCATGGCAAGGCCGAGTTCGGCTCCCCGGTGCTCCCGGTGACCCGCGAATCGCTCATCGTCTCGATGATCGACGATATGGACGCCAAGATGATGATCCTCGACAAGGCCTATTCCACAATCGCCAACGGCGAGACCACCGCGCGGCTGTTCAACATGGATGACCGCTACTTCTACAAGCCGACCTACGCCAGCGACTCCCATGCCCCCTCCGGCACGAGCTTAGAGGAAGAGAAGGAAGACCTCGCCAAATAAAAAATCCCCGGCCGAGACTGAAGTGAGACCCAAATGTTGGACTTGCTTCTAATATCCTAGTTGAGCAAAGGGCTGCTGTCTATAAGCCAATGGAGGCAGCCCTTTTGTTTTCTCCGTTATCCTTTCGTTGTTGTAATATTCAATGTATTTCCTCATCGCTTTTTCCAATTCGTCCAGCGACTTGAATTCGTATTCATGCCCATAGAACATCTCGTTTTTCATGACCCCGAAGAAGTTCTCCATGGGCGAATTGTCCAGGCAATTCCCTTTTCTGGACATTGATTGCCTGATGCCGCGCTTTTTGAGCTCTTCGCGGTAGAACTCCATTTGATATTGCCATCCCTGATCGCTGTGGAGGATCAGCCCCTCCAGGTTCCGGTGTTTGGCGAACGCCTTCCTCAGCATATCGGTCGTTTGGCTGAAGTTTGGGCTTCTGGATATGCTGAACGCCACGATTTCGCGGTTATGCATATCCAGAATCGGGGATAGGTACAGTTTGCCCGCCGCGATGCGGAATTCAGAAACGTCGGTTGTCCATTTTTGGTTGCACGCCGCGGTCGAGAAGTCCCTTTTGCAGGTCGTTCCATGCCTCCCCCCATCGACGGCCTTGCTGAGGAGAAGGTTCTCGCAAGCTCCGTTCCGGTCGCCTTTGTAGGAGCTGTATTTCCCTCTGGGCGCGATGCCGTGGATATTGAGCAAGGACATTATCCTTTTGATCTTTTTGTGGTTGACCCTGTATCCCCTGTTGGCCAATTCAAGCAATATTCTCCTGTAGCCGTATCTCCCTTTGTTCTGATGGTATATTTCCTTTATTTGCTCGAAGATCTCTTTGTTTTTGACGTCTTTGCCAACCTTGTTGGCCGTGTAGAAGAACGTTGCTTTTTTGACCCCCGAAACCTTAAGAAGGACGCTGAGTTTATATGATTGCCTTAGTTCGACGATAACCTTTGCTTTCTCTTCGGTTGTCGGCCCTTCCTTTTTTGAACTAAGGCATTTAGTTTTTTTAGGTATTCGTTCTCCGCGCGGAGATACTCGATCTCCTTCTCCAGCCCCTCTTTGGCTTCCGATCCGCTGGATGTCTTAGGCTTCTTCATCGTTTTGGCGGGCCTCCCTCGTCTATCCAATTTTAATCCGTCGATGCCGGATTTTCGGTATATTCTGCACCACCTGGAGAGAAGGCAGCCCTTTATGCCGTTGGAGATGGCGACGGATTTGATGGATTCCCCGTTGGAAACCCGCTCTATCATGCCCAGTTTGTCCTGCCATGACCGCTTCGGCTTCTTGTGCTCCAAGCCGATTTCGCCCATGGCGTCGTAGATCCGGACCCACTCTAAGACCGTACCCCAAAAGGTCTTATGCCTGCACCCTCCAGGATCATCGATGCGCTCACCCGCTTTATACTTTCTGATGCATTCTAATTTGAATTCCTTCGTGTACCTCATATGAGAAAAGCCCCTCCTGTTGGTTTGTCCAACATTTGGGGCTCACTTCAGACCGGGGATTTATTTTGCCTTATTTGCCGAGGGCCTTCTCGATGTCGAGCGCCAGGGCGGGCAGGTTCATCTTCGAGGTGTCCTGACCCTTCATCGTGATCTGGAATCCGCCTTCCCCGGCCGCGTAGCGGGGGATGACGTGGACGTGGAAGTGGGGGACGCTCTGCCCGGCCATCTCGCCGCAGTTGGTGAGGATGTTGACCCCTTTGGCCCCGAGCACCATGACCATGGCCTGGCCGATGCGCCTGGCGACGTCGTAGACCTTGTGCATTGTCTCGGCGGGGCAATCCAATATAGAGGAGCAGTGGGCCTTGGGCATGACCAAGGTGTGGCCCCTGGTGGTCTGCGAGGCGTCGAGGATGGCTATAACCTCATCGTCCTCGTACACCTTGTTGCAGGGCAATTCGCCCGCGATGATTCTGCAGAATACGTCTTTCATGTTTCTCTCCTTAGAAGAAAAGGGCAAGCTTTGCGCTTGCCCTAATTATAGACCTAATCAGTCGAATAGGTCGGGGAAGGTGGCCTTGAAGTAGTCGTAGACGTAATCGTCGTGGTAGGCGATCGCCATCTTTTCGACGTAGTGCTGGTTGGCGGCCTTCTGGTAGGATTCGGTTCCGCTGACGAGCCCGGCGACAGAGTACATGATCTCGTAGATGTCCTTGCCCGCGATGTTCTCGTAGCTGGCGTCTCCGCCGAGGACGAGCTTCGGGGCCTTGACGGCCTCGTTGACCCTGACGATGTACCAGGTTGAGGAATCCTTGTCGTAGATGCAATACGGGTAGGCCTCGCCCTGCTCATAGGTCTCGGGGACCATGTAGTAGGAGCCGTTGACGTACCAGCCGAAGCTGCCGTGGGCGTTGCTCTCGGCGGCGCCTTCGCGGTCGACCTCGTTGGCCACGGTTATCTTGAATAGCCTGGTGGAGATCGAGGAGGCGAGGTTGGACAGGCTGGTCGAGGTGTACCATCCCTCGGTGACGTGGCTGGTGGCCATGGTCTCGCGGGTCTTCAGCAGCAACCCGACCTGCTTGGTGTAGGCGCCGGAGTTGGTGAAGTCGGTCGCGGTGCCGACGATGTTGCGGTCGTCGGAGATCGCGTTGTAGTCCATGGCGATGTCGCCGTAGGTGGTTTCCTCGTAGGTGTTGAGGGTATCGGTCTTTGCCGCTATCTCGGTGAAGCCGGCATCGGCGTAGATGGTCTTGGCGAAGGCCAATTCCTCAGCGTCCTCGAAGTAGCCTTTGTAGAGCTTGTCGAGGTAGTGGAGGTCGCGGTACTTCTCCTCGGCGTCCGTATTGGCCAAGACGAGCTTGGCGTAGGAGCGGACGAGGCGCTGGGTCGCGAAGTCGTAGTCCTCAACGTCCGGAAGGGCGATGAACTGGACCTTCCTGGCGTAGGAGCGGCCGAGGACGCCGTAGTTGTTGTCGATGATGTAGCGCTCGACCAGCGCGGTGCGGTAGATGGTCGGCAGCAAGGACCTCTCGATGTAGTCCTTGTAGGTGTTGAACATGTCGGTGAAGTAGAGCTCAACGTCCTTGTAGGTCAGCTCCCCGTCGAGCTCGACTTCTTTGAAGTCGGCGACCTCGCCTAGCTTATATAGCTCAGCGAGCTGGGCGTTGTAGAACTTCTCCTCGAGGAAGACCGAGTTCTTCTGGTAGGTGGTGTTCTGGACCACGGACCACATCTGGGTCTTGATCGAATCGATGATGTGGTTGATGAAGGCCTTGGCGTTCTTCTTGCCGGTCTCGCCCTCGCCGAAGATGGCGTGGGAGCCGACGTAGGCGGTGAGCTTGGCGTCGTCTAGGGAAGCCTCATAGAGGCCGCCTTCGCCGTAGAAGTCGCCGAATAGGGTCTTCGCGTAGAGGGTCAGAATGTTGTTGAGGACCCTCTCGGAATTGGTGTCGCCGTTGGTGACCAGCGCTTCGTAGATCTGCTGCAGGTCGTTGTTGACGACGCCATCCAGGTTGAGTATCGGCTCATCCTGGATGTTGGTCGGAAGCTCGGCCTCAATGGTCGAGCAGGAAGCGAGCCCCATGGTGGCGCAGGCCAGCGCCGATAGGGCGAATGCCTTGAATTTATTTTCCATCGTAGCAAGCTCCTCCTTCACCCCACATGCCGGTGCCGTTGCGGGCAGCGTCTGAGGTGTAGCCAATCGCGCAGGTCTCGGAGATGAGGGCCTGGCTGCCCTGTTCGTTCATCTTCCTGGCCTGATCCTGCTGCTGCAGGTAATTGGCGTAATCGATCCAATCCTGATCGAAGGAATCCTGGGTGTCGGTTAGCGACTTGATCCTGACCGACTTGATGTAGCTGGTGATGAGCTCCTCGAGGTTGGAGTCGTTGAAGGTGATCTTACCGTTCGCGGAAGTGCCGTCGAGCAGCTCCTGGAACATGTAGGTGTTGATGTTGGAATCGTAGTTCTTGACCGCGTCGACGACGTCGTCCTTGCGGCTGGCGTAGGTCGAGTCGGCGCTGACGAGCTTATTGACGAAGGTGCTCTTGGCGACGGCCTTCCCGTCCTGCACATAATAAGGATAATAGGAGGCGCTGTTCTCCTCGGTGACCGCATTTGGGTTGGAGGGGATGCGGTTGGGCTCCAGCATCGCCCAGTAATCGCTGAGGCTGGTGACGTTCTCAGTGCCCTTCTGGGCGTTGTAAGTCTCCTCGGTGATGGCCTTGATGGTGCCGTCGTCGTCGTTCACGACGTACTCATCGAGGGCCGAGCGGTCGACGACGATGAAGTGGATGCCCTGGTAGTCGGAGGTGCCGGCCCGGACGGCTAGGATGATCTGGCCCTTCTCGTTGGTAAGGACGTTGTAGCCTAGGTCAGGGAAGACATCGCTGGTGTCGTAGGAGAAGCCCGGAAGCCTCGCGTAATATTCATCGAGGGTTCCCTTGACTTCCGGATTGCCGTTCTCATCGGTCTCCTTCTCGAAGTCGTAGGCGACGGAATCGGCGGTGACGCCTCCTTTTCCTTCGAGGAAGTCGTTGGTCTCGACCCTGGTCGGGACGACGACGGCGATCTGATGGTTGTTGAAGTATTTGTTGAACAGGATGTTCCTAGGATAGTAGGTCGCGGAGTTGTCGTTGACCTCATAGCCAAGGTCGGGCTCGCCGTTCTCGTTCTGGATGTAGGAGATGCTTGGATCGCCTAGCGCGACGGCTGCGCCATAGGGGATATAGCCGATGCCGCGCTTCTTGAACTGGTCGATGACGGTGCCGCCGAATTCGGTTTCGGCATCGGTGCTCGGGAGCAGGTTGCCCTTGAGCGAATTGGCGTAATCGTCATTGTGCGCGCTGGAATAGAGGGCATCATAGGCATACACCCCGAGTTTGAACTCCGGAACGTACTCGGTGGACAGATCCATGATGCCGAGGTCGCCGTAGTTGGTGCTCGAGCCGGTGTCGTCGGAGAGGTTGAAGGCGATGGAGCCGAAGCTCAGCCTCTGAGCGGAAACGGAAGTCCCCGCGTTGTTGCCGTTGTCGGCGCCGGCGAGCTCCTTGATTACGTCGGAGAGCTTTTTGCTCTCGGCGGCGGAGATGGTGGCTTCGGTTACGTTGTTGCTCTCGGCCGAGGCGAAGTCGACCAGGATGTGCGAGACGTGGTAGGGCATCTTGGTCTTCAGGTAGCCATCGGTGACGGGGCCGAATTCCGCTTCGGCCTCTTCGGTCTTCAGGTTCTCCCAGATCGTGCCATCGCGGATGGCGTTGAGGTTCGCCTGGGTGTAATAGTTGGTGCGGTACTGTTCCTCCTCGAGATCGTAAAGCTCCTTCTCGAGCAGCTCATCGACGTTGTCGACGCCGTTGCTCTTTAGAAGGGCCTCGAACTCCTCCTGGTAGGTCGTGCCGTTGGTATTGGCATTGGATTGGGCCTGGTCCTTGATGCCGTTGACGGCGTTCTGGGCCTTTGTTTTGAGTTGGGCCAAGGCATTAGCCTGAGCCGGCTGCTGGAAGTAATTGCGGATCAAGACTTCCTGTACTTTTGAAAACGCGGTGCTCGCGGAGCTGGCCGAGTTGAGGTAATCCCCGAATAGGTCCTCAGCCGTGTACCGGGTGACTTTCCCGGTTGCGTCCGTGTAAGTCAGCACCACGCCCTCGCTGTAGGTGACCTCATTGCAGGCGGCCAACGCACCGCTTGCAACCAAGGCGCCGACAAGTCCGAGGGTGAGTTTTGCTTTTTTCATACTGGACTCGTTCCTCCTTCGTCTGAACGTAGCGTGTTTATGATATTCTTTAACAAGTATTGTTACAACCTTTTTTTCGAGCGGTGAAAACCCGCTGCCGTCTGCCTTTTTGAAGCCAAATGGGCAAAACGGCGCAGCAGTGCCCCCAAAGATATATCTTTGAGCGGCAAAATCGGGTAAGCAGTTTTCCCTCGACCCAACTCCATGTCTCGCCCCGTTTGAAATCTTGGCCGAAACCCCGCGAATCCCTTCCGCAAAACCCCGTCAAAAATCCAATCTCGGGGTCCGTTTTCCTCGCAAAACCCCTATATCGCGTTGCGCGTTTTCGCTTTATCAAACAGCCAAATTCGAGCTTTCAAAACCGCGGCGGCGCCCCCTTGGGCCTGATTGGGCGCCGAGCGGCGAATCCTTTCTTCCGTCCCCTCGGGCAAAGAATAAATTCTTTGTGTTAGTTATCATCTTAGTTGCCCACCAAGGTGGAGGTGGATAGAATAGGTACGCTTTTAAGGAGCTTACGCTATGTCGTTATTGGAAATAAGAAACCTACATGTGTCGGTTCAGGGGAAGAAAATCCTCGATGGGATCGACCTTAATCTCGAGGAAGGAGAGACGCTGGCTTTGCTTGGCCCCAACGGGCATGGCAAGTCGACCTTGCTTTCCACCATCATGGGCAACCCCGCCTTCACCGTCGAATCCGGCTCGATAGCCTTCAAGGGCCAGGACCTGCTGAAACTAAGCGTCGACGAGCGGTCTAAGGCCGGCCTGTTCCTCGCGATGCAGATACCCCCGGAGATCCCAGGCGTCAACTCGGCCGACTTCCTCAAGGCGGCGATGAACGCAAGGCGGGAGAAGCCGATGTCGCTATTTGAGTTCTACACCGCCCTGCAGAATGGGTACAAAGAGGTCGGCATCCCCTTCCAGATGAGCAACCGCAACCTCAACGAGGGATTCTCCGGCGGCGAGAAGAAGCGCTCGGAGATACTGCAGATGATCCTGCTAAACCCGACCCTCGCGATGCTTGACGAGATCGACTCCGGCCTCGACGTCGACGCTATGCAGACCGTCTCCGAGTGCATCAGGAAGCAGCAGGAGAAGGGCAAGTCGTTCCTGGTCGTGAGCCACTACGCCAGGCTTTATTCGCTCATCCACCCGACCCGCGCGGCGGTTATAGTCAATGGCAAGGTCGCCGTCACCGGCGGGCCCGAGGTCATTTCCCGCATCGACTCCGAGGGCTACGAGTGGATCAAGCGCG
This sequence comes from Candidatus Alloenteromonas pullicola, assembly GCA_018714785.1. Lineage (GTDB taxonomy): Bacteria > Bacillota_I > Bacilli_A > RFN20 > CAG-826 > Alloenteromonas > Alloenteromonas pullicola. Next base: position 19,931 of record DVMV01000004.1, read on the forward strand.
AGCTTGGGATCGAGATCGCCAAGCCGGTCGAGAGCATGAACAAGGTCTCCATCGGGGTCTGCGCCACCAGGGTCGCGGCCACTAAGGAGTCCAAATGAGCCCCATCACCCTTTTGGACGCGCAATTGCTTCGCCAGGACATCGAGGTGAAGGAAGGCGAGTCGCTCGACATCAACCTGGCCCTTCTTTCCGACTTCGTCCCCGGGGAGATAAACATCAACGTCGGCAAATCCGCCCGCGTCAACGCCGCCTTGGCCGATTTCTCGGTCGGATCTGGCAAATTCAAGGTCACGGTCAATTTGCAGGAAGGCGCGAGCCTGGAATGGAACCTGTCGTCTTTCTCGCGCAACCAGGACAAGAAGGAATTCGACGTGTCCTGCATCCACCTCGGCCGCAAAAGCCAGGGGCAGGTCAGCAACTACGGCCTGGCCAAGGACAGCTCGAAGCTGGTATTCTCCGGCGTCTCCAAGATAGAGCGCGGCTGCAAGGAATCCTCCACCCGCCAAGAGGCGAAGATCATCGTCTTCGGCAAGGAGGCGGACGGGAAATGCTTCCCGATCCTCAAGATCGACGAGAACGACGTCTCCGCCAGCCACGGCGCGACCGTCGGCAGGATGAACGACGACCACCTGTTCTATATGCTGTCCCGCGGATTGCCCGAGAAGGAAGCCAGGAAGCTCATCACCCTCGGCTACCTCACCCCGATACTGTCGCATCTTACCGATGAGGGGCTTAAAAAGAAGGTCGAAAGCCGGGTCGAGGAGGCCCTATGAAAGAAGATTTGCTAGACGTAGCGAAGATCCGGGAGCAATTCCCGATGTTCGTCAATAAGGTGAAGATGCAGGACAAGCCGCTTGTTTGGCTCGACAACGCCTCGACCACCTTCAAGCCCTATTCGGTCCTGAAGGCCGTGGAGGGCTATTACACCAACCACACCTCCAACTCCCACCGCGGGGACTACGACCTTTGCTATGACATGGACATGGCCGTGCTCCACGTCAGGGAGAAGATCGCCAAGTTCATCAACGCCGACCCGACCGAGATCGTCTTCACCTCGGGCACGACCGGCTCCATCAACCTCGTCGCCTTCGGCTATGGGGCGAAGTTTTTGACCAAGGACGACGAGATACTCATCACCCAGGCCGAGCACGCCTCCAACGTGCTGCCGTGGTTCAAGGTCTCGGAGATGACCGGCTGCAAGATCGGCTACATCCCGTTAGATGAGGAGGGAAGGCTGACCCCGGAGAACCTTGCCAAGGCCATGAACCCCCACGTCAAGCTGGTCTGCATCGCCCACGTCACCAACGTTTTGGGCTTCATCGCGCCCTTGAAAGAGTTATCCAAGATAATCCACGACGGCGGCGCCCTCATGGTCGTCGATGGGGCCCAGTCGGTCCCCCACATCAACACCGACGTTAAACAGATGGGGATCGATTTCCTATCGTTCTCCGGCCACAAGATGTGCGGCCCGACCGGCATCGGCGTGCTCTATGGCAAGTTTGAATTGCTGCAGAAGACCGATCCGTTCATGACCGGCGGCGGCATGAACGCCAAGTTCGACATGTGCGGCGACGTCAACTATCTGCAGCCCCCGCTTCGCTTTGAGGCCGGGACGCAGAACCTCGAGGGGATAGTGGGGCTGGGGGCCGCGGTCGACTTCGTCTCCTCGATTGGGATGGACAGGATAAGGGCCCACGAGGCCGAGCTAAAGCGCTATGCCGTGCAGCAGATCGATAAGACCGGCGCGGCCACCATCTACAACGCCGATTCCGAATCCGGGATCATCACATTCAACGTCAACGGGGTGTTCGCCCAGGACGCCGCGACCTACTTCAATTCCCGCGGCATCGCCGTAAGAAGCGGGAACCACTGCGCGAAGATCCTCATCGACTTCCTTAACACGACCGCCACCATCCGGGCCTCGACCTATTTCTACACCTCCAAGGAGGATATAGACGCCTTGGTCGAAGCCATCGCCAAATGCAAGGAGGAGTACCTTAATGCCTACTTCCATTGAACTGACCCCCGAGATAATGCGGGAAATCATAATGGATCACTGCGCCAACCCGCGCCACAAGCGGAAATCGGTCGATCCCAAGTCGCTCACCGCCCATAGCGAATCGGTCAACTGCATCGACGACATCGATGTTTTCCTGACTTACGACGAGAACGGGCGGGTCAAAGATGCCTGCTGGGACGGGGTGGCCTGCTCCATCACCACCGCGAGCTCGGACATCCTCTGCGACCTGCTCATCGGCAAGGACAAGTTCGGCGCCCTCTACGTCATCGACCAATACCTCAAGATGATCCACGAGGAGCCTTACGACGCCTCGGTGCTCGATGAGGCGCTGGCCTTCATGAACACCTCGAAGCAGGCCGCCAGGATCCACTGCGCCACCATCGCCTACGACGCCTTCAAGGGCCTATTGGAGGAAAACCATGGCAAATGAGGACATCAAGAAGATAGGCGAGGACTACAAATACGGCTTCAAGGACGAGGACGTCTCGGTTTTCAACACGGGCAAAGGACTGTCCGAGGAAGTGGTCCGCGAGATATCGAAGGCCAAGGGCGAGCCGGATTGGATGCTGGAGTTCCGCCTCAAGAGCCTGCGCGCCTTCCAGGTCATGCGCATGCCTTCCTTCGGCCCGGGCCTGAGCTTCCTCGACTTCGATTCCTACACCTACTTCACCCGCCCCTCCAAGAAGGAGGAGACCGACTGGAACGACGTCCCGGAGACCATCAAGAACACCTTCCAGCGCCTTGGCATCCCCGAGGCCGAGCAGAAGTACCTAGCCGGCGTCTCGACCCAATATGAGTCGGAGGTCGTCTACCACAACATGCTCAAGGAAGTGCAGGAGAAGGGCGTCATATTCCTTTCGACCGACATGGCCCTGAAGACCTGCCCCGAGATATTCAAAAAGTACTTCAACACCATCGTGCCCTACGCCGACAACAAGTTCTCGGCCTTGAATGGGGCCGTCTGGAGCGGCGGCTCGTTCATCTACGTCCCCAAAGGGGTCCACCTCGAGAAGCCGCTGCAGAGCTACTTCCGCATCAATAACGAGAAGACCGGCCAGTTCGAGCGGACGCTCATCATCGTCGACGACGGGGCCGACGTCCACTACGTCGAGGGCTGCACCGCCCCGATCTATTCGAAGGAATCGCTGCACGCCGCCGTGGTCGAGATCTTCGTCGGCAAAGGCGCCAAGTGTCGCTACTCGACCGTCCAGAACTGGTCGAACAACATCGTCAACCTGGTGACCAAGCGCGCCTACGTCGAGGAAGACGGGCTGATGGAGTGGATAGACGGCAACATCGGGTCGATGGTCAACATGAAATACCCCGGCTGCATCCTCGCCGGCGATAGGGCGAAGGGCAACTGCATATCCATCGCCGTGGCCGGCAAGGGCCAATACCAGGACGCCGGGGCCAGGATGATCCACCTCGGCAAGGACACCTCCTCCACCATAATCTCCAAGTCGATCGTCAAAGGCGGGGGCAAGGCCAATTACCGCGGCACCGTCCGCCATATGGATGGGGCTTTGGGAGCCAAAAGCCACGTCGAGTGCGACACCCTTATCCTCGACGACGTCTCGAGCTCGGACACCATCCCGACCAACGAGATCAGGAACGGCGACTCGTATATCGAGCACGAGGCTACCGTTTCCAAGATATCCGAGGAGCGCCTGTTCTACCTGATGAGCCGCGGGCTCTCCGAGAAGGAGGCGACCCAGATGATAGTCATGGGATTCATCGAGCCGTTCTCCAAGGAGCTGCCGATGGAATACGCCGTCGAGCTCAACCAGCTGATAAAGCTGGACATGGTCGGGTCGATCGGCTGATGGATCGGCATTTCGACGCTTTGATAGTCGGTGGGGGTCACGCCGGGGTGGAGGCAAGCCATGCCTGCGCCGCCCTCGGGCTTTCGACGTGCCTGCTTACCCTTAATCCGAAGATGATCGGCAACATGCCGTGCAATCCTCATATCGGCGGATCGGCCAAGGGGATCGTCGTCCGCGAGGTCGACGCCCTTGGGGGGCTGATGGGAAAGGCGGCGGACCACCACCCGCTGCAGATGAAGATGCTCAACACCGCCAAGGGGCCGGGCGTCCAGTGCCTGCGCTCCCAGCAGGACAAGCGGGGCTACCCCGAGTATGTCCAATCCCTATTGGCCAATACGCCGAACCTCACCATACTTCAGGGCGAGGCCAAGCGGCTTCTTGCCGAAGGGAAATCGGTCATCGGGGTCGAGCTTGCTTCCGGTGAGCGGGTTTTTGCGCGCAAAACGATACTCACCTGCGGCACCTACCTCGACTCGAAGGTCATCCGCGGCAAGGAGTGCATCGACCAGGGGCCGGACGGGGAAAGCGCGAGCCATGGGCTGACCGAGAGCCTGAACTCACTCGGCGTGAGGACGTTCCGCCTCAAGACCGGCACGCCCCCGAGGCTGGACAGGAAGACCATCGACTTCAGCCAAGGCGAGGTCGAGCTGGGCAGCGACGACCCGCTGCGGTTTTCCTTTTCGACGACCCATTTCACGCCGCTGAGCGACCAGCTTCCCTGCTATTTGATATACACCTCCCCCAAGACCATCGAGATCATAAAGGACAATCTTAGGGAATCGGCGCTTTTCAACGGGCTGATCACCTCCAACGGTCCGCGCTATTGCCCTTCGATCGAGAGCAAGGTGGTGCGCTTCGCCGACAAGCCGCGGCACCAGCTTTTCCTCGAGCCGGAATTCGAGGGCGGCGACTCCATCTACCTCCAGGGATTCTCCACGGGCATGCCGCGGGAGCTGCAGGAGGAGATGGTGCACTCGCTGCCGGGGCTGGAGAACGCCAAGATCCTAAAATACGCCTATCAGATAGAATACGACGCCCTGCAGAGCTTACAGTTCGACTCGACGCTCCAGGTGAAGTCGCTAGAGAACCTTTATGTCGCCGGGCAGATCTGCGGTACCAGCGGGTACGAGGAGGCGGCGGGGCTGGGCCTATTGGCCGGGGTAAACGCCGCGAATTCGTTGCTTGGAAGGAAGCCGCTGCTCCTGACCAGGGACAACTCCTACATCGGGGTCATGGTGGACGACCTGGTCACCAAAGGGGCCGAGGAGCCTTATAGGCTTTTGACCTCGCGGGCCGAGCACCGGCTGCTGCTGCGCCACGACAATGCCGACGAGCGCCTGCTGGGCATCGGCCATCGGATCGGCTTGGTCGACGACGATGCCTATTCGAGGTTCCTGCGGAAGCGGGGGAGGATAGATGCGGCGAAGAGGATACTCGCCACGGAGATCATCCCCGACAAGAAGGGGCTTAACGACTACTTCCAGGAGCAGGGCTATCCGAGGACCGAGGTCGGCTATAAGGGGGCCGAGGTCTTGCGGAGGCCGCGCTTCGAGCTCTCCCGCCTGATCCCCCTCATCCCCGAATTGGAGGCGCTCGGCCTCGACTTCGATGAGCGGCTCTCGGTCCAGACCGAGGTCAAGTACGAGGGCTACATCGCCAAAGAGGAGAAGATGATCGAGCATAGCCGCGCCAAGGAGGGGATGGCCATACCCGAAGGCGTGGATTATATTCATATGGATGGGCTCCGCCTCGAGGCGAGGGACAAGCTCAGCAAGGTGAGGCCGCTCACCATCGGTGAGGCGAGCCGCATCTCGGGAGTAAATCCCGCCGACATCGCAATATTGCTTATGCACCTAAGCAGGAGGGACTAGCATGGATTTCCCCGCAATGAGCCAATATCTGGAGAAAAACGGCGTCAAAATCGATCCGTCTCTTGAGCCGAAGCTGGCCCTTTACGTGACCTTGCTGGCCATCTGGAACGAGCGGATGAACCTGACCGCCATCACCGATCCCAAAGCGGTCTACGAGCTGCACTTCCTCGATTGCCTTCTGGCCTTCAAGGGCGTTGACCTCAGGGGAAAGAGGGTATGCGACATCGGCTCCGGGGCCGGGTTCCCCGGCATGGTGCTCGCCCTTTTCGAGCCTTCCGCCCAGATCACCTTGGTGGACTCGACCAAGAAGAAGTTCGCCTTCCTGCAGGACATCAAGGAGAAGCTCGGGGTCGATAACGTCTGCTTCCACATCGGGCGGGTCGAGGAAATGAGGGAGCAACGCGACGAATTCGACTTGGTCTGCGCCAGGGGCTTCGCCGCCCTCCCGGTGTTCCTTGAGGTCGCCGCGCCGCTAGCCAAGAAAGGCGGGTTGCTGCTCGCCATGAAGGGCAAGAAGGCCGATGAGGAGCTGTCCGCCTCAAAGAGGGCCATGGGCAAATTGGGACTCCAGCTGATCGATGACGAGGAGCTCATCCTCCCCGATTCCGGCGAGACCCGCCGCGAGCTCTTCTTTGAAAAGAAACACCCCACGCCTATAAAATATCCACGTCCTTGGAAGGACATAATCGCCAAGCCGCTTTGATATGAAGACAATCGCCATCGCCAATCAGAAAGGCGGGGTCGGGAAGACCACGACCGCCATCAACCTCTCCAGCGCCCTTTCGAAGCTTGAGAGGAGGGTTTTGCTCGTGGACATGGACCCGCAGGGCAACTCCGGCCGGGGCTATGGCATCGACATCTCGGTGCTCAAGAACACGGTGTTCGAGGTCCTTTCCGGGAAGATAGACGCCAGGCAGGCCATCTCCCATCATCCCAATTCCAACGTCGACGTCTTGCCTTCAAATCTCCGCCTCGCGACCTTGGAAGCGTCGCTATTGACCCATCCTTCCGGCGCCTTCAAGCTGCTTTCCGACGCGCTTAGGCCTTTATCCGAATACTACGATTACGCGATCATCGATTGCCCGCCTTCGCTCGGGTCGCTGTCGCTTAACGCGCTTTCCGCCGCCGATTCGGTCATCGTCCCGGTCCAATGCGAATACTTCGCCATGGAGGCGGTCGGCGCGATACTCTCCTCGATAGCCAACGTGCAGAAGCGGCTAAACCCCCACCTGAAGATCGAGGGGTTCCTGCTGACGATGTACGATTCCCGCACCGCGCTCGGCAATGAGATATCCTCTCAGGTAAGGTCGCTTTTCAAGGAGAACACCTTCTTGGTCTCCATACCGCGCAACCAAAGCATCGTCGATTCGCAGGCCTCCTGCCTGCCCGTCACCGAGTTCCGGCCCTCAAGCGCCGGGGCGGTCTCATATTTCTCGTTGGCCCGGGAGGTGATCGACCATGAGGAAAGATAGGAAGAAAGCCAACCTGCCGTCGCTCAACGACCTCATCGAGAAGTTCTCGCAAGAGGACGTCATCGCGGTGATGGAGAAGGAGTATCAGAGCGCCCCCGCCAAGCTGATACCTTCCTCCCTCATCGACGACACCCCGTTCATCAAAGAAGTGGTGGTGCCCGAATCCACCATCGATACCTTCGCCGCCGGATTGCAGGAGAAGGGCTTCTACAACCCGCTGGTGGTTCGCCCCAAAGGGGACCGCTATGAGCTCATCTTGGGCAGGAAGAGGTTCCTCGGAGCCAAAAAGGCGGGGATATTGTCCTTGCCCTGCGCCATAGTTGAGGTGGGCGACGAGGAGGAGCTTCTGATGCTGCTCGCCGACACCCGCGACCAGCGCGACACTAACGTGGTGGAGATGGCCTTGATCTGCGAGGCTTTGCAGCGCGATTTCGGCTATACCCAGCAGACCCTTGCGGAGCTTTCCCACCAATCGCGCAGCCAGATCACCAACATCCTCCGAATCCTGAAGCTCCCCTCCTCGATCAGGCAGTCCATATGCCTAGGTGAGCTTAGCTACGGCCACGCCAGGGCGCTCGCCTCGTTGCCCGAGAAGGAGATGGGCGAGTTGCTGGACAAGATAGAGTCGGAGAAGCTTTCGGTCCGCGATGTGGAATCGCTGGTCCGTTTGGAGAAGAAGGGCCACGTCACCGACCAGCAGAAGCTATTGCTCGATGCTTTCCCCAACGCGGATGAGGTCTCCATACAGGCTAAATCGGTCACCTTCCGCTTCGCCGACGTCAAGGCGAAGGAGAAGTTCATCAAGAAACTCCTTAAATCGAGAAAAGGCAGCTAGCAAGTACCCTGCTTGCAGGGTATGCCGCGAATTGGCTACATTTTACGAAAATTTATGATTGCAGGCCAATAACCGGCCTATAATATATGCGCTTCAGGGCGACGAGAATTACGTCGACTGGCGGTATAGCCCGCGAGCTCGCAAGAGCATGAATCGGTGAGACTCCGATGCCAACGGTACAGTCCGGATAGCAGAAGTGACTCCGCGTATTTTGCCTCCCTGCAGCCCAAGGAGGTTTTATTTTTTGGATAATCTAATCTCGATTATCGCCATCGTCGCCGGCCTGATACTGGTCGTGGCCTCGTTTAAGCTTTATTCCTCTTTCTACCGGACCGGGAAGTTCTCCACGACGCAGTTCATCGCCAGGGTAGCCATATTCGGGGCGATGTCGGCGATACTCTACGTCGTTCCGATCTTCAACATCTCGCTGCCGTTCTTCCCTTCGTTCCTCAGCCTGCATTTCGACGAGGTGCCGGTATTCATCGCCGGGTTCGCCTATGGCCCGTTGTCGGCCATCGCGGCCATCGCCATAAAGACGTTGATCAAGCTGCCGTTCACCTCAACGATGTGCGTCGGCGAGGCCACGGACTTCCTTCTGTCCTCCCTCTACGTCGGGATGGCGACCTTGATCTACAAGAAGAAGCGAAACCTCAAAGGCGTGGCCATTGCCTTCGCCTGCTCGACGGTGGTGCAGGTCATCGCCGCGATGCTGCTGAACGTCTACGTCATGATCCCGTTCTACATGAACCTGTTCGGGATGACCGAGGAGGGGCTATTGGCCGTCATGCAGATGGCTATTCCGGCCATCAAGGACATATCCTGGAGCTATGCCCTGCTCGCCGTATTGCCGTTCAATTTGCTTAAGGATGCCATCGTCCTGACGGCGACGTTCATCGTCTACCGATCGGTTCACAAGCTGCTTCGGTTCGAGAAATGAAAAAGCTCCCAAACGGGAGCCTTTTTTGTCGCTCAGTCGCTTATTCAGCCTTGATGGCCTGGACGGGGCAGGAGTTGATGGCGTCTTCGACGTCGGCATCGTCGCCCTCGGCAACCGCGACGGCTTTGCCGTCATCGCCGAACTCGAAGATGTCGGGGTGGCTTCCGACGCAGAGCCCGCAGCCAAGGCAGGTGTCGGCATCGACTTTGACTTTGATCATTTTAATTGTCTCCTTCTAGACAATGCGAATTATAGGCTATGCGGAGGTGGGGGGCAAGCGGGATGGAACCAAGGCCCGCTTAATCTTCCCATAGGAAAGACGACCAAGCCTGTGTAGAATCTAGGAAAGGAGGACTTACTAAATGAAGTGGTTCAATTCCCAGTCGCGCCTCGTGCAGATCATTCTTCTTCTCATCCCCGGCGTCAACTGGATCGTGGAGATCGTCGTCCGCTGGAGCGCTTTTCTTCATAAGGGCACTGCGCTGAGGCTGATCATTGCCTTGGTCGTGACCTTATTCGGTATCTTCTTCGGCTGGCTCGACGTGATCTGGTGCCTGCTGTTCAAGCATCTGATCTTCGCCAAGTAAGCGATATCAAGAAGCGGGGCGGAAGCCCCTCTTCTTTTTGTTTGCCTATTAATCTAGAATAAGGCGATGGAAAGCAGGAAGGAGAGATACGCCTCCAAGCGGGCGGAGATACTGGCGTTGCCCGACGACGCCTTCGACGTCACCGGCCGCTACGTGAAGGGCTCCACCGTCTATCCTTCGGAATCGCTTGGCTCGCCCGAGAGGTCGATATCCTATTCGGCCAAGGGCATGCCGCAGTTTTCCGCAGAGGGCGAAAACGGCAAGAAGACCCCTTATGTCCTCTACCTGAAGCGCAAGAGGCGGAAGCTGCTGATAAAGCTGTCCGCGTTCATCGTCTGCCTGGCGCTCATCCTCGCCATTGCCTTCCTGTTTGTGTTCTGAGTTATGGAAAAAGCTATATCTGTTGCAATCGACGGCCCAGCTGCGGCCGGAAAAAGCACCGTCGCCAAGGAAGTTGCGCGGCGGCTTGGTTTCGTATACGTCGACACCGGGGCAATGTACCGGGCCTTCACCTATGCGGTCATCAAGGCCGGCCTCGACCCCAAGGACGAGGAGGCCAGCTGCTCTTTGATCGGCAAGGTATCGATAAAACTGCTCCCCGACTATTCCGTTATCTGCAATGGCGAGGACGTATCCAAGGCAATCCGCGAGCCGTTCGTCTCGTCCAACGTGTCCTACATCGCCTCCTATAAGCGCATCCGGCTGGAGCTCGTCGACATGCAGCGCGACATGGCAAAGTCGGTATGCGTGGTGATGGACGGTCGCGACATCGGGACCTACGTCCTGCCCAACGCCGACGTGAAGATATTCCAGATCGCTTCGGTTGAGACCCGGGCGCTGCGCCGCTACGAGGAGAACAAGGCCAAGGGGATCCCGACCTCGTACGAGGACGTCTGCGAAGACCTGCGGAAAAGGGACTACATCGATTCCCACCGGGCTTTTGCCCCTCTTTGCCAGGCCGAGGACGCCGTGCCGCTGGACACCTCCAACATGAACATCGATGAGGTGGTGGAAGCCATCCTCTCGATCATCAAGCAGAAGACGGGGGCCGAGCCGGTATGCCGCTAGGGCTAGTGGCGCTAGTCGGCGCGCCCAACGTCGGCAAATCCACCATATTCAATAGGCTGCTCGGCGAGCGGGCCTCGATAGTAGAGGACACCCCGGGCGTCACCCGGGACCGCCTTTACGGCACCGCCGAATGGCTTACCAGGAAGTTCCGGCTGGTCGATACCGGCGGGATCGAGGTGGCCAACGCCCCCTTCCAGACCGAGATAAGGGCTCAGGTCCAGATCGCCATCGACGAGGCCGACGTCATAATCTTCGTGGTCGACGGCAAGATGGGGCTAAGCGACGATGACAAAGCCGTCGCCAAGATGCTGTACAAATCGAAGAAGCCGATAATCCTCGCCGTCAACAAGATCGACAATCTTGACCGCTTGGCCGACGCCAGCGAGTTCTACGCTCTGGGGCTAGGCGATCCTATCGCGGTCTCGGGCTCTCACGGCATCGGGATCGGCGATTTACTGGATAAGGTCATCTCGCTTCTTCCAAAGAAGGAAGAGGAGGAATACCCGGGCGCGATACCTTTCTGCTTCATAGGGCGGCCCAACGTCGGCAAGAGCTCTTTGACCAACGCCGTGCTCGGCCAGAACCGCGTGATCGTCAATTCATTGGCCGGCACCACCCGCGACTCAATCGACACCCCTTTCACCTCTGGCGAGGACAATTACGTGGCCATCGACACCGCTGGGTTGGTGAAGCGCGGAAGGATATACGAGTCCATCGACAAATACGCCGCGCTCAGGGCCTTAAGGGCGATTGACCGAAGCCAGGTCGCGGTATTGGTGATCGACGCCGAGAAGGGCATCCTCGATCAGGACCGCCACGTCGCCGGGTACGCCATCGAGGCCAATAAGTCCATGGTGATCGCGGTCAACAAATGGGATATGGCCCCGAAAGGGCTCATGCAGCAGCAGTTCGAGCAGGAGATAAGGACCCGGTTCAAGTTCCTAAGCTACGCCAAGGTCATCTTCCTCTCCGCCAAGACCGGGAAGGGGATCGAGAAGCTACTGCCCGCGGTCAAAGAGGCCTATGTCTCCGGCACCAGGCGGATACCGACCTCGGTTCTCAACCAAATCGTCAGCCAAGCCCAGCAGCTCAACCCAACCCCCGAGTTCAATCATGGGCGGCTGAAAATCGTCTACTCATCGCAGGTGTCCATCAATCCCCCGACCTTTGTCTTCTTCTGCAACGACCCCCGGTTTGCCCACTTCTCATACACCCGCTATCTTGAGAATACCCTGCGTGATTCGTTCGATTTCACCGGCTCTCCGCTGCATATCATCTATCGGCAGAGGAAATAGTCCGAGTTTCCCTTTCTTTTATAAAAGAAAGAGGATTTTCCCACCCGGAAAATATCAAAGATATATTGCAAAAACCTAGGCGTGATGGTAATTTTTTCGTAACAGCCACCATAAGGAGGAGCAATCCAGAATGAACAAAGCTGAACTCATCACTGCCGTCGGCGAGAAAGCCGAACTCTCCCACACCGATGCCACCAAGGCCGTCGAAGCCGTCATCGACCTCATCGAGGCTGCGCTAGTCAACGGAGAGGCCGTCAAGCTCTCCGGCTTCGGCATCTTCGAGAAGAAGACCCGCGCTGCCCGCATCGGCACCAACCCCTCGACCGGCGCGAAGATCGAAATCGCACCGGCCAACTCCGTCGCCTTCAAGCCCTCGAAGAACCTCAAAGAGAAGCTCAACTAAGAAAAGGGTTTCAAAGCCCGGGCGAAACACCCGGGCTTTCTTTTTGTATAATTAGCCGGTGGACCTTTCCTTCGCGTTCGATTTCCTCAATTCCAGGCTGTCCCGGCTTGGCAAGCAGGCCTACTGCGTCGGCGGCTCGGTCCGCGACTTTCTGCTGGGCCTGCCTTTCGACGATTTCGATTTCGCGTTGCCCCTATATCCTGAGGAGGTGCTGCGCTGCTTCCCCGAGGCCGATGCCCGCTTCCGCCGGTATGGCAGCTTTCAAGTGGCGATAGGCGGAAGGCGGATCGACCTGACCTGCTTCCGAAGGGAAGGCGATTATCTAGACCACCGCCACCCAGGCAAGCTTGAGTTCGGCGTCGATATGGCGGAGGATTCCAAGCGGCGCGACTTCACCGTCAACGCCCTCTACCTCGATGCTTCCGGCAACGTCTACGATTTTCACCAAGGCCTGAGCGACCTTGCCAGCGGAATGATCCGCTTCATCGGGGATCCGCGGAAGCGGATCGAGGAGGACCCCTTGCGGATTGAAAGGGCCTATCGCTTTAAGGATAAGCTCGGGTTTTCGTTCGATGCGAAAACCGGCGAGGAAATAGAGGCTTTGCGGGGATTGCTGGCGAATATCAATCCAGATAAACTGAGGATGGAGGGAAAGAAGAGATGAGCGATGGGCAATTCGGGTTCGGGGCGGTCGATTTCCGCTTCCTGCTGCTGGACATGTACAAGAAGCTCGGCATCGCCGACAAGGAGGCCTTGGTCCTTCTTATGGTTGACCACCTGAGCCTGCAGGGCAATAGGCTGATAACCGCCTCCGACCTGTCGTTTAAGATGTCGATGCCGGTGGAGGAGCTCGACTCGGTTTTGGCTTCGCTGCTTAAGCGCGACCTGATATCGATCAGCGGCGGGGTCACCTCGGTGGCGCCGCTGCGCGAGAAGCTGCTGGCCCAGTTCAAGCAGGAGCTGGCTAAAGCCAAGGCCTCGCCCATCAGCAAGAAGCGGGCCGAGGCGCTGGGGAGGCTGCGCGACTACGCCGAGAAGCGCTTCAACCGGACCCTTTCCCCCTTGGAGGTCGATGCTTTGGGAAGCTTCCTCGACGACGGCTACCCCGAGGACGACATAACCGCCTGCATCGAGGCGGCCATCGCCGATGGGAAGAAGAACATGAAATCGGTGGACCGGGCCTTAAGGACCCTCAGGCGCCGCGCCGACTTCGAGAAGGAAGGCTATTCCGGGGTGAGCCGCAGCTGGGATAAGGACATCGAGAGGACGATTGAGCTCTCCCGGACCAAATGGCTCGATGACGACGATGATTGACCCCAAAGAGCTGTCCGATTACCTGAGCGGGGAGTTCCCCGACGCCAGATGCTCGCTTTGGTTCCGCTCCCCTTTCGAATGCCTGGTCGCCGTTAGCCTCAGCGCCCAGACGACCGATGAGGCGGTCAATAGGGTGACCCCCGCGCTTTTCGGCGCATACCCAACCCCCGAACAGATGGGCGCGGCCGATATCGAGGACGTCGAAGCCAAGATAAGGAGCATCGGGCTCTACCACAATAAGGCGCGGAACCTGATTGCCTTGGGCAATGCGCTTCAAGAGCGCTTCGGAGGGGCCGTGCCGCATACCATCGAAGAGTTGACCAGCCTGCCGGGGGTCGGCGTGAAAACCGCCTCGGTGGTGCTTATAGAGAGCTTCGACATCCCGGCGTTCCCGGTCGATACCCACATCAGCCGGATCTGCAAACGGCTGGGGTACGCGAAGGATGGCGATTCCGCCGAGAAGATAATGTCCAAGGTGAAGAGGCTTTTCGACGAGCAGGAATACAAGGACCTTCACCATCGGCTGATCGCCTTCGGGCGGTCGATCTGCCACGCGAAAAGCCCGGAATGCGAGAAGTGCCCATTCACGGGCCGTTGCCGCTTCAAAGCAGATGCTCGATGATGATCGGCAGGTAGTCGTAGCGCGGCCTATATCCTTGCTTGACTAGGTATCCGTTTTCCCGCATGGACTCATACGGTATTGAGGAGCGGGGATGCGACCTATAGAAGTCGATGATGTATTTAGCCGGGACCAGGTAAGTCTCGTTTTTCCTCGCCCAGTTTATCAGGAAGAAGGCGATCCCGGACTGAGATATGACCCTCTCTAGATGCTCTATCTGCTGGACCGGGATGTTCGATAGCGGGAATGAGGTGAGGCTGCGGGTGCTCTTGGCCTCGAAATCGATGTACCTGCCCCGGTAAACCCCGTTGTAGTCGGTCGTGGATTGGGTCTGGAAGAAGGCCTCGGTTATCTTGGGGCCGTGGGTGTAGTCGACTTTGACGATCTTGATGGGGGTGGGGCGCTTGGTTATCAGGCAGAGCCCCTTCTCGACGTAGTATTCGTTGCTTTGGTTTATCTCGTCCTCGAAGGCCATGCCGCGGTTGCCCGGGGCGACTGATAGCTTCGGCTTGCGCTTGATGCCCTTCTGCTTGGGCGGCAGCACCCCGGCTGGGTAGTTGACGGCGCTCATGCGATATCCCTCAGGGCCAGCTCGCGCAGGTCTTCCAGACCGACCTGTTGGCCTTCCGCGATCCTCCGGACAAGTTCCCTGATCGGGCCTGGCCCCTTGCCGAAACGGCAAAGCGATTCGACGTATTTCTCGACGACCTTCTCCTTTTCCTTGAGGAACGCCTCGTAAAGCAGCAAAAGGTCCTTGGCGTCGGTAAGGGCGTCGTGGCTTCTTTCCTTCTCCTCGATCCCGAACACCTTGAGGGCGTTGGTCAGCGAGAGGCAGTTGCCGTGCTCGCCGCTTACGTAGCGGGTGAAGAACGCCTCGAAGTCGAAGCAGCGGTGGGAGATGTCGCGGGCGGCGATGATGTCCGAATCGAGGTTGTTCTCGGCGGAGGCGATGAACATCATCGCGTCCTGATTGCCATAGGTAACGAAAAGGCAGGACCGGTAGTCCTTGCCGAGGTAATCCTCGACCATCTTCTGCGCCCTGGCGAAGCGGACGCCTTCCTTCTCGATCCTATCCTCGGTTATGCCGGTGAGGCGGCTGACCAAGTCGCCTATCTTTCCTTTCGGCTTGACGTATACCTTGAGGCCCTTAAGCGCCTTCTTGACCGTCAAATCGTCGTTTATCAGCACCTTGATCAGTCCGATTTCGATGATTTCGTGGCTGAATTGCGTGGCTTCTAGGTCCATGAAGGCCAACACTTTCCTTCCACCTAGGGCTTTCCGCAACGCTTTCATTGGCTAGATTATACCCTACCGAACCCGATTTGTCCTAATGCTTGCGATTGAACGGATATGCCCATTTCGATATAATCGAAAGCGGAGTTTTGAATGGACGGAAATATCAAGCTCAACGCGCAGACGATCTTGGAGAAGACGTTCACCCCCAACGGCAAGGGATACGATCCGGCCGAGGTGGATGACTTCCTCGACGAGATCATCGCCGACTACCTGGCTTTCGAGCGCTACCTCAAGGATTCGCGGGATTACATCGTCGACCTTGAGACCAGCACGAGGAAGTACCAGAATGAGATTGCCGCCCTTGAGCTCGAGAACGCCAAGATGAAGAGGAAGCTTAGCGGCATAAAGGACGCGGACAACGTGAGCAACGAGAACATCGAGCTGCTCAACCGCATCTCGAGGCTGGAAAGCGCCCTCTACAACGCCGGCATCGACCCAACCAAACTCTAGTTCCGACCCAGACGGCTGCTGCCGCAAGGTAGAGGAAAGTCCATGCTCGCACCGGCTGAGATGCCGGTAGTGATTGCGCTGGGGGAAGCAATAACCCCAGGTGCGCGGGAGCGCGCAACGGCGGGCCGAGCCCTCACGTAGGAGGAGGCCCCTAAGGTGCCACAGAGACGAGCTTGGCGGCGACGCCAAGATGAAACGCGGTAAACCCCACAAGCGAGAAACCCAAATTCGGTAGGGGAAGCGCCCGAGGCGAATTCAAGCCGACGGAGCCGGGCATTGCCCGAGATAAATTGCCGTCCTCGACATAACATGGCTTACCGGGTCGGACACTCATTAGGAGAGAATATGAACATCCCAACCAGAATCACCGTCGCGCGCATCGCCTTGGTAGCGGCCCTGCTCATTGGGCTATTCGTCTGCACCTGCATCCCGAACCTCGACGTCAGCGCCTTGCAGATGGATGGGGTGAATCTAATCTACCTCATCGCGATGCTGGTGTTCGTCATCGCCGCGAGCACCGATTTTATCGACGGCTACCTAGCCAGGAAATGGCATCAGGTCACCAACCTCGGGAAGTTCCTCGACCCGGTGGCCGACAAGATGCTGGTCAACTCGATGCTGGTCTTCATGATCTTCCCTTGGGGCTTCCTGGGCGAGGGGCAGCTGCTCATGCCGGCCTTCGCCGTGATAGTGATGGTGGTGCGGGACCTTGTGGTTGACGCCATCCGCTTCATAGCCGCCCAACGGGGGATCGTCGTGGCCGCGAACATCTTCGGAAAGCTGAAGACCGTGTTCCAGATGATCGCCATCCCGCTGGTGCTGCTCAACGGCTGGCCCTTCAGCTACTTCGATTCCTCCTGGCCTTCCTATTGCCGGATAGCGATGATATTCGTCTACATCGCGACTTTCTTCTCTCTGCTTTCGGGGATAATCTATGTCTATCAGAATAGGCACGTACTCAAGGAGGGGAACAAATGAACGAGCACCGTCTTCTTCAGACATTGGCCGATCGCGGCCTGACGATCGGTTCTGTCGAATCGATCACCGCGGGGCTATTCGCCTCTTGCCTCGCCTCCATCCCGGGCGCGAGCGCCGTCTTGAAGGGCGCCCTGGTCACCTATGTGGCCGAGGAGAAAATCGCCTTGGCCGGCGTTGGGAAATCGACCATCGACCATTACGGGGTCGTATCCCCCGAAGTCGCCGCCGAGATGGCGATCGGCGGGAAGAGGAAGCTCGGGGTCGACATGTGCATATCCTGCACCGGCAACGCCGGGCCGACGGTTGAGAAGGGCGACAAGCCGGTTGGCTGCGTTTACCTCGGGCTGGCCTATAAGGACCTCGTCTACACCGCGCCCTTGCAGCTAGAGGGAGACCGCAACAGCATCCGGGAGCAGGTCGCGGAGGCAATGGTGGCCTTCGGCCTGAGCCTATTCCCGGAAGAAAACGACCAATAGGCGTTACCTTGGCCTAGTTGAAGGCTACTTGATGTATGGGCGCTGCCCAACGGAGAAAATATGGCAAACGAAGAGAAGGATTCAGTCAAATCCAAAGCGCTTGATGACGCGCTTAAGATCATCGAGAAGACCTATGGCAAGGGCTCGGTCCTCCGCCTAGGCGAGAGGCCGCACGTCGACGTCGACGTCATCCCGACCGGATCGATATTGCTCGACCAGGCTTTGGGCGTCGGCGGATACCCGAAGGGGCGCATCATCGAGATATACGGCCCCGAGTCAAGCGGCAAGACCACCTTGGCTTTGCAGGCCATCGCCGAGGCGCAGAAGAAGGGCGGCAGGGCCGCCTTCATCGACGCCGAGCAATCGATCGACCCGGAATACGCCGCCAAGCTCGGCGTTGACATCGACAACCTTATCCTCTCCCAGCCGGACTCCGGCGAGCAGGCGCTTGAGATCGCCGAGATGCTGGCCTCCAGCGGCGCGATAGACGTCATAGTCGTCGACTCGGTAGCGGCCCTGGTGCCGCAGGCCGAACTCGACGGGGTCATGAGCGACAATCAGGTCGGCCTGCAGGCCAGGCTCATGTCCAAGGGTCTCCGCAAGATAGCCGGAATACTCAACCGCACCGGGACCGTCGTGATATTCATCAACCAACTTCGCGAGAAGGTCGGCGTCGTATATGGGAATCCGGAAGTCACCACCGGCGGGCGCGCGCTCAAGTTCTACGCCTCGATCAGGATCGACATCCGGCGCGCCGAGGCCATAAAGAACGGCTCCGACATCGTCGGCAACACCGTCAAGATCAAGGTCGTAAAGAACAAGGTGGCGCCGCCGTTCAAGTCCTGCGTGGTCGATATGATCTATGGGCAGGGCATCTCTAAATACGGCGAGCTGCTCGATTTGGGAGAGCAGTTCGGGCTGCTGCAGAAATCCGGCAACTGGTACCAGCTATCCGGCAACAAGATCGGCAACGGCCGGGAAGCGGCCAAGGCCTATCTGAAGTCGCACGAGGATGAGGCCAAGGATCTCGAGGCCAAGATACGCGAAGCCGTCAAAAGCGGTGAAGTGAGATAACGATAATGGGGGCGCTCGCCCCCTTTTCAAATAGAAAAAAGTATCTTTGGGCTGTGCCCCTTGGTAGAATAAGGGCGTACCGAAGGTACTCCGCCTTTGCTCTATAGCGCTGCTTAACGATATAAACGACAGTTGGTTACGCGTGGGCGGAACGCGCTTTCGGACCCAAAACAAAGGAGATTCCGTCTATATGCCACTTCTTCTCTCCGAGGGCGTTTGGATTGCCCTCGTCGCCTCTTTGCCGGTCATTGTAGCCGTCATTGCGGTTCTGCTCACCATCTTCCTCACCACCCACAAGGCCAAAGCCGCCGGCAAGTCTGCCGAATCGATTGTAAAAGAGGCCAAAGTCAAGGCCGAGCACATCATCAAGAACGCCGAGATCGACGCCAAGCAGGCGGCCTTTGAGGCCAAGCAAAAGGCCGATAACGAGATCCGCGAGCGCAAATCTGAGATCAGCGCCTTGGAACAGAAGCTCACCCTCCGCGAGCAGTCGATCGATGCCCGCGACGCCGCCCTTGTCTCCAAGGAGAACAGCCTCGACCAGAAGCAGGCCTCGCTAGACCGCCAGATCGAGTCTTATAAGAACCGCCAGGCGGAGCTTGACACCAAGATTGACGACATCATCCGCGAGCTCGAGAAGGTTTCCGGCATGTCGACCCAGCAGGCCCACGACGAGATCATGAGCCGCGTGGAGTCGAAGATGGCGGTTGAGATCGCGACCTTCATGAAAAACGCCGAGGACGAGGCCAAAGAGAAGGCCCAGGCCAATGCCGTCGACCTGCTTTCGCTCGCCTGCCAACGCTATGCCCAAGACGTCACCACGGAGCGCACCGTCTCGGTCGTCGCGCTTCCCAACGACGAGATGAAGGGCCGCATAATCGGCCGCGAGGGCCGCAATATACGCGTGCTTGAGCAGGAATTGGGCGTCGACCTGGTCATCGACGACACCCCCGAGGCCATAACCGTATCCTGCTTCGACCCCATACGCCGCGAAATCGCCAGGCGGACCCTTGAGTACCTGGTTAAGGATGGCCGCATCCAGCCGGGAAGGATCGAGGAGGTCGCCGCCAAATGCAAGAAGGAGGTCGCCGACATCTCGCAGAAGTACGGCGAGGAGGCCTGCTTCAAGCTTGGCCTGCCGAAGATCAACAAGGAGCTTGTCGGCTACATCGGCAGGCTGCATTTCCGCACCTCCTATGGTCAAAATGCCCTCGAGCACTCGATGGAGGTCGCTTACCTTTCCGGCTTGATGGCCGGCGAGCTCGGGCTCGACGTTAACCTGGCCAGGCGCGCTGGCTTGCTCCACGACATCGGCAAATCGGTCGACTTCGAGATGGAGGGCAGCCACGTCCAGCTCGGCGCCCAGTTAGCCAAGAAATACGGGGAATCCGACGTCGTCATCAACGCTATTGAGAGCCACCACGGCGATGTTGAGGCAAGATACGTCATCTCCCACCTAGTGGCCGCCGCCGACACCCTTTCCGCTGCCAGGCCGGGCGCCCGGAGCGAGACCCTCGAGACCTATGTCAAGCGCATCGAGCAGCTAGAGGCCCTCGCCAAGGGCTTTGATGGCGTCTCTCAGGCCTATGCCATGCAGTCTGGCCGCGAGATCCGCGTCATGGTCATGCCGGACAAGGTCTCTGATTCCGAATCGATATTGCTTGCCCAGCAACTCAAGGACAAGATCGAGTCCGAGATGACCTATCCTGGCCAGATCAAGGTTTCGGTCATCCGGGAATACAGGGCCATTGAGACCGCAAAGTGATGAGAATACTTTTCCTTGGTGACGTAACCGGACCGATTGGCATCGCCGCGATAAGGAAGAGCCTGCCGCTTCTTCGGGAGCGGCTTTTGCCTGACTTCGCGGTGGTTAACGGCGAGAACGCTTCCAACGGGAGAGGCATCACCCGGGCCGATTACCTATCGCTAAAGCACGCCGGGGCGGACGTCATAACCCTTGGCAACCATTACCGCGACAAGAAGCAGATCGATTCGTTCATCGGGGAATATCCCGACCTGCTTCGGCCCGCTAACCTGGCCTGCTACGACAAAGGCCGGGGTTATGGGGTATTCGAGGCCAACGGGAAGAAGCTCGGCGTGGTTTCGATGATGGGGCCCGCCTTCCTGAACGAAGAGCTGAACAGCCAATATGATTGCATGGAGGAAATCCTCTCTTCAGGCGCCATGCCAAAGTCGGTCTTCGTCGACTTCCATGGCGAGTCGACCTCGGAGAAAGAGCTTTTCCTGCATTGCTTCGCCTCGCGGGTGAGCGCGATCATCGGCACCCATACGCATGTGCAGACCCACGATGCGACGATCTATAAAGGAACCGCCTTCATGGCCGATGCCGGGATGTGCGGCGAGCATAATTCGATCATCGGCGTTTCGGTCGAGTCTGCTATGAACAAGATCGTGCGGCAGCTTGGAAACCCGTTTTGCTGCAATAAGGAAGGGGCGATGATCGTCGAGGGATGCCTAATCGACGTCGACGAGGAAAACGGCCGGGCGCAAAGCATTAAGTACATCCGTCTGATAGACGGGGAGGAATGGAAGGATGAGCCGCTGCATTATTAAGTCTCTGCCGGATATGGCCAAGGCCAGGAACCGGGTCGATCAGGCGAAGGTCATTTACGACGATTTTAAGCCGTCCGAGGCTTTGCTTTCCTTCGCAAAAGGCAAGAAATACCTGGTTAAGACCTTCGGCTGCCAAGGCAACGTGCGGGACGAGGAGATCATATCCGGGTATCTGGAGAGGATGGGATACGTCCCTTCTGCGGACGAGGAAACCGCCGACATCGTGATAATCAACACCTGCGCCGTCAGGGAAAACGCCGAGGATAAGGTCTACGGCGAGATCGGCAAGTTCAAGGCCAAGAGCCTTCAGGATCGAGATTTCGTCCTTGGGATATGCGGCTGCATGATGCAGGAGGAGGGCAAGGCGAAGAAGCTTCTGGCCTCGTATCCGTACATCGATTTGGTTTTCGGCACCCATAACATCGTTGACCTCCCCGGGCTTCTGGAGGAGCACATCAAGACCCATAAGTCGCTGCTCGACGTCATTTCCTATCCAGGCGACATAATAGAGGGCCTGCCTTCGATAAGGCTTGATCCTTACAAGGCCTACGTCAACATATCCTACGGGTGCGATAAGTTCTGCACCTACTGCATCGTGCCTTATACCCGGGGAAGGGAGAGGTCGCGCCCGATGCAATCCATTATCGAGGAATGCAAGAAACTGGTCGAGCAGGGATACAAGGAAATAACCTTGCTCGGGCAGAACGTGAATTCCTATGGAAAGGACTTCCGCGACGGTACCAGCTTCGCCACGGTGCTTGAGGAAGTCGCCAAGCTTGGGATACCGCGCCTGCGCTTCATGACCAGCCATCCGTATGATTTCTCGCTGCCGATGCTCGACGTAATCGCGAAATACCCCAACATCATGAAATGCATCCACCTGCCGGTTCAGTCCGGCTCGACCGAGGTGCTGCGCCAGATGGGGCGGCGCTATACCCGCGAGCAGTATCTGCAGCTGGTCGAGGAAGTAAGGAAGCGGATACCGGATTGCGCCATCACGACCGACATCATCGTCGGCTTCCCCAACGAGACGCAGGAGCAGTTCGAGGACACCCTCTCCCTCTGCGAGCAGGTCAAATACGACGCGGCGTTCACATTCATCTACTCGCCTCGCGCGGGGACCCCGGCCGCCAAGATGGTCGATAACGTGTCCGACGAGGTCAAGCACGAGCGGTTCGATCGCCTGCTTAAGGTCATCGAGAAGGGGGTCATGTTCCACTCCGCCAAGATGCTGGGGAATACCTACGATGTTCTGGTCGACGGCCCGAGCAAGAAGGACAAGTCGATGCTTTCCGGCTACACAGAGAAGGGGAAGCTCATCAACTTCAAGGGGCCCGATAGCCTTAGCGGGAAGATCGTGAAGGTCAAGGTCGTGGAGGATCGCGCCTTCTCGATGATCGGCGAATTAGCCGACGACCCCTTCTCGATTCTGCTTAACGGGGCGTCCGCCGCTTTGAGGGGAGAGCCTGAATACCAAGCATACCTGCAGGCCAAGAAGGCATTCGGCGAAGATGTTTCGCTGCAGGGGCTTCTTAAGGAGAAAGAAGAGGCCCAGCGTGAGCTGGCCGCCTCCGTCGATAAGGATGATTACCCGCAGAAGAAGGCTCGTTTCCAACAGCTGGATGAAGCGGTGCAATCCCACCCCGTTTACTGCAATTTCATGTCTTCGGTCGAGGATCTGCGGGGTTTGCTGGAGCAAGCGAAGAAGGTCATCCAATGATAATCGTCCTGACTGGTCCGACCGGGACCGGGAAAAGCGAACTGGCCATCCGCCTAGCCAAGGAGATCGGCGGGGTCATCGTCAACGCCGATGCGTTTCAGGTTTACGAGGAGCTTTCGATCGCCACCGCTAAGCCGACCCCGGAGATGATGATGGAAGTCCCCCATTTCCTATTCGACTTCGTCCCCCTCACCTCCTCCTATAGCGTAGCCGAATACCAGCAGGACCTTCGCAGCGCCATCGCCACCATCGGCGAGCGCCCGATAATCCTCGCCGGCGGGACCGGGCTATACATCCGCGCCGGGCTTTTTGATTACGAGTTCCCCGAAGAGGAGGAGGTCGATCTCCGCCAGTACGAGGCGATGGATGAGGAATCGCTCTACCAGGCGGCCAAGCGGTTAGACGAGGCCGAGGCTCTATCCATCCATCCAAACAACCGGGTCAGGCTGCTCAGGCTCATCAAGATGGCCCTTTCGGGCAAAAAGAAAAGCGACATCAAGTCGAGCCAGGATCATAGGCCTATTTTCGACTGCCACTTCTTCGGGCTGCAGATCGACCGCGACGAGAATTATTCGCGGGTCGATGAGCGGGTGGACAGGATGTTCGCGATGGGGCTGGTTGATGAGGTGTCCTCGCTGGTTGGCAGATACGGCCGGACCCCAAGCGCCTTCAAGGCCATCGGGGTGAAGGAGCTGTTCCCGTACTTCGACGGTCAGATAAGCCTTCAGCAAGCCAAAGACGAGATAAAGAAAAACACCCGGCATTACGTCAAGCGGCAGCTGACTTTCTTCCGCCACCAATTCGATTTGACCTGGGTCGAGGGCATGGATGACATCCTGAGGTGCTTGCAATGAGCGAAATCTTCAGCCGCGAGCTTGGGCTAATCGGGCAGCAGGGCCTTGATGCCCTATGGGGCAGCAAAGTCGCCATCTTCGGCCTCGGCGGGGTCGGGGGAACCTGCTTTCAGGCCCTCGTTAGGTCTGGGGTGGGAAATTTCCTGGTGGTTGACGGGGACGTGGTGGAGGAATCCAATCTCAACCGCCAGATACTCTTCGCTTCCTCCGATTTGGGAAAGCCAAAAGTCGAGGTGGCCGAGCGGTTCGCCGCGTCCATATCCTCCCCGAATATCAAAGCGGAGAACAAATTCCTGACCCCGGGGAACATATCCGATTTCGGCTTGGGCGGCTACGATCTGATCATCGATTGCATCGACGATCTGAAGGCGAAGGTGGCCCTATCCGAGTTCTGCCTTGCCAATGGGAAGAAGCTTCTTTTATCGCTTGGCGTCGGCAACCGCCTAGACCCATCCAAGGTCACCTATGCCAAGCTGTCGAAAACCTACAATTGCCCTTTGGGGAAGCGCCTGCGCGAGGAGCTGCGGAAGCGCAGGCTGAACCTCGACAAGCTAACGGCCGTCTTCTCCACCGAACCGGCCCTGCTTAAGAGCAAGACGCCATCCTCATCCATGATGGTGCCATCCTCTGCCGGCCTGCTTCTTTCCTATCTTGCGGTTTCATATCTTCTTAAAAAGCCCGCGAAGGTTTAAACTTCTTCTTTGGAAGGAGATTTTCTATAGACATGGCGCTTTTGGATATTAATCGCATCGCCTCTTCCATTGGGATCGGGAAGAAGCATCTATTTCAATATGGTCCCAATAAGGCCAAGGTCGATCTTTCGATCATGGACGAGCTCAAGGATAGGCCTGATGGCAAACTTGTGCTGGTGACCGCCATAACCCCAACCAAGGCCGGCGAGGGGAAGACCACCGCCTCAATCGCTTTGGCCGAGGGGATGGGCAAGATAAAGCAAAAGGCGTTGCTATGCCTGCGCGAGCCCTCAATGGGCCCGGTATTCGGATTGAAGGGCGGCGCCACCGGCGGCGGCCTGGCCACGATTGAGCCGTCGGATGACATCAACCTGCATTTCAACGGCGACATGCATGCTTTGACGAGCTCAATAAACCTCATCGCCGCGGTCATCGACAATTCGATCTACCAAGGCAATCCGATGGGCATCGACCCCGACAGGATCGTGTGGAAGCGGGCGCTGGATATGAACGACCGGGCTTTGCGCGACATCATAGTTGCCAGAAACGACAAGAAGGCCATCCCGCACGAAGCCAGCTTCGTCATTACGGTCGCTTCCGAGATGATGGCCATCATGTGCTTGGCCATCGATGAGCAGGACTTCCTAAGGCGGTTGGAACGGATAGTCGTCGCCTTCGACAAAGGCGGAAAGCCGCTGACCGTCAAGGACTTCAAGGTCACGCACGCTGTGATGAGGCTGATGAAGCAAGCCCTGAACCCGAATCTGGTCCAAACAAGGGAGCACAACCCGGCGTTGGTCCATGGCGGGCCGTTTGCCAACATCGCCCATGGCTGCAATTCGCTATTGGCCACCAAAATGGCCCTCAAGCTTTCCCCAATCGTCATCACCGAAGCCGGATTCGGCGCCGACCTAGGGGCCGAGAAGTTCTTGGATATAGCTTCCGTTGAAGGGGGCCTCAATCCGTCCATGGCGGTGGTCGTGGCGACGATAAGGGCGCTCAAGATGCATGGAGGGCAGCCTTTCGAAGAGCTTAAGAACCCCGACATCGAGGCGCTCAAGAAGGGCGTTTGCAACCTTGATAAGCATATGGAGAACATGGCCAAGTATGGATTGCCCACCCTTGTGGCCATCAACCATTTCGCCTCCGATTCCGAACAGGAGGTCGCTTGGCTTACCAAACACTGCGAAAGCATGGGATACCGGCATTGCTTCCTCGACGGCTTCATAAAAGGCGGGGAAGGCGCGGTTGAGTTCGCGACCATGGTCTGCGACATCCTCTCCAATACCCAATCGCATTATCATCCTCTTTATAGCCGGACAATGCCGGTCAAGGAGAAGATCGAGAGGATAGCCAAGGAAATCTATGGGGCTAAAGGCGTCAGGTATTCCACCCTGGCTGAGAGCAAGCTGAATCTCATTCACGATTTGGGCCTGGATGATGCCTATGTATGCATGGCCAAAACGCCGAATTCCCTTTCCGACAACGCCAAGCTGCTTGGCGTCCCAACCGATTTTGAGATCGACGTCAGGGACATAGACTTCGCCGCCGGGGCCAACTTCGTCATCCCGCTTTGCGGCTCCATATTGACCATGCCAGGCCTCCCGAAGGTGCCGGCCGCGGCGAAGATGGAGGAAGAGCCGTGGTAAACGTCGATTACCAGCTCTACGATGAGGTCGAGATGAAGCGCCCCCATCCTTGCTACGCGAGGAGCAAGGTGTTCCAAATCGTCCGGGTCGGGGCCGATATCAAGATTATGTGCCTCGGGTGCGGCAACGTGATGATGATCGACCGCGACAAATTCAATTCGAAGATAAAGAAGGTTGTCGCCCATCACGACGGCCCATTGGTTAAGAAAGATAACCTTTAGCCGATTCGCTCCTACTTATGTGGTGGGAGCGTTTTTGTTTGTTTAAGGCCAAAGGATTAAGCAAAAGATACGGGAAGGGGCCAAACTCGGTTCTGGCCCTACGAGAAGCCAATTTCAGCCTGCCAGAGAAAGGCGTGGTGGGGATAAAGGGAAAGTCCGGCTCGGGGAAAAGCACCTTGCTCATGATATTGGCAACCCTTTGTCGGCAGAGCTCAGGGATCTTGCGCTTCGGGAAAAGGAATACGGAACGCCTCCGGGGAGAGGCGCTTAGCCGGTTCAGGAGTGAGGAAATAGGCATCGTCTACCAGCATTATAATCTGCTAGACGATTTGAGCCTTGAGGAGAACGTGGCGTATCCATTGATGCTTTCCGGCGTCAAAAGGAAGGAAGCGATCAGCAGGGCCAGGGAACTGCTTGGGAGGCTGCTCGGGGAGCATCTTTTTTCCAAGAAGCCGGGCGAATGCTCCGGGGGCGAGAAGCAACGCGCGGCCATCGCCCGAGCCTTGATAGGCGACCCAAAGGTGATACTGGCCGATGAACCGACGGGCGCTTTGGATGAGGCCAACGGACGCGCCGTGATGGAGCTTCTTCGAAGCGCTGGGGAAACAAGGCTAATCGTCATTATTAGCCACTCTCCAGAGCTTGATTCCTATTGCGATCACGTGATGGAGATGGATGGTGGCAAACTGTCGAATCCGGTTATAGAAAAAATAGGTGAGATAAGGTTCAAAAAGAAAAAAGCGAGAGCAGATGGCCGGCTGTTTTTGGATTGCTTCAAAACTGGTCTAAAGGAAGATCGGAATCATCTTTCATCGGCTTTTGCTTGCTGCCTGATCGGATTTGCGTCTTTGCTTTTGGGGCTTGGATTCTTTGCCGGAAGCCAGGCTTCGATCCTCAACGCAAGAATTAAGGCAGCCGATGCCGGGATGGCCTATGCAACGATATCGAAAACCGTTTCCGTTGACGAAAAGCAAATTATACTTATAAAAAACGAAAGGCCATCTTTGGACGTTGTTGACGATCTGCTT
>DVMV01000005.1 GCA_018714785.1 Candidatus Alloenteromonas pullicola
TTGCAGGCTGCGATCTGCAGCTTCAGACGTTCTTCCTTTGTCATATCACTCACCAAACACCTTGCAGTAGTCTTCCTTGAACTTCTCGATGCCGGAATCGGTCAGCGGATGATGCAGCATCTGCTCAAAAAAACCGGCGTATGTTTTGTGCTCGTTGTTGCTTGGGTGGATTGTCTTAAACGCCCCCATGTGGTTGCCGTCTTGATCTGTGGTAGTTGTGACTAAGCCGTTCCCCAACACGTTGAACTGATAACGTTCAAGAACGTAATATCCGAACCTATCGTCTATTAAGTATTTAACCTTGGAAGTAATTGTGCAGGCGAAAAGATCGTAATTCGGTGCCGCGGTCTCGGTTTTGTAAGTTATGAAAGATCCATCGCCTTGGGCTTTGACGAGATTTTCGTCAGACGATTCATATACCACTTCGTAAGAATTCCCGTTGATGTCTTGCACTGTTTGCGGGAACCCCTTAATGGTGGATTGGGAAGTATCGGAATTATTGATGACGGTTATGCTTCCGGCGACTTCTTGGCCGTTTTCCGAGAAGGCGATGTTCGGCATGCCTTTGGCCGCCGCAATCAGCGCCGCCTCGACCGGCGACCCCGAGATGTCGTTGCCACCATCGGAATTGGTGGTGATCGTAATGGTTGGGTTTACGAGCACGAGGTTCTTCACCTCGCTGTTGATTGAGGTATAGCCGAAAAGGCCGGCATCGCGCCCATCTGAACAAGCGATTTGTAGGCCGGTTATTGTATGCC
Source organism: Candidatus Alloenteromonas pullicola (assembly GCA_018714785.1). Lineage (GTDB taxonomy): Bacteria > Bacillota_I > Bacilli_A > RFN20 > CAG-826 > Alloenteromonas > Alloenteromonas pullicola. The sequence goes on from DVMV01000005.1 coordinate 759, forward strand.
CGCAGCCATTGAAGGTCGAGTTGAACGGCATGTCGTCGGATCCGATCGGGGCCATGGAGGTTCCGATCCAATCGATGTTGGTTGTCAAATTGAAGACATCGTCTTCGTCAAATAACCCTAGCGAGACCAGCATCTGCAGGTTGCGGAGTTGATCCTCATTGCCTATCTGGTAGGTGGTCTTGCCGGTGTCGGCGTCTTTCGTGATGCTGTTGAAGTAGTCGCTCAGGTCGCTGAAGTCGATTCGATTGGAATACTCGGCCTCGATGGCGTTTAGGTAGGCCGCCAAGGTTATGCCGCCTAGCGAGAAGACCATCGCGAAAAACGAAAAAGCCGCGGTGAGCGATAGGGCTAATTTCGTTTTGAAGGAACAGGTGGCCATAGTCTTGTTTTGGATTGGTGGCACCTGGCTGCCTCGGAGAGGCCCTGTAGTTTTGCGCCCCTAGATCGCTCTAGGTTTGCCTTTGTCGAGTCCATTCTACACTTATACGGGAGCGTATCAAGTTTTTATATTACATATAAAATCCGTCAACGGCCCTTCGACAGGTTCAATAGCAGACCGGCCACTAGGCGCCCAATGAAGGGCATCGCCTCGAGCCCCTTGCGGCGGAAATTGAGGCGCTCGGAGACGGCATTGGCCTCGTAATTGACGGCTTTTATCGAAAGAAGCGAGGTTTTGCGGAGATAACAGGCCAAGGCAACGCCGTAGGAGGAGTTGTCGTAGCAGGTCAGCCTCGAGTAGCCGGCGTACCTCATCTTGAGCTTCTGCTGGTACTCGGGCTCATCGAGCAGGCGCATGTCCCCGCTTAGCAAGGAGGCGCGCTCAATGAATTTGCCACCCAGCTCATACCCGATCGATTCCGCCTTCTCGGCGAGGCTAGGCTCGGTGAGGAAGAAAGGGGGCAGGCCCGGGAGCTGCCCGGATATGGTCTTGCCGTCGCCGGAATAGTCTATGCCCTCGACGTAGTAGCGCTCGGGGATGAAGATGTCGCCTTGGTGGAGCGTCCCCTTGATGGAGGCGACGCAGCCGATGTTGATGACCAGATACGGATCGTATACCGAAAGCAGGGTGGCGGTGTTTATGCCGACTAAGCTGAGCCCGATTCCGACGCAGGAGACGGCGACCTTCTCCTCGCCCAGCGTCCCGACCGCGGCGTGGAGGTAGTCGTTGATGTTCTCCTCCCTCGCGAGGTTTAGCCGGTTGCGCAGGTAGAGCAAGGCGTCCTGGTCTTCGCCGACGATGAGTATCATTGCCTTGCCTCCTTTTCGGCCTTGCGCCGATCGCGGTCGTCTTTCTCCTTCTTCTTGCGCCTGGCCTCGTCTTCCTCGACCAGCGCCTCGAAGGCGTCTTTGCGTAGCGGGCGGGAGAAGTAGTATCCCTGGATGCCATCGGCCCCAAGCGAGGACAATATCTCGACCTGCTTCAGGCTCTCGGCCCCCTCGGCCACGACCTTCATCCCCAGCGCGTGGACCAGCGAGATGATCGACCCGACCATGTCGCGGGACTTCTTCTCGATCTCGAGGTCGTCGATGAACGATTTATCTATCTTGAGGACGTCGAAAGGTATCGATTTGAGGGCGCTCAATGAGGAATACCCGATCCCGAAGTCGTCGATCGAGGTCTTGAATCCGAGCTCCTTGATGCGCCTGATGACCGAGGAGATGAAGACCAGGTTCTCGGCCGCGAGGGATTCGGTCAGCTCAAGCTCCATCTCTGATGGGTCGACGCCGTACTTCTCGACGGTGCTGGAAAGGAAGTCGAGCAGCCCGGGGTCGTATACCGTCCGGCGGGATAGGTTGACCGATATGGTGAGCGGCTTCCTCCCGGCTTTGGCCCATTCCTGCTTGGCCTTGCAGGCGGAGAGGAAAACGAAGTGGTCGATCTCTACGATGCGTCCGGAGTATTCGCAATAGGGCACGAAGACCGATGGCGGCAACAGGCCCCTCCGGGGGTGCTTCCAGCGGATCAGCGCCTCGGCCCCGTAGTAGCCGCCGCCTCTAAGCGAGCGCTTGGCCTGGTAGAAAACGATCAATTCGCCGCGTTCGATGGCGGAGGAGAGGTCGGTGTCGAGCCAGTGCAGGGCCGCGTCGTCTTCTTGAAGTGAGGGGCTATACGGCTGAAGGTCGCAGGAAAGGCGGTTGTTGGCGGAATGCCGGAGGGCGTATTCGGCCTCCTGAAGCAGCGCTTTGCCGTCGATGCGCCTGCCCTTCTCCACCAGCCTTCGGGATTCGCCGGATAGAAGGTAGGCGTAGGGCAAGGCCCCGGTGTTCTGCAGCGAGGAGGAAAGCTCGAGCACGATGGCCCGGTATTCGTCGAGGCGCTCGGCCTCATCCTCGACAAGTTCGAGCAGGGAGAACCCGCCGATTATCGAATAGCCGATCCTGGCGTATGGCAATTTATCGCGGAGGAAATCGTAGGAATGCCGCATGGCCTTGATGGCGTTTTCCCTCTGCATCGAGAAGATCGATGAGTTCGACGGCCCCTTGACCGAGACCATGAGGCAGATCATCTTGTTCTTCCTGCCGTCGGCCTTGGCCCTCCTCGCCAGCCTGGCGAGCTGCTTTGGGGTAAAGATCGGAAGGTCCTCGCCGAATATCTCCTTGATGCGCTTGCTCTTCAGCGACGATGTAATGAATCTCGATAGGGAGAACAAAGACCCGATGGTCAGGATGGCGAATGCCAGCGATAGCGAGAGGACCGCCCAAAGCGAGTCCCCGGCGACCGGGCGGCCGGAGGAAAGCGACAGCGACAAAAGGGTTATCAAGGCCGCGAAGCAGGCGGCGTCGAGGCAGGCGAGCCCCGCGAATAGGCCTAGGCTAAGCTTCTGGGATTGGTTCATCTTCTCTCCCTCCTAAGCTCTTTCCTCAATTTCCGGAGCTCTTTTTCCTTCTGCTTCTGCATGTCCTCGCGAAGCTCCTTTTTATAATGCCACTTTTCCTCGAAGGCCAAAACGGCGGCTTCGTCGTTTAAGTCGATGCCGGCCTGCTTCTTGGCCTGCTCGAGCTCCTCCTTCTCCTGTTTCGTTTCCTTCCGCAGCTTTATCGCCATCTCGGCTATGGAGTAGACGGCCGCGATGGCTAGCGGGGTGACGATCAGCAGCGGGAACACCCAGCTGGAATGGTTCTTCTCCGAGGGGACCTGGGGGCTGACGTAGGTCAGGAAGCTCCCGAAAGAAAGCGAGCTGTATACGACCGTGCCGACGTAATTGGACTCCGGCACCACCTCGCGGTAGTCCTCGCTCCACGATCCGCCGGAAAGCTGGGCGTTGAGGTTGTCGCCCCTAGTGTAGAAGGTGAGGGTCCCGTCCTGGTTGCGCTCTATCTCGTGGACGCGGTGGGTGTCGGTCGCGCCGAGCTCGGGGTAATAGAAGGTGATGATGTCGCCGACCTCCACGTTCTCCGGCCCCTCGTCCTTGATGACGATGCCCGAGCCGACCGGCAGCGAATCGGGCAGGTCGCCCTCCATCGAGTCGGTCGCGACGTAGAGGAAGGAATAGCCGAACACCGATGGCACGCCGTAGTTGCTCCCCATCGAGGCGACCATCGAGATCTGGCAATAGGCAAAGAACGCCACCAGGGCGATGAGCAGGCCGTTGATGGTGTAGCTGATCCACTTCCTCATCTTCTCTTGCCTTTCTTGGCGTAGTCGACGACAAAGCTCCTGCCGCCGCGCTTGGAGCGGGTCTTGAGGGTGGTGTAGGTCGGCTTACTTGGCTTAGACGCCTCCTCGGCCTTCTTCTCCTCTTTCTTGGCTTTGCGGGCGGCCTTGCCTTTCTTCTTCGGCTTCTTCGGCTTGTCCTCGGTTTTGCCGTCTGAGGCCTCCTCTGCGGACTTTTCCTTTTCGGAATCCGGGGAATCTGCGGGCTTTTCCGGCTCGGCCTTGGCTTCTTCCTCGGGCTCGCCTGGGGCTTTATCCTCGGCCTTACCTTCTGAAGAATCCTGCTTCTGCTCGGTCTTCTCCGCCGGCTTTGCCTCTTCCTTGGGAGCCTCCTCGGCTACTGGGACGGACTTTTCCACTGCGGTCGCGGACTGCTCTTTGGCCAGCTCCTCTTCCGGGGCGCTGGAGATTATCGCGGCGACGTCCTCTTGCTTTGGGGCCTCCTCCTTGATTGGCTCCTCGGCGACGGGCGATTCCGAAACAGCCTCCGTTTCCAGCGGCTTCTCTTCCTCTACCCTCTTGGCCGGCTTGGCCTTTTTGGCCGCCTTCTTCGCCACGCGGCGCACCCGCTTGGGCGTGCCGACGGTGGTCTTTATGCCCTGCTCCTCGGGGGTGGAGGCGATGATCGGGGTCTGCTCGACGACGATTGGGGTCTCGTCGGGGAAGCCGTCGCTTGACTTCGGGGCGGGTTTCTCTCCCGCGCGGTCCTTCTTGCCGGCCTCGACGATCATGATCCTCGCCTTCCTTAGCTTGCGCAGCTCCTCCTCGGCGGCCCGATCGGCCTTCCGCTTGGCCTCTAGCTGCTCGGAAAGCTTGGCCTTCTCGGCCTCGATGGCGGCGCGGATGAGCTCGCGCTCGTCCTGCTTCCGCTTCTCCTCGAGCATCTTGCGGTTGGCCCTTGCCTGCAGCTCGATCTCGCGCTCCTTGGCGCGCTCGATCTCGGCCTCGACGATGGCTTTCTTGGCCTTGTCCTCGGCCCGTTTGCGCTCGAGCTCCTCCCGGTAGGCCTTCGATTCCTCGACGGTCGGGTAGAGCGGGCTGATCTTCTTCCGCTCCCGGAGCGGGAACTGGTCGTATAGGAAGCGGCCGTCGTAGAAGGTCTCGTCCTCGAGCGAGAAGAGCACCTTCGGGATTATCTTCCTCTTGACCGACTTGGCCTTGACCTCGTCGTCTTTGACGAGGTTCCCCTCGAGGGTGACGATCGAGGCGGCCAGAAGCGAGCAAAGCGTCTCGACGTAGTCGTCTTTGAACTTCTTGCTGTCCTCCTTGACGGAGACCTCGATGCCCAGTTCCTTGTAGGAGTCGATGAACTTCCATAGGGCGAGGGCCTTCTTGTACTCCGGGTTCTTGACCAGCAGGTTGGTGGGGTGGATCGGGTTGGCGACCTCCTTGGCCCCCTTCATGGCCGACATGAAGGGCGAGGAGGCGAAGTAGGCGACCCGCTCGCGCAGCTTGGCGAGGCGGATCATCAGGTCCTCGTTGGCCTTGGCCTTGCCCGAGTCTGTGGAGGCGCAGGAAAGCTTGATCCTGGTGTCGACCTCGTACTTGACCTCGCCGACGTTGTGGTCGGTGTGCAGCAGCAGCACCTCGGAATCGCGGGTCTCGCCATGGTCCTTGATGAAGAGAAGGCGCTTCTGGATGAAGACCGAGCACTTCTTGATCAGGGTCATGATGAACCGGTTCTCATAGATCCAGTAGTCGATATCCGATTCCGGGGTCAATAGCTTCTCCGGCGTGACGTTGCCGTCCTCGTCGACGTTGTGGACGTATTGGGTGTGGGATGCCAGATGGCTTATCGAGCGGGGCGAGATCCGCTTGGCCCTCCCGGCCTCGACCAGCACGTCGTCCTCCTTGATGAAGGTGCGGGGGTTCTTGATGATCGCGTCGATGGCGTCGAAGCCCTTCTCGAGCTCGTCGATGAAGGAGGGGTCGATGGACTTGGCCTCGAGGCGCGACTTCTGGGCGAGGTAGGTGTTCCTCTCCTGGCGCAGCGAAAGCAGCAGCTCATAGAATGAGGCGCTTTGGGTGAGCAGGGTTTTTATCTTCCTTAGGTATGCCCGCTCGGCAAGGCTAAGGGTGGTGCGGGCCTTTGGCATATCAGCTTACGGTCTTGAGGAAGCTCCTTATCTTGGCTTTGGACAGCTTGAACTCGTTCTTGCCGAAGAGCTTGGTCAGCTCGGCCTCGAGGTCCATCAGCTCGTCGCGGAGGAAGGAGATGTTTAGCACCTCGAACTTCTTCAGGATCTTCGACTCGAAGATGTAGTCGATGGCCTGTAGCTCGGTCCCGCCGCAGGCGACGTAGCAGGGGACGAAGGACTCCATCTGGCGCAGGATTCGGTTGCCGAAGGCCAGGCGGAACTTGGCGATGACGAACTCGTCGAGGGACTCGAACTTCTCGCGGTTCTTGGAAGAGAGCGGGAAGTCGGCCTTGGCCTTCTCGAATAGCGAGGCGACGTATTCGTATGGCAGCGGGCAGGCCTCGGTGAAGGTCGAGTCGAAGGGGATGCCCTTGTTGTCGAAGAAAAGCGACATCGAGCGGTCGTAGACCTTGTCGGTGATGGTGAAGGTCGAATCGTCGTTGTTGGCGGTGCCGACGAAGATTATGTTCTGCGGGATCAAGAGCTTCCCGTCGGTGAGGTGCTTCGGGTCGTCTTTCCGCGGCGCGGCGACAAGCGAGATGTTCCACTCGCTGACGTTGGGCATCTCCATGATGGAGAGGAACTCGGCGAAGTAGTACTCGATGCGGGCGAGGTTCATCTCGTCGAGGACCACGACGGATAGGTCGTCGCGGTAGGTGGCCTCGTAGATGGCGCGCAGGAACTCGGTCTCGGTGAAGCGGTGGGTGAAGTCGTTGTAGTAGCCGAGCAGCTCCGAGCGGTCATGCCAGCTGGGCTGGACCGAGCAGATGGCGGCGTTATGCCTTATGAAGCGCCCGAAGGCGTAGGGCAAGGAGGTCTTGCCGGTGCCGGATATTCCCTCGAGGATGATGATCTTGGAGGTACCGATGGAGGCGATGAACTCGCGCATGGTCTCGATGGTGTAGTAAAGCCCGAGCTGGGAGGCGCAGAAGAGGCGGAACCGCTCGCAGATGCCCTCCAGCGATATGTTGGCGGCGTCCTCGGGCAGGACGGTGGGGCGCATCGGGGTGGCGTAGCGGGCGTCGACGTCGCATAGCTTCGGGAACCTGACGTCGTCCTCGCTGGCCTCCTCTTCCTTCTTCTCCAGGTCGCCTTCCGCCTTGGGCGCGTTGGCGTCTATCCCGGCGGTGGCTAGGCTATGGACCTGCAGCCCCAGGACGCGGTCCTTCTCGGAGAGCGCGTGGTATAGCTCGAGGTTGAGCCGCTCGATCTCCTCGCGGTACTTAGTGGTGTCTTCGGTGGAGGCGCGGAAATGCACGTAGCGGCGTATAAGGTAGTATGCAAGATAGCCCAAGGCCCCGAAGGCGGCGATGAGCAAGATGAGGAACAGGATGAAGAAGAACCATCCTCCTCCCCCGAAGTCGGGCGAGTAGTTGGCGAAAAGCGAATTGTAGTAGTCAACCTGCCCCGGCACCTTCGACCACGGATAGGCGAACGCGTCGGAGAAGAAATGTCCGAGGTTGGTGAAGAACTCGATTATCATCTGCTTTAGGTATTCGAAGTAAGCGCTCATATGCCCTCCTTAGTCGTTTTGGAATAATGGGATGAAGCCGAGGCTTAGTTTCGCCCGGGCCCCGCTTAGGCTGTTGTCCGCGAGGGGGTCGAAGCCCTCGACGTAGAAGCTGATGGTGATTTTCTTGGCCTGGTGTGCCTCAAGCTGCAATAGCGGCTTGGCGGCGCTGCCCTGAGAGGAAGCGGCCCCGTCGTGGACGTAGGAAGAGAAGGATTCGTTGCTCTCTTTCGCGATTCCTTCGCCGTCTAGGTCGATCGACAGGCTTCCCGGCGCGGTTTTCTCTCCGTTGGGGTAGACGTGGCCTTCGTCTTGGATGTAGGTTGGCTCGCCTTGGTAATCCCCGTATAGGACGTCTTTGCCGTCTTTTGAATCGGCATAGCCGTCGAAGTCGAGGTCGAGCGGGGCGGCGTAGGATATGCTGCGCCCCTCGTTGGCGAAGATGGTGGTGGTGCCGTCGAACGACATGGCGATCCGGCTGGCCTGCTCTATCCGCTTGAGGCTTCCGCTCTGTAGGCCCAAAGCCGTTTCCCGCTGGCGGTTGTAGTCCCCGTCCTCCTCAATGCCCGAGCCGTCCTCTAGGTAGACATAGCAGGACTCGCTCGACAGCAGATAGACGTCGAACTGGATGAATCCGCGGGAGGTTTCGGTGAAGTGCGGCGGGTCGGCGTAGAAGGTCGGAAGCTCCCCTTGGTTTCCCCCAAAGGCCGTGGTGACGGTGCTTATCGACGAGGGGATGTCGGGGTAATGGGCCTTCAGGATCGAGGAATCGACGTCTTGGTAGTAGGCGACGTCGCCGAGCAATGAGTTCGGCAGCCCGATCTTTATCTCGTCCTCGCCGGCGAAAGAAAAATCCAATCCCTGCACCTTCTGCGAGCTGCTTACCTCAAAGAAGGCGTAGGTCGCCGTCACGGATGAGGCCAAAGACAGCCCCATGCAGGCGGCTATGACGGCCAGATATACGCCAAGCCGGTTGCCTTTTCTTTCCATGAAACTATGACTGGTATTCCAACGAGAACGTCATCGAGGCGCCTTCAGGTGCCTTTCCGCGGCATTCCGGATCGTATCCCTCCAGCCAGGCCACCAACGTGTACCTGACCGCCGCGCTCGGGGCGATGGTCATCCCCGATAGGTCGAAAATCCTTCCTTTGGTGTCGAGGAAGGGGGTGCAGTATCCCGAGGATTTCTGGTTGTCGGTGCTCATCGGGTTCCTTCTTCCGCCCTCATCTTGGGAGAACTGCGAGATGCATTCCCTTACGTCGTCATCGCCCTCGCCGGTCCCGGCCGTGCGCGACTGAAGGCCATAGACGGTATAGTCGTGCGTCTGCTCGGCGCCCGGGAAGGTCAGCACGGGGTTGATGAAGACGGCCACGCGCAGATACTCGTAAGGCTCGATCGCCTCGTTGGTGGGGGATACGTAGTCGCTGACGTTGAGCGTGACCCGGTAGGTCACCTCGTCGTCGGTCTTATTCCGTAGGTACCAGGTGTGCACGAGCGCGTAGTTGCGCCGACTGTCACCCTCCCCCTCGTAAAGCGAGTTCTCGCCCGAAAGCTGCGCGTTGGAATCGAAGCTGTCGATGTGGTTGAACACCTGACTGGCCGCGACCGGCTTGGCCTCGGATAGGCCCGATCCAAGCATGGTTGAGGTCATGGGGCCATCGACCTCGTAGGATAGGCCCAGGCGATTTGAGAAATCGCGGGGGTCGATGGAGATGGTGAAGTTGCCGCTTACCCTTCCGAGGAAGGCGATGATCATGAGCATGGCCAAAACCGCGGCTGAGGTGGAGCCGACGGCGATGGCTATATTCCGCCTCTTCCTGCGCTTGGCGGCTTTCTCCGGCGTCAAAACGCCCTTCATGCCGATGGCGTCGATCTTAGGCAGGTCCTGCTTGACCTTTTTCTCTTTCTTCTTTTTGGGCACGGCTGAAAAATCCTTTTTCCGCCTATCATCAAGGCGGGCGCTCCCTCTCCTCGGCCATACCATTGGAATCCATTCCCGGGGATTGGGGGCTTAGCCCTAGTGGAAGCAAGGAAAATGCAGCTCAGTTGCCCGCGGAGATGATCTCCTGCTTCCTGGGGTAACTGGCTGCCGTCTTTCGCTTAGGCCCTTTAGTTTTGCGCCGCCAGGTTTCCCTGGCTTTGCCTTTCACGCCGCTATTATTTGCCTTATCGCCGGTGCATGTCAATAGCCGTGCGGGCAAAATAAAACGCCCGCGTGGGGCGATGGCGGTTGACGGGCCGGCCTATTTCTTGGTCGACTCCTCTTCCAGTTCCTTCAGCAGTTCCGCCTTGGCCTCTTCTTTCGCCTTCTCGGCGATGATCTTCCGCTCGGAGTCGCTTAGCTTGGATTCCCGCTTCAGGGCGAAGTAGACGAGGTAGACGATATCGACGGCCAGTATGAGCAGCAGGGGAAGGACTATCACGAGGAAGAAAACCGTCGCGTTGTTCTGGAAATACCCGATCATCGGGCCGTTTTCCGAAAGGTTGAGCTCTTTGTAGGTGGCCGGGAACTCCTCGGGGGAGTTGTAGGTGACGATCACCAAGATCGATACGACCAGCCCGAATATTATGATCGCGGCCTCGGCTATGCCCGCCGCCCACAGCAGGATTTTCTTCTTTTTGTCCATGGCAAAGTCTTCTTTCGGGGTGATATTAGCACAAATACGGCAATTGACGAAGGAAATGGAAGATTGGTTGTTGAAAAATCACGTCGGTTCATTCTAGAATTACCTCGCTTCGAAGGGAAACGAAGGCCGTGCCCGCGGCCGAGGCCTCCGAGGCGTTGCCCACATAGCGACGTAAGTCGAAAGCCATTGGAATCCGTTCGCTTGATGCAGTAAGCATCGCCGAAAGGAACTTTTTTCATGAAAACCAAGAGCAAACTCTTACTAGCCCTCTCCGCCCTCACCGTCGGCACCGTTGCCGCTGGGGCGACCGGCACCTATGCGTGGTTCACCGCCTCGCGCACCGCGACCATGAACATCACCAACATCACCGCCACCAACACCCGCGGCAATTTGAACATCGGCTACTTCGATCTCGAGGACTCCGCTACGGTCACCGGCAACACCACCAGCACCGTCGAACTAAGATCCGAGACCCCGCTATATGACGTCTCCTCCCGCGATGGCCAGATCTTCTACGCGCCTGTTTGGGGCACTGGGGATGAGCCCATCGCCTATAAGACCACTACTGAAGGCTATCTGACCTTCGGCATCGTCCTAAGCAACCAAGGCACCGATCCCATCAGCTGCTACTTCGATTCCGCCAATTCCTCGATAACCGGCAGCGGAAACGAGCCGCTGGCAAGGTGGACAAAAGTTGCCATCAACGCCCAGAAGAAAGGCACCCAGCAGCCGACGTCTTTCGGCACCAACGACATCACCACGCCCGGCCATTTCGTTTTCATGGAGAACACCAACGAGGATGAGGCCGGCAGCCTATCGAAATACATCACCGGGACCACGACTTCGGATACCGGCACTTATAGCGGCGGCGATCATTTCTTCACCACCGTGAAAGGCGTTGATGCGATGCCAACCGACAACACGAACAACGAAGAGTTGGCCTGCTACCTCGGCGACATCGAAGGAACAACCGGGAGCAATTACCTATACGTCACCGTTGCCATCTGGATGGAAGGCGCGATTGTCCAAAACCAGAACGATGCCAGCGGCAAGACCATCAACATCAAATTGGCCTTCGGCGCCCTTGACGCCGATGCCGGCGTTGGCGCCTAATCTAGGCTGAACCACTCGCCAGCAAGCCGACCCCCACGGGCCGGCTTTTTTCTTTGCAAAACCGATAACGATCAGCAAAAGGCTCGCAGAAGCGCTTTGTTTCGTTGGATATTCATCAGTCGGGAAACGTTTCCTGAATTACGCTTCGCGCCCTTCAATTAGGGATATGACAATAGTAAAATACGCCTACTATGCATCGAAGGCGTATCGATTGGTCCATAGTCGGCGTCGGCAGGGCGAGGAAAGGCAACACCCCTTACCTGCTTTTGCTGCTTCTGGGGCTGATGTCGGTAAGCGTCGGGGCGTATTTCGAGGAGGCTATCGCCTTCTTCAACACCCCGAACTACGTCTTGATGGACGACGTTGAGTTCTTCCTGACCATGGCCGCCTGCCTGGCCTCGATGGCCTTGTTCCTGATCGTGGCCATCAGGAAGGGAAGCCTGAAGGCAAATTACCTATTCATCGGGCTGTTCGGCCTTTTGATCGCATCCAACGCGGTGGGGCTGTTGGCGTTCCCTTCCTCGATCGATGGCTTCACCCACCATCTAGACGGGACAAAGACGGCTTTCTCCTATTCCATTGATGCCATGGACCGGGTCAGGTTCATGATCCTTTTCGTGGTGGGCATGGGGTACCTGTATGTCCTGTTCTGCGTATTGCCTCAGCTGCTGAAGGACGGAAGGTCGCTGATGTTCCTCTTCTATGCCGCCGCCTTCGTGAGCTTCTTCGCCATCGCCTGGAGCATCGGCATGGAGTGGCCGATCTACGCCAAGTACTTCTCGATCAAAACCGAGGTCACGGCTTCGGTGTACGTGAGCTCGTTCTTCTATAACCGCAACCTGTTCGGGATGATGCTGGTCATCGGCATCTGCTCGTTGATATTCATCCACAACCACCATCCCCATTGGTGGAATTTCCTGCTCATCTCCATATTGTTCACCGAGCTCTTCTTCGTGATATCGAAGACCTCGATCCTCATCGCCTTGCTCGCGGCGTTCGCATTCTTGATCTACCGCTTCGTGCTGACCATCAGGCTGCATTGGCGGAGGAACCTCATCACGCTTTTCTTCTTCCTCGCCGCGCCTTTGGCGGTGTTCCTGCTCGGATTCTACAAGACCCTCGGCGAGAACTTCATCTTCTCCAAGATGGTCGATAACCTCCTCCTCGCCTTTGAGGGCACCGATGCCGGGTCGGTGAAGTCGCGCTTCGACATCTGGTATGCGAGCATTATGATGCTCTCCGATTCCCCCATAAGATGGATATTCGGCGTGGGGGAGAGCAACTTCGGGTACCTATTGGGGAAGATGTTCGATATTGACAAGCCGAGCGCCGGCGGAATCTTCTACGCCCACAACGGCTTCGTCCATGTCCTTTGCAGCGGGGGCGTCGTCCGCCTTGCCGTCTATCTGTTCCTGCTCGTCTATTTCCTTTATGTCGCCTTTAAGGCCTTCCGAAGGCATTCCAAATCCGCCTTCCCGTGCCTCGTCTTCTTCGTCGGCTTCCTGATTCACGGCATGGCCGAGAGCACCGCGTTCCTGATGACCGACACCAAGGCCTTCATGATCGTCTTGATGGCCTATGTGCCTCTACTGGCCGATTACAACCGCTACGTCCTCAAGCGCCCGTTGGGCAGGCAGGAGGACTATGAGGCGGTCCGGGCCGAAGATTTGCTGTCGGTCAGGCCGCTATTGATCGCCTCTAGCTGCCTATCCATCGGGCTGGGCGCATTGCTCCCCATACTGCTGGGCCCCGTGGGGATATACCCTCACTCCAACATCGCCTTCCTTTCGGTTTACGGAACCGTCGGCGGGGTTTGCCTGGGGCTTTCCTCGCTATCCCTCGGCAGGAAGGGCTGGGGATACGCCTATCTTGCGGGGATATTGGCCTACGTCGGGCTATACGTTGCCTTGGTTTTCTTCCCGAACGCCTTCTTTTTCGCCCTCGCGATCTCGTTGCAGGTCATATTCGGGGCCGCCGGGGCAATTTTGGGGCGGGGCAAGATGGCTGAGTGCGCCTTCCCCCTTGCCATGGCCGTCGCGCCCGTAGCCATAAGCTCCGCCATCGCCTTCCCGCTTGCCTATTGCCTTCATCTCAGCCTATCGAGCTATGCCGCCTTGTTCGCGCTTTGCTATTTGCTTTACTTCGCTTGGCTCGCGGCCTTCCCGAGCCTGCTCGGCCCGCTCCCTATGGCCTATTTCCGGCTGGAGGGGAGGCTATCCATCGCCATCGAGATCCACGACTGGCGGTACATCGAGAAGTGCGGCCGGGTGTACATGAAACGGCGCAACCGGCGCGTCAATCGCAGCAATAAGCGCCTCTCTAACGCATCTATGGCCTAGCAATGCCCCCATTTGGGGGATAAAATCAAATACATGGCAGAGACAAAACCAAACGAAGCGGGACTTCCGCCCCTTAAGCTGAACTATAAGCGCACCCTCATCATCGGGTTCGCCTTCTTCGGCATACTGTTGCTATGGCAGGTATACGACTCCTGGTGCAGCCCGATGCTCACCGAGCTGTTCATGGAGGCGTTCCACACCGATGACGAGGAATCCGTCCAGTACCTGGTCGGCATCGTCATGGCTTTGGACAACCTAGCCGCCCTGATCATGCTGCCGATATTCGGCCACCTAAGCGACAAAACCCACACGAGGATTGGCAAGCGCATGCCATACATCTTGGTCGGCACCGCCGTATGCGCCATCGCCTTCCCATTCATACCGCTCGCATTCCATTTCCATAGCCTGGCCGGGCTGATCTCCACCATGGCCATCGTCGTTTTCTTCGCCATGATGTACCGCAACCCGGCGGTCGCCCTCATGCCGGACATCACCCCGAAGCCGCTGCGCTCGAAAGCCAACGGCATCATCAACATCATGGGCTATATCGGCGGGGCCTGCGCCACCTTGATGGGCATCTTCTGCGTCTTCACCGACTACCTCAAGGACTACAACAGTGGCAATCCGAGCATCTGGATCATCGAGACCCCCTTCCTGGTGGCCTCCGCCCTGATGATAATCTCGGCCGCGGTCCTCTTCTTCAAGATAAAGGAGAACAAGCTCGCCCGCGACCTGGCGGAGGAGATGAATAGGGGCGAGATGGAGTCGCAGTCGGTAGACAAGGTCGACGACGACGCCCCGATGAGCAGGGCGAACAAGATCATGCTCTGGCTCATACTCGGGGCCGAGTTCCTCTGGTTCATGGCCGACAACGGCATCTCCACCTTCCTGAACAACTACACCATCTACTACCTGCGCTGCGAGTCGTCCAACTCGATGATACTGACCATCGCCGGCGGGGCGGCCTCGGTCATCGGCTTCCTCGTGGGCGGCATCCTCGCCGGGAAGATCGGCAGGAAATGGACCGTCATGCTTGGGCTTTCCCTGACCGCCGCCGGGCTGCTCATCTGGGTTCTATGCGGGTTCGCGATCCCGCCGAAGGACGTCCCGCAGGGCGAGTTCAACCCCTTCCCGATCTACCTCTACGCCGTCTGGGTGATGAAGGGCTTCGGGATGTCGCTGGTCCACGTCAACTCCTACCCGATGGTCGTCGAGCTATGCTCCTCGAAGAAGGTCGGGGCCTTCACCGGCTACTACTACGCCTCCTCGATGGCGGCGCAGACCGTCACGCCCTGCCTCATCGGCTTGCTGCTATTGAACGAGGGCTTCTCCTTCGGATACCTTCCGGTCTACGCCTTCTCGGCGGTCCTGGGCGCCTTGATCGTTTTCCTCTTCGTCAAGAACGTGAAGCTGAGCAAAACCAAGATCGCCAAGGGCCTCGAATCGCTTGGGGGTGAGGATTAGTGCCGGCCGCCCTAACCCACCACATACTCGCCCTTAGGGCATTGGAAAGCCTGACCGACGTCAGGCCCGAGCCGTTTTTGCTCGGCGCCCAGGGTCCGGACCCGTTCTTCTACTACGCCACCTTGCCTTGGGGCGAGAAGGCGGGCAAGGAAAGGATCAACGCGGTGGGGGAGAGGCTGCACCACACCGACGTCTCCGTCCCCTATTCGACCATCTACGAAAGGGCTGATGAGGACGGCAGGTCGCTGGTCAAGGGGCTTTGGCTCCATTACTGCCTCGACCGCGTCGCCCACCCTTACGTCTTCTACCGCTCGGGGTTCGACGCGGACGGCCAGCTCGTCGGCTACTACAAATTCGCCCACGGGAAGCTCGAGGCCTATATCGATAAGCTGCTCGCCAAGCGGGAAGGCAAATTCCGCAACCCGGGTAGGCTATTCGATTTCTCGCGCGAGGAGCTTGAGCGCTTCTCCCTCCTATTCGACGGAATCGAGGGGGCTGAGGCGGGGGATTACGTCGCTTCGGTCAACGCGTTTTGCCGCACCGAGCGCTTCCTCTTCTCGATGACCGGGGCGAAGCGGATATTGTTCCGCCTCGTCGGGAAATACTCGCTGGCCTATGGCATGAGCTACCCAGCCAGCTTAAGGCAAGCCAAGGAGCTCGACGTGCTCAACCTCTCCCATTCGACCTGGAAGGTCCCGGAGAGCGGGGAGGAGCGGACCGATTCGTTCCCGGAGCTGCTCGACCAGGCATTGCTCGACTACCTCAGGATCTACCCGCTCATCGACCACAACGACGTCGAGGGGCTGAGCCGGTTCGTCGACCGCACGGACCACGACGGCTGCCATTTCGGCAAAACGATGAGGCACTGCGACGTCGCCTTTGGCAATATGGAGGCCGGATATGAAGGGAAACGAGGATAGGGCCGTCGCCATAACCGATGGCCGGGGATTGCTGCTGCTGCGGGGCGAGGATGGGAAATACAGCCTGCCGGTGGCGAGCTTCGTCCCGGATTCGCTGCGCGAGGTCGGGCGCGTCCGCTCATGGGCTATGGGCGGAAGGCCGCTGCCGATAGTCGGGTATTGCGAATTGCTGCCGCTGCCAAGCGGGCTGCCGCATCGCTATTTCGGCAAAGGCGAGCTCGACTCGCCTTGCATAGACAAAGGCTCGCTCTCCCTCATCAAGGCGGCGTTTTGCTTCTACCCGCTGCTATTCGATACTCGGCGCGAGCTGCCCTTATCCCCCGATGACCTCCGCGAGGCCAAGTCGATGCTGCGCGCCCTAGCCAGGAAGGGGAAAGCCGAGGCGAAGGACTTCAAGGGCCTGCTGGGCCGCCAGAGCCACATCGGGCAGCTGCGCGAGGCCTATGCCTTCCTCATGTCGCTATGATACGGAAGCTGCTCTCGCGCGGGTTCGCCAAGAAGGCGATCATCGCCTTCCTGATCCTGGTCCAGTTCGTCCTGCTGCTGGTTCTTTTCCTTTGGCTGTCCGGCTTCTCGGGCCTCAACCCGGCTTGGGTCATCATCATCGTGGTGGCCCTATGCGCCGCCTCCGACGTGGCGGGGTTCTACATCCTCAATTCCACCTCTTCCGATGCCTACCGGCTGAGCTGGATGCTGGTCGTCTTCGTCCTTCCCGGGGTCGGGCTTTTCCTTTACTTGTTCTTCGCCAATAAGCAGAACACCCGCCGGGTGAGGGACGGCACGCGGAAGGTGGTGCTGCCGGTGATCGAGCAGGATTGGGACGAGGAGGAGAAGGAGGGGCTGAGGAAGTCCAGCGACCCCTGCTACAACATCTCCTGCTTCCTATACAACGTCGACAAGATAATCCCATACCGCCGTTCGAGCGTGGAGTACTTCCCGCTGGCGGACTTCGTCCTCGACCCCATGCTGCGCGAGCTGTCGAAGGCCAAGCACTATATCTTCATCGAGTTCTTCATCATCGAGGAAAAGGGCGTCTTCTTCTCCTCGATGCTCGAGATTCTGCGCAAAAAGGCCGCGGATGGGGTCGACGTCAGGATCATATACGACGACGTCGGCAGCCTAACCACGGTCGACGATTCCTTCCCCGAGCGGATGGAGAGGCTCGGCATCAAAGTAACCCCGTTCAACCGGTTCCGGCCGTTATTGGATGTCCGGCAGAACAACCGCAACCACCGCAAGATGCTCATAGTCGATGGGCATACCGCCTTCACCGGCGGCTTCAACATCGCCGACGAGTACCTGAACAAGAAGGAGCGGTTCGGGCACTGGAAGGACAACGCGATCCTAGTCCGGGGGGAGGCCGTTACCGCCTATACGCTCACCTTCCTCTCCGATTGGCTGCTGTCCCATCCGGGCGAGGTCATAGACAAAGCGTCCTACCACTCCTCGGCGCACATCGACGAGATCGGCGGCTATCCGGAGGAGGAGGGCTACGTCGAGCCCTACGCCGATCTGCCTTACGACGGCGAGGCGGTGGGGGAGCGGGTCTACCTCTCGATCATCGAGCGGGCGACAAAATACGTCTACATCGCCACCCCATACCTCATCATGGACTCCGAGATGGAGAACGCCCTTTGCTTCGCCGCGAAGTCGGGCGTCGACGTGCGGGTGCTGACGCCCCATATACCCGACAAGAAGGCGGTTTTCGGCTTGACCAGGTCAAACTACAAGAAGCTGCTGCAGTCCGGGGCCAAGGTCTATGAGTACACCCCCGGCTTCGTCCACGAGAAGATGTTCGTCTCCGACGACGCCATCGCGACCGTGGGGACCATCAACCTCGACTACCGGTCGCTTTACCTCCACTTCGAGAACGGGACCCTGCTCTACGGGCACCCGGCCATAAAGAACATGAAGCGCGATTACCTCGACACCATCGCCGTCTCCAAGCAGGTGACGCCGGAGGACTACGCGAGGTGGGAGAGGAAGAACAAATACTACTGGGGGCTGCTCAAGGCCATCGCCCCCTTCCTATGAGTATAGGAAACCATCCGTCTTTGGCATATAATCGGCTTGATGGAAAAAGACATATTCTCAAAAGCGGGGATAAACTTCCTCCGCCTTAAGTCGAGCACCGGGCTCGAGGCCACCTTCTCCGACGTCGGGGCCGGCATCTATTCGCTTTCGTATAAGGGGAAGCAATTGCTATACGCCCCCGATGACCTCGAGTACTACTCGCGGTTCTACTTCGGAAAGACCGTCGGCCCGATGGCCGGCCGGATCAAAGGCGCCCGCTACATAGTCGGGGGCAAGGAATACTGCCTAGACGCCAACGAGGGCGATAACGCGCTGCATTCATCCTCCATCGCCATCCACGACAAGCGGTTCGCCCTGAATCTATCCGACACCTACCATTCCGTTTGCGCCGAGTACACGCTTTCGCTGGAAAACCTCGGCGAGGCCTATCCCGGCAAGCTCGACGTCAAGGTCACGTATCTGCTCTCCGACGACTCGCCAATGCTCCTTTTGGTCTACGAGGCGACGCCGGAACTCGACTCGCCGATAAGCCTGACCAACCACGCCTACTTCAACCTGGGGCTAGACGACGTCAGCGGCGTCTTGCTGCGCCTAAACGCCCATCGCCACGCGACCTATGACGCGGAGCTCATACCCCAAGGCGACGTCGACTGCGAGAAGGAATTCGACTTCTCCTCGGGGATGGAGATCGGCAAATGGGCCTCCTCGCCCTTGGTGCAGTCGTGCAAGCGGCTGCAGGGCTACGACCACGCCTTCATCCTCGACCGGCGCGATTTCCTGACCCCGGCCGCCGAGGCCAAGGGGAACGGGATAACCATGACCCTATACACCTCCTCGGACGCCCTGCAGGTATTCACCATGCCGAAGAAGGGCGGCGGATACCTCAACTTCACCCTGGAGGAGGTCAAATACCCATCCGACCCGAAGTCGATACTCGTCAAGGGCGGGACCACCGCGGTCAGCCGCCACATCTACGCGTTCAAGGAGGAATAGCGATGCTGCTGCAAGCTATCGAGGAAGCCATTGCCTACGCCAAGGCCCACCTAGGGCTCGGCGAGCTCGACGCCATCTATAAGCGCAACCTGCTGCTGCACTACCTGGGCGAGGACGCCCCCTACCTCGGGGAGGTCGACCTGGAAAAGGCCGAGCTCGCCGAACTGCCAGACGGAGTCGTGGCCGACCTCATGGAGGGCTACAAGGCCGAAAGGGGAGGCGACGACGGGGAGGCCGAGCGCTTCGCCGTCTACGTGCTCGGGCTGCTCTCGCCTTCCCCGGAGAACGTCAACGCCCATTGCCGCGATCTAGTCGGGCAGGGCAAGCCGGACGAGGCCCTCGATTACCTATACCGCCTCTCGATAGGCAACTACTACATCGCCAAGTCGAAGGTCGACCGGAACATCGTCTTCCCGTATTCGTTCAAGGAGGGGTCCCCGCTGGAGATATCGATCAACCTCTCCAAGCCGGAGAAGAACAACAAGGACATCGCCAAACTGCTCACCAAGAAGGCGACCGGCTACCCCAAATGCCTGCTTTGCAAGGAGAACCTCGGCTATGCCGGGACGCCGACCCACCCGGCGCGGGAGAACATCCGCTACCTGGCGCTCGACTTCCCCTCAGGGAGGTGGTACCTGCAATACTCGCCTTACGTCTACTACCACAAGCACTGCATCCTATTCAACGACGCCCATTCCCCGATGAGGATGGACAGGGGGATACTCGCGACGCTGCTCGACTTCGTCGATGCTTTCCCGTGCTTCTTCATGGGATCGAACTCCGACCTCCCGATAGTGGGGGGCTCGATACTGGACCACGAGCACTTCCAGGGCGGGGGCCATATGCTGCCGCTGCTGCAGGCCGGATTCAGCAAGGAATTCAAGACCGGATTGGCCCACACGAAGCTTTGGGAGGTCGACTTCTACGACACCTGCCTCTGCCTTGAGGGCAAGGACAAGCGGGAGATACTCGACGCCGGGGAGAGGATATTGCTCGCCTGGCGCGGCTACGACGATCCGGAAAACGGGATAATAAGCCGCGATGGGGCGGGGCAGCACTCGACCATCACCCCGATCGCGAGGAAGGTGGGGGACGATTACCGCCTCTACCTCATCTTGCGCAACAACCGCTGCGATAGCCGCTACCCGGACGGCATCTTCCACGTCCACCCCGAGCGCTTCCACATCAAGAAGGAGGGCATCGGGCTGATCGAGGCGGCGGGGCTGTTCATTTTGCCCGCCAGGCTCAAGCGGCAGATCGGCGAGCTCGTCGACGGCATCAAGGCCGGGAAGCCGCTGGAAGCCATAGTGGAGGATGACCCCGGACTGGCGGGGGAGGGGTTCGCCCAGATGTACGGAAAGCTGAAATCTGGCATGGATGAGAAGGAATACCTCGCCTCGACCTGCCGCGATATCCTAGGCGACGTCGCGGTGTTCAAGCACGATGTGAAAGGCCAGCAAGGCCTGGATAAATTCATTGGAGGGATCGGCCTATGATCGACAAAGAAAAAGTTAGGGAGGGCTTTGCCAAGTCCTTCTTCTTCGACCCGGATTACCTGTTTCAGGCCCACGGGAGGCTGGAGATAATCGGCAACCACACCGACCACAACCACGGGCTGTGCCTGGTGGGCGGGGTCGATATGGGGACGCTCGCCGCCGTGAGGAAGACGGAAGACGGCGTCATCAGGGTGATATCGAAGGGCTACCGGCCCGCCGAGGTCGACCTGCTCCACGAGGATCTCGCCCCGGCCGAGGCGGAGCATTCCTCGTCGCAGGGCCTCATCCGGGGCGTGGCCTCCAAGATGAAGGAGCTCGGCTACCGGATCGGCGGCTTCGAGGCCTACCTCGATTCGGACATCTTCAAAGGCGCGGGCGTGAGCTCGAGCGCCTGCTTCGAGTCCCTCATCGCCGGCATCCTCGACAGCCTATACAACGACGGCCACATGGACCCCATGGAGATGGCCAAGATCGGCCAGTACGCCGAGAACGTCTACTTCGGCAAGCCGTGCGGGCTGTTAGACCAGATCGGCAGCTGCCTCGGCGGATTGAACTACGTCGACTTCCTCGACCTCGACAAGCCGGAGGTCGAGCCGCTGGAGTGGAAGCTCCCGCTGCATGCGGTGCTGGTGAATTCGGGCGGCTCCCACGCGGGGCTGACCGGCGAATACGCCTCGATCGGCGACGACATGAAGAGCGTCGCCAAGAACATCTTCGGCAAGGAGTACCTGCGACAGGTCTCCCGGGCCGATTTCTTCGCCCGCATCGGCATGCCCAATTCCTCGGTGAGCGAGCTCGCCAAGATGAGGGCGACCCATTTCTTCGAGGAGAACGTCAGGGTGCAGGCGGCCGCGAAGGCCATCCGGGAGTCCTCGCCCGACGACTTCCTCGAGCAGATTAGGCAGTCGGGCTATTCCTCGACGGCGATGCTGCAGAACACCATGGTCCCGCTGCATTACCCCTTCTCCCCGCAGGAGGCGATAGACCGCCTCACCCCCTACCTCGGGGCCGGGGCGATGAGGATAATGGGCGGCGGGTTCGCCGGCAGCTGCATCGCCTTCCTCTATCCGCGCGATCTGCCGGGCTTCCTGCAGATGGCCAAGAAGTATTACGGCGAATCCGGGGTCAGGGTCGTCAGCCTCGTCTCCGGCGGGCCGAAGTTCGTCGAATGACCGTCCTTTCCGGCATAGCGATATTCAGCTTCCCTTATTTCCTATGCATGCTGCTGGTGCTTTCTAGCGCCGTTTTGCTGACGCTTCTTTGCAAAAGCCTCGGCAAAAGGTTCGCCAACCGGCTGATCCTGTTCATCCTGTGGGCGAACTTCGCGCTGCATTTCCTTAAGCAGCTTAGCCCATATTACCTCGAGGATTTCCCGACCTCGCTATCCAAAAGCAGCTTCGAGAACCTCTGCTCCGTCCTGATAGTCATCGGCCCCTTCCTCTACCTTTACGGCGGGAAATACGGTCGCGATTACCTTTACTACATCGGCTCCGTCTCCTGCCTGGTGGTGCTGTTGGCCCCAACCAGCCTCCAGGGGGTCGACCTGCATAGCCTCGAAGGCTATCTTGAGGCCTTCCGGTTCTATTCCTGCCACGCCCCCTTGCTCTTCGTGGGGCCGTGCATGTGCGCCGCCAAGATCCACGAGCTCAATTACCATCGCCTCTGGGCGATACCCTTCATGTTCTGCCTGGTGCAGCTATTGATCTTCGTCAACGACATGCTGCTCAACCTTACCCTGTATTCCTACCCCTGGGACATCTTCTTCTCGCGTTACTGCGGGATGAGCAACGCCTCCTTCACCATGGGGCCCGCGGAGGCGCTCGACCCCTTGCTCGGCGCGACCTATCAGTACATGCCGCGCTACCTGATGACCTACATCGGGAAGGACGGGATGCTCTACTTCGTCCCGGTGCTCTGGCTGTTCCTGCCAGTCTGTATCCTCACCGCGGTGCTGGGGCCGCTGTTCGCCTTGCCATTCGACCATAGGCGGATGGGGGCTGACCTTAGGCGCTCCTTCCTTCGCCTTTCGCGGCGTTCTTCCTAAAGGAAGCATATCCCCGTAGTGCCCCCTATCCGGTTGTGCTAAGATATCGGAAATGAGAGGCTAAACGCACCGAATATGGACAAAACACGCTCAGCGGGGATTTTGCTCCCCATCGCTTCGCTGCCCTCCCCTTATGGGGTCGGCGATTTCGGCAAGGAGGCCAGATCCTTCGCCGACACGCTTTCCAGGGCCGGGTTCAAGTATTGGCAGATCCTGCCGCTGACCCCGCTCGGATACGGCCATTCGCCATACCAGCCGTTCTCCAGCTTCGCCATGGACGAGCTATACGTCGACCTCGAGGATCTCAAGGAGAAGGGATACCTCGACGAGATACCGCCCTTCGGGGGGCTCGTGAAGGGCAAGGTGAGCTATGAGGCGAGCCGCGAATACAAGATGCCGCTGCTGCAGAAGGCCTATAAGAAGCAGGTCGGCGAGCATCCGCATTGCCTCGACGCCTTCGTCAAGGCCCACCCCTGTATCAAGGACTACGCCGCCTTCATGATGTTCAAGCGCATCGATTCCCGCTCCTGGGACAACTGGGTCAGGGAGAACCGCGACTGGATCCTCACCCGCCCGGCCCTGCGCGGGGGAAAGCGCGACGCCTACCGCTTCGAGGTCTGGCTGCAGATGACCCTCTACCGCCAATACGACGCGCTCCACGAATACTGCCATAAGCTCGGCATCTCCATAATCGGCGACCTGCCGTTCTACGTCGGGTTCGACTCCTGCGACGTCTGGTCCAACCAGGACACCTTCCTCCTCGACCCCAGCAGCAAGCAGCCGACCTTCATCGCCGGGGTACCGCCGGATTACTTCTCCGCGACCGGCCAGCGCTGGGGCAACCCGATCTACGACTGGAAGAAGCTTGAGGACACCGGCTTCGACTTCATAATCAACCGCATCGCCATCAGCTCGAAGGTCTACGACTTCCTGCGCCTAGACCACTTCCGGGCCTTCGACACCTACTGGAAGATACCCGCCAGCTGCCCGACCGCCATCGAAGGGCAGTGGATCGAGGCCCCGGGCTACGCCTTGTTCGACAGGCTGCTCTCGCTCCACCCCGAGGTGAGGATCATCGCCGAGGACCTCGGCGACCTGCGCCCCGAGGTATTGACCCTCCGCGACCATTACGACTTCCCGGGCATGAACGTCATCCAGTTCACCTTCGACGACGACGCTTTAATGCATAAAGAGGGCTATTCCAAGGTCAATTCGATCTGCTACCTCGGCACCCACGACAACGACACCACCCGCGGCTACGTCGCCGCCCTCGACGAGGGCCGCCGCAACTCCTGGCGCATCGCCCTAAACAGCATGGGTTTCAATAAGGGCGACATGGTCGAGGACCTCATCGACTTCTGCCTCTCCAAGCCGGGATACCTCGCGATACTCAGCGCCCAGGACGTGCTGGGGCTTGATAGCTCCGCCAGGCTCAACGTCCCCGGCGTGGTCGACGATTTCAACTGGACCTGGCGCCTGGATAGCCTGGATGAGCTAGAGTCCCGCCTTTCCGGCTACAGGGAGCGGCTCGCCCGCTTCGGCAGGATATGATCTCGGTCTACTGCGTGTCGCTTGGATGCGCCAAAAACCGCATCGACACCGAGATGATCCTCGCGAGCTTCCCCGACACGGCCCGGCTCGTCGATTCGCCCGAGCGGGCGGATCTGATCCTCATCAACACCTGCGCCTTCATCGCCGACGCGAAGAAGGAATCCATACAGACCATCCTCGAGCTTTCCCGCTACAAGGGGAAGGTCGCGGTGGTGGGG
Source organism: Candidatus Alloenteromonas pullicola (assembly GCA_018714785.1). GTDB lineage: Bacteria > Bacillota_I > Bacilli_A > RFN20 > CAG-826 > Alloenteromonas > Alloenteromonas pullicola. The sequence continues at coordinate 24,861 of DVMV01000005.1, forward strand.
TGCCTGGCCGAGCGCTACTACGACGAGATAAAGCAGGAGATGCCCGAGATCGATTGCCTCATCCCCATCAAGGACTACGGGGAGCTGCAGGATTACCTATCCGGTCTGACCGGGGAGAAGGGCTTCAGGAAGCTCGACCCCCTGAAGCGGGTGCTCACCACCGGGGAGCACTCCGCCTATCTGCGCATATCCGACGGCTGCGACAACTTCTGCTCCTTCTGCGCGATCCCCTACATCCGGGGGAGGTTCAAGTCGCGCCCCTATGCCGAGATAATCGAGGAGGCCCGCATCCTCCGCGATAAAGGCGTCAAGGAGATCTCGTTGATAAGCCAGGACACCACGGTCTACGGAAGGGATTTCCCGTCGAGGAGGCCCGACATCGTCGATCTGCTCAAAGAGCTCGACGGCATGGGCTTCTACTCGATCAGGCTCCTTTACCTATACCCAAGCGAGATAAGCGACGGGCTCATCGACCTGATCGCCTCCTCCAAGTCCATCGCCCATTACTTCGACATCCCGGTCCAGTGCGCCTCCGACCACCTGCTGCATCTGATGAACCGGCATGGCGACGCGGCGCAGATGCGGGAGCTTTTCGCCAAGATACGGCGCAAATGCCCCGATGCCGTGCTGCGCACCACCCTGATCGCCGGCTTCCCCGGGGAGAACGAGGAGGACCAGAAGCAGACCATCGAGTTCCTGAAGTCCATCCGCTTCGACCACATGGGCTGCTTCACCTATTCCCGGGAGGAGGGGACCGCGGGCTATTCGCTCCCCGACCAGATACCGGAGAAGCTCAAGAGGGCCCGCCGCGACGAGCTCATGAAGCTGCAGAGCCGCATCTGCTACGAGATAAACAAATCCCACGTCGGGCAGAAGCTCGAGGGCATGGTCGTCGGGAAGCGGGGCAAAGGGGTCTACCAGATAAGGACCTACCTCAACGCCCCCGACGACATCGACGGCTCGTTCACCTTCTCCTCGCCCGTCGACCACAAGGAGGGCGACATCGTGAAGGTCAGGGTCACCGGGGCCCTCGTCTACGATCTCATGGGCGAGGAGGTGCTGGCCTAAATGGGCCATAAGGCCGCCTTGCTCCTCGCCTGCCCGCTGCTTTTCTCCTGCGGGCTGCCCGGATACGACGCCGCCCAGGGGATTGAATGCGTCCGCGCGCTCTCCTGCCCCGAGCTAACCCGGGGGATGGTCGAGTTCCACCGGGGCTTCGCCGATGGCCTGGAGGCTTCCGGCCTAACCGAGTTCGACCTGGAGAAGCGCTACCTGCATAGCGTCTACGAAACATCGGATGGCGGCAGCATCGAGAAGTGGGTCTACGCCGACGACCTCGGGGAGGGAAGCAAGCTGATAAAGGCCTACCGGCTGAAAAACTACCCCTTCCGCGAGGAGTCCGTCGACTTAGGGACGGCCAGCGGCGACATCGCCTTCCTCTCCGACTACGACGCCGACGCTCTGATCGGCCTAATAGAGGAGGGCGCCGCCATCTTCGGCGAGGCCTACTCGGACATCTCCGCGTCGTTTTTGGGCCCCGACGGGCGCGGGTATTCGTTTTACGGCGATCCCGCGGGCCGCTTCGAGGGGGTCGCCGAGGGCGATGGGTTCTATGCGGAGCTGCGGACCGACGGCGGGCTGATAACCCATTACGAAGCCTCGTCTTCGTCCTCTGCCGGCCCATCCAGTTCGTCCTATGACTTCGAATACGGCAAGCGCGCCCTCGACTACCCAAACGTCAGGTCGTTCCTGCTGGTTGAATGAAAAAACGGCCAATTGGCCGTTTTCTTTTAGAATTTGCTTTGGTCGACCTTCCCGACCGCGGTCCGCGGGAGCTTGGGGAGGAAGATGATGCGCTTGGGCTTGTAATAGACGGGGAGCGACTGCTCGATCGCGGACCTTAGCCGCTTGGCTATGTCCTCCTCCGACAAATTCGAAGCGCGGTTTTTGCTGACCGCCAGCGACAGCAGCTGGCCGTGCTTCTTGTCCTCCTCGGCGAAGCAGTAGGCCTCGTAGACGTCCTTGCAGGATAGCGCGACCCGCTCGAGCTCGGACGGCAGCACCATGACCCCGTTGACCTTGGCCACCCGGCGCAGGCGCGAGCAGAAGTGGAGGAAGCCGTCCTCGTCTAGATAAGCCAGGTCGCGGGTCAAGACGTAGCGTTCGCCTTCGATCTCGACGAAGCTCTTCCTGGTCAGCTCCTCGTCCTCGAAGTACCCGTTCATGAGCGAGGGGCCGGCGATCGCGAGCTCGCCTTTCTCCCCTATGGGGAGCTCCCGGTGGGTCTTGGGGTCGAGTATCTTCTCCTTCATGCCCCGCAGCGGCTTCCCGACCGTGCCGTCTTTGCAGGCGAAGGAGGTGTTGACGTTGCTCACCGTCACCGTCTCGGTGAGGCCGTACCCCTCGAACAGCCTCGCCCTCCCGCCTTCATTGGCCACGGCCTGGTCGAAGCGGTCGAGCAGCTGCTTGGTGACCGAGTCGCCGCCGACGAAGCACACGATGAGGTTCCTGACGGCCTGGCCCTTGAACCCGGGGTTGGATAGCAGGGCGTTGAAAAGCGCGGGGACCCCGATGATGATGCTCGCCTGGCCTTTGGACATCCGCTTTATGCATTTCTTGGGGTGGAACTTGATGTCGAGGGTCACCTGGCCCCCGGCGCATAGCGGGGTGGCCACCCCCATGGCGAGGCCGAAGCCGTGGAAAAGGGGGATGACGGTGTACATCCTGGCCTGCCGCTCGTCCTTGATGTCGATTATCTCGAAGCCGCGGCAGGCAAGCGAGGCGACGGCGGCGCTGGAGAGCATTATTATCTTCGGGTCGCCGTTGGTGCCGCCCGAATTGAGGTAAATCGAGGTATCCGATGGGCTTTTGCGCGACATCTTGGCTTTCCTACGGGGCAATTCGGACAGGCGGAAGGCGTCTCCGACGTCATGGTACCTGAGATAGGCCAGCGCCCTCATCGGGAGGTTGCCGTCCTGATAGGGGTTGAGCGCGACGACCCGGACTTTGGGGCAGTGGGCGGCGATGGCCTTGGCGAGGGGGAGCAAGGTGAAAAGCGCCTTGGCCCGAGACCTCTGCAAGAAACCGGCCAGCTGCTCCTCCGGGGTCAGCGGGTGGATGAAGTAGGCGATGGCCCCCACGTAGTCGCAGGCGTAGAGCAGGTATACGGCCTCGGGGACGTTGGGGAGGTTGATGGCGACCACGTCGCCTTCCCCGATCCCCATCCCGGAAAGCCGCTCGGCATCGGCCTCGACCCGCCTCCAGACGGTGGTGTAGCGGTAGCGGCCGCGCTCGAAGTTGACGGCGACCTCGTGGGGGTGCTTGGCGACGCTCGCCCGCAGCTGATCGATTATCTTTTCCATATCTAGAACCTATATCCCAACCCAAGGCAAGCGAGGGCGACGAGCCCCAGCAGGATGGGCATGTGGAGCATGTAGACGAGCGCCGAGTGGCGCCCGAGGAAGAGGAATGGCTCGGCGGAGGATAGGACCGGGGCGAGCGATTCCCTTTTTCGGTACACCGTCTTCCCTATCGCGGCCCCCAGGAAGACGAAGGCGATGATCGGGAGGGGGTGGATGTAGTCCGCCCCGATGGCCGCCTGGCCGATGAAGATCATCCAGAGGTTGCATAGCGCATCGGCAAACGATCGGGGGTAGTAGGGCGTAAGCGAGGTCGTCATGCAGGCGAAGAAGACGAAGAAAACGCCGATGCAGAGGTCGTAGATCCATGATTTCGGCAGCGCCTTCTCGCGCAGCAGGTAGAGCAGGTGGCCGATGAACAGGCAATCGATCATCCCGAAGTAGACGTAGTCGCCGTAGGTGCCGAAATAGTAGCCATAGACGAAGAACGCCGCCTTGACGGCCAAGGCGAAGACAAGCAGCAATAAGGTGCGCCGCCCATTGTTCCTGGAGAAGGTGGCGCATATCCCGGACAGCAGGCAGAACGCCGCGACGAACAGGACGTGGAACGCGATGCGGCCGCCGCTATGGTAGATGCCAGCCCCCACCTCGATGGCGGGATACACCGGCATGATGCCGATGATCCGAAAGTTGGTCGCGAAGCTCATCAAAAGGCTCTCGAGGCTCATCAGGTAGACGCAGAGGTGGTCAAGCACCATCAGCAATATGGCCAATCCGCGCAGGAAGTCGATCTCCGGGATCCGCTTCCTGGGCGTTTTCTCTCTTCCCATCGGGACTATGATAAACGCGGGCGCGGCTTTTAGGAAGATGGTCGGGCCCCGAATGGCGGGAAAATCCGTGCCGGATTCGGCTAGGCGGGCCGCCTTGGGGAGAGAAAGAATTGCCGCGGCGCAAGAATTCACTTGCAGCCGCCATCGCTCCTCCTTATAATAGGCAACGCCGCTAAAGGAAGCGGATGCCGCCCTCATAGTTCAGCGGTAGAACGGATCCATGGTAAGGATCAGACCTCTTTTCGACTAAGGGTGAGGGCACCAATAAGAAGAAATGGCCGGAAATCCGGCCTTTTTTCGTGCCGATTCGGGCTTTAGAATATCGCTATGGGAAAATTGAGGATCAGGATGCTGTCCACCGCCACCTCGGTCTCGGGGCAGGGGGTCGGATCGGCCTACATCGAGCAGGTCGCCCTCGTCAGGGAGCAGCAAGACGTTTTCGAGGTTTTTGAGAAGGGGGAGCGGGGCAAGGCGGACATCAACCACGTCCATACGGTCAACCCGACTTTCTACCTGCGGATGGGCAAGCGCACGGTCAACGTATGCTACGTCCATTTCCTGCCGGACACCCTTGATGGGTCGATAAAGCTCCCGAAGCCGATATTCGCCATCTTCAAGCGCTACGTCCGCGCCTTCTACCGGAAGGCCGACGAGATAGTGGTGGTGAACCCGATATTCATCGAGCCGCTGACCAAGCTTGGCGTCGGCGAGGACCGGATAACCTACATCCCCAACTTCGTTTCCTCCGACTCCTTCCATCCGCTTTCCTCTACTGAGAAGGCGGGCATCAGGGAGCGCCTGGGGATAGGCAAAGACGCCTTCGTCGTCCTCGGGGTGGGGCAGGTGCAGACCCGGAAGGGGGTAAGCGACTTCCTTCAGGTCGCCCGGGAGAACCCGGATCTTAGCTTCGTCTGGGCCGGGGGGTTCTCCTTCGGGAGGATGACCGATGGCTATGCCCAGCTGAAGAAGGCCATGGAGAACCCGCCCCGCAACGTCAAGTTCCTCGGCATCGTGGAGCGGAAGCGGATGAACGAGGTGTACAACGCCGCCGATTTGCTATTCATGCCCTCCTACGCCGAGCTTTTCCCGATGTCGATACTCGAGGCCGCCAGCGCCGGAGTCCCCTTCCTTCTCCGCGACCTGGATCTATACAAGAGGATACTCTTCGACGATTACGAGGTCGGGACCGACGTATCCTCCTTCTCCAGCAAGGTCAAGGAGCTCTCCGAGGACCCCGAAGCCTACCGTCGGGCCAAGGAAAAAGCCGACAGGATCAGGGAGTTCTACTCCAAGGAGCACGTCGCCGCCATTTGGCGCGAGTACTACCCCCGAATCTACCAAAAGCACAAATCGGACAAAGGCAAACGCCTACGGGGCTAGTTTGCCAACTCGACGAATGACGTTATAATTGACTGAAAAGAAAGGCAACAACATGAAGATCTGCATATCAGCCGAGACGACGATAGATTTGCCAAAGAGCATGCTCTCGGAGCTCGACATCCACACCATTCCGTTCACCCTGATCCTCGGGGATGAGGCGGGGAAGGACGGCGAGATAACCCCCGACGCCCTATATGCTTACGTCGAGAAGAGCGGCAAACTGCCGCACACCTCGGCCATAAACCAAGCCGAGTACGAAGAATACTTCGCCTCCTTGCTTAAGGACTACGACCACGTCATCCACTTCGCGCTGTCAAGCCGCATAAGCTCGAGCTGCGAGCACGCGGTGATGGCCAGCAAGAAGTTCGTGGGCAAGGTCGACGTGGTCGACACCCATTCGCTGTCCACCGGCATCGCCGTGCAGGCGATGTACGCCAAACGGCTCGCCGACAAGGGCATCGAGCCCGCGGAGATAGTCAAGCGCTGCGAGGAAAGGAAGGATGACTGCCAGGCCTCCTTCTCCCTCGAGTCGGTCAACTACCTATACAAAGGCGGCCGCTGCTCGGCCCTCGCGATGCTTGGGGCGAACCTGCTCAAGATCAAGCCCGAGATCTACGTCAAGCACGGCTCCATGGGGCCGGGGAAGAAATACCGCGGCCCGATGATGAAGGTCGTCCAGAACTACGTCGAGGACACCCTGGCCGAGTTCAACAACCCGGACCTCGAGGTCGGGTTCGTCACCTACTCGACCGCCCCCCAGGCCGTCGTCGACTGGTGCGTCAAGCGGATGAAGGAAGTCGGTTTCCGCCACGTCTACGCCACCGTGGCCGGGGCGACGATATCCTGCCACTGCGGCCCGCATTGCCTAGGCATCCTCTACTACAACGACGGCGAGCATCCCGCCGAGTGAGAAGGCAAACGCCCATCGAGATGATGGGCTTTTTCTTTGCGCCGATGCTAGAATACCCCATATGAAGAGAAACAGCCTGAGCCTGCTATTCCTGATGCTGCTTTGCGCATCCTGCTCCCCAAAGCAATACGCGCTTGATGACTACGTCAGCGAATTTCCCGCCGCCGGCAGCGTCAAGATCCTGCAGCTGGCCGACATGCATTGGTCGTGGCAAAGCGACCTCAAGCGCGAATCGGAATACATCGACGCGCTGATATCCTTGACCGGGGCCGACCTCGCGATACTAACCGGGGACCAGGTCCTCGGGGCGACGAAGCAGACCTACCTGGCCTTGTTCGACGCCCTCGACGCCTCCTCGCTGCAGGGCTATGCCCTGGCCTGGGGCAACCACGACGAGCAGGGGCTATACGACCCCGACTTCCCGACCAAGGAGGCGCTCAGCCGGGAAAAATGCCTCAACAAGGACCTCCCCGGCGACGCCGTATACGGCGACTCCAACTACGTCATCGACCTCGTGGGCGAGGATGGCAAGCCGTGGTATGAGCTGTTCGTGCTCGACTCCAACAAGCTCAACCCCGAGGGCTACTCGATGGGATACGACGTCATCCACGAGGACCAGATAGACTGGTATGCGCGGATGGTCGGAAGAGCCAAGCTGGAGAACGGGGAGACGATTCCCTCCCTCGCCTTCTTCCACATCGGCCTTTGGCAGTGGGAGTACGCCTACCGCCTATCGAGGCAAGCCGACCCCTTGGCCTATAGCGACGACCCCGCCTTCCCCGGCGGCATAAGGGCCTATTCGGGGGAGATGCACGAGGAGAGCTGGGAGGTCCCGGGGCTGGGGGAGACGCAGGTCTACTGCGGATACCGCGATTCCGGATTCTTCCAGAAGGCCGAGGAGCTCGGCTCGACCAAGGCGATGTTCGTGGGGCACGACCACAAGAACGACTTCGCCGCCGAGTACTACCTCGACGAATCGAGGGCCGACGACCCGATCGCCCTCTGCTATGGGCTCAAAAGCGGGGACGGCCTGACCTACGAGCCGGGCCACATCGGGGGCAACCTGATAACCGTCTCCGAAGGCGGATCGCTGTCGCTGCAGCGCGCCTTCCTCGACTATCAGGATGACGGGTATCAGCCCGAGGACCTGCGTTTGGAGGCGATGTTCAATGAGTAAGAAGACCTTGCTTTTGCTAAGCAAAATCGGATTCGCCGCCTATTGCTTCCTTTCCGGCGGATACCTGTTCTTCGCCGCCTGGGGTTTCGCCTACGACGTGGGCTCCGGGCTTGCCTACCTTTTGCCGTCGCTTCCTTGCTACCTATGCTTCGTGGCGCTATTGCCGTCGGTGGCCTACTTCCTCTTCTTCCTGATCAAGAAGATCGAGCTGGGGGAGTCGAGGAAAGGGCTCTTCCTCGGGTTCGGGGTTTATCTATCCGCCATGGGGCTTGCCATCGTCGTGGCCGACGTGGCGCTATTGATGAACAAGACCTTCGACTCGCTTTTCTCCGGGCGCTTCACCGCCTGCTACCCGTTCGACACCATCCTCTTCGCCTTCCTCGCCTGCTTCCTCGGCGGCTTCCTGTTCTACGCCGGGCTGCGCGAGCCGCGGGGCGAGAAGAGGAGGAAGGATCCCCTCGGGCTCTCCATCGGGATTTTGATGGGCATCGCGGCGGTGCCGCTGCTTTTCTACGCCGGCGACCTGATATTGTCGGTCTACACCTTCGACCGGAGCTTCGCCCATTTCCTCTCCGCGCTGTCGGTTTATCTATTGATGGCCGACCTGGCGGCCATGCCGCTTTGCTACCTGTTCCGGAAGAAGTCCGTCAAGGCCGAGCTGATCGCCTCGATCGCCTTCCTGGCGGTCGGCGCGGCCCTGGTGGCGTATATGCTCATCGCCTACGCGGTGGACCCGTACTTCATAAACGAGGCGTTGGTCGCCAATTTCCCGCTCGACTTCATGACCTCGGTCAACTACGGGCCGCTCTCGCTCAGCCTGCTCGCGATCCTCATCCCGGCGGTCAGCCTAGGCTATAGCCTATTCCGCTTCCTGAAGGCGGGCCGCGCCCAGAGTCGGGGCGAATAACGGGACTGCAGGGCAGACGTATTCACTTCTTGCGCGCAACAGAGTAGACTTCCGCCGATGGAAGCGAAATCATTGCCCGTCATCGGGGCCTTCGTCAGGAACAAGGCCATAGTCCGGCTCGCCGTGCCGGTGTTCCTGGAGCTCATACTCTCGGTCGCGATGGGCTACGTCAACCAGTTCCTGCTGGCAAGCGTCCCCCTGGCGTCCAACGCGGTCGGGCAGTCCAACCAGATAACCAACATCTTCGTGGTGTCGTTCTCGGTGCTTTCGAGCTCCTCGCTCATCTTGCTGACCCAGCTGTTCGGGTCGAAGAAATACGATGAGGCCAACAAGGTCTACTCGCTTTCCTTCTACCTGAACCTCCTGATCGGGGTCGTGGTGGCGGGGGTGGTCGCCGGCTGCGCCTTCTTCGTCTTCCCCATCATGGGCGTCGCCAGCAACGTCGTCGAGCTGGCCAAGCTTTACCAGATAATCGTCGCCCCATCGCTTATATTCCAGGCCCTGACCAACGTCTTCTCCTCCTTCCTTAGGGCCAACAAGAAGATGGCTTTCCCGACGGTGGTGGCCTTCCTGACCAACATCATCAACGCCTGCGTGGCGGCCGTCTTCATCTTCGGGTTCCCAGAGAAGGACGAGAGTTTCAAGCTGATCGGGGTCGCCGTCGCGACCGACGTGAGCCGCCTATTGGGCCTATTGGCCTCCTTCGTCTTCTTCAAGATCGCGACGAGAGGCAGCCTCTCGATCAAGCTGCTGCGCCCCTTCCCATCGGGGCTTCTCAAGAAGCTGCTCTCCATCGGGCTGCCGACCGCCGGGGAGACGCTGTCGTATAACTTCTCGCAGCTCGTGCTGCTGATCATCGTCAACAACTGCGTGAGCGTTTTGCAGCAGAACCTAAGGAGCTACCTCATCACCTTCACCTCGATCATCTACCTCTTCGCCAGCGGAACCGGCATCGCCATGCAGGTGGTCGAGGGCAGCCTAATCGGCGAGGGGAAGAAGGACGAGGCGGCGCAGCTGGTCAAAGACGTCGGCTCGATGGCCCGGACGGTGTCGCTTTTGATGTCGCTATTAGTGACCGCCATCGCCTACCCGGTCTTCGTGGCGCTGATGGGCGAGGCCTACGCCGACCCAGCCGTCAACGTGGAGGGCATGACCCTAAGCCAGATCGGGCTGACGGCCGTATACTGCATGCTCATCGACATCGTCCTCGACCAGGGAAGGGCGACCAACCTGGTATACGTCAAGGGGCTGGAGACCGCCGGGGACATCACCTTCCCGGTCACCTGCTCGATACTCACCAGCTGGCTCTGCACGGTCGGCGTCTCGGCCTTGCTCTGCTTCGTCTTCGACCTCGGCATCTACGGGGCCTTCGTGGGCGCGGCGATGGACGAATGCGTCCGGGCGGTGATGTTCTACGTCCGCTTCGGCAAGGGCGGATGGCGGAAGAAGTCGCTGCTGAAGGGCATCGAGTGAGGAAGTTGGTGCTTCAATTCACCTTAAGGTGTGCTATGATTTGCTTGCGGAAATCCCGAAGCGGTTCCGCGGCTTGAAACGTCTGGGTGGCCTATGCGCCGCCCTTTCTATTGAATGGAGGGAAAATGGACGAGAAGGAAATGACCATCCGCGGCTATGTGGAGCCGCTATTGCAGGGCGAGGGCTATTCGCTATACGACCTCAAGCTCACCAAGTCGAGCCTGTCCGTGGTCGTCGACCGCGACAAGCCGATCAGCCTCGACGAAATCGTCGCCATCTCGGAGAAGATATCCGCCCTCCTCGACGAGAAGGACCCGATCGAGGGCGCCTATTCGCTAGATGTCTCCAGCTCCGGCGCCGAGAAGCGCATCGACCCATCCAAGCTCGATGCCTACGTCGGGTCGTACGTGAACATCACCCTGCATTCCCCGATAAAAGGGGAGAACGTCTTCGAGGGGACCCTGGGGGAAGAGGAGGGCAAATTGACCCTAACCTACTTCGACAAAGGGCGCAAGAAGACCATAAGCTTCGACAAGGACGGGGTCGCCAAGAGCCGCCTCGCCATCAAATTCTGATTCTTTAGGAGAAAGACAAAATGCCAAGGAAAGCAACTGTTGTGGAACCGGAGAGGCCGTCGTTCGTCGAGGCCCTGCGCGGGCTAGCCGACGCCAAGGGGCTATCCGACGAGGAGGTCCTCCACGCGCTCGAGGAAGCCACCGAGCGGGCCTACGTCAAGGAGCTGGGCGGCGGCGATGACGCGGTCGTCAGCTGCCACATAGACCCCGAGACCGGCAAGGTCACCCTCGCCCAGATCAAGGACGTCGTCGACGAGGTCGAGGACGATTACCTCCAGATCAGCGTCGAGGACGCCAACGAAGGGCTAGCCGAGCCCAAATACAAAGCCGGCGACAAGTTCGCCATCTACGAGGACATCGCCGATGCCTCGAAGGTCATGGCCAAGGCGGTCAAGAACAACTTCCGCCAGAAGCTCGGCGAGGCCGAGCGCACCGCGCTTTACAAGATCTACAAGGACCACATCGGCGAGATGATGGTCGGCACCGTCGAGAAGAGCGACGACAAGATGACCACCATCCTCATCGGGCGCACCCCGATCGACATGTCGCGCCACGACTTAATCGGCGACGAGTACTTCCGGGCCGGCGACCAAATCAAGGTCTACATCCAGGAAGTCCGCTCGGCCGCCCCGGTCGACGGCAAGCCCGCCCGTGGCCCGCAGATCCAGGCCACCCGCTCCTCGAAGGGCTTCCTCAAGCGCCTGTTCGAGGAGGAGATCCACGAGATCTACGACGGGACCGTCGTCATCAAGGCCATCGCCCGCAAGGCCGGCGTCCGCAGCAAGGTCGCCGTCTACTCCAACAACGAGGACGTCGACGCCACCGGGGCCTGCATCGGCCAGGGCGGAAGCCGCATCCAGAAGATCGTGACCCAGCTAGGGAACGGCAAGAACAAGGAGAAGATCGACGTCATCAACTACTCGGCCAACCCCGGCATGTTCATAATCGAGGCCTGCCGCCCGGCCCAGGTCATCGGGGTCAGCCTCGATGAGGAGGGCAAGAGCGCCGTCGTGGTCGTCGATGGCGACAACATGCGCCTGGCTTCCGGCAGGAAGGACACCAACCGCAAGCTCGCCAGCGAGCTCACCGGCTACGAGATCGAGCTCATGAGCAAAGCCGACGCCGACGAGGAGGGCATCCCCTACAAGAGTGCCGAGGAATGGGCCGAGATCGCCGAGAAGGAGAAGGCCGAGGCCGAGCAGGCCGAGATGGCCCGCAAGCTCACCGAGGAGCAGCGCAAGCGCGCCGAGGAGGCCAAGAAGGCCGAGCCATCCCCTGCATTAGAGCAGCCCAAGGCCGAGGAGAAGCCCGCCGAGCAGCCCAAGGAGGAGAAGAAGGTCGAGGCCCCGAAGGCCGCCCCGAAGGCCACCGCCACCCCGGACATGTTCCCGGAGGAGGCGTCCAACCCGGCCGCCGCGGCCCTCGCCTCCCTCAAGAAGAAGGAGGAGAAGGCCGAGCCCGCCGAGGTCAAGACCACGACCACCCTCTCCGACCTCGAGAAGGAGCTCGCCGACGCCAAGGAGAAGAAGACCAAGCCGGTCGCCAAGACCAAGCGCCCGCGCAAGATCACCGAGGAGGAGGTCAAGCGCGAGCCCGCCGCGGCCAAGCCCTCATCCGGCGCCCCGGGATTAGCCGTCTACACCGACGAGGAGCTCTCTGAGCTCGATGAGGAGAGCCAGGGCGACGAATACCTCGACACCGACGAGGACATCGACGAGGATTTCTCCGAATACGATCGCTATTACGACGACGATTCGAAGTGATGCCGAAGAAACCAATCAAGATAAGCCGGATGGACGCCATAACCAGGACCGTCCATCCAGCCGAGCAGATGCTGCGCATCCGCCTCACCCCGTCTCCCGCCATCGACTATTCCGGGAGGCTGCTCGGGCGGGGCGCCTACGTCTATCCCGACCCCAAGGCGATTTCCTCGCCCAAGGGGAAGGCCGCCTTGGCCAGGCTCGGGATAAAGGACGAGCTTTATGAGGAGGTGCTCTTATGGGCCAGCACCCGCTGCAAAGCCTAGGGCTCTACAACCGGGCGGGGCTGTTGCTGTTCGGCCCCGCGCTATACGGGGCGAAGTCGCTGGGGGCCCTGCTAGTCGCCTCCGACGCCTCATCCCGCAGCAAGAAGGAGGCCAAGGCCTTAGCCGATAGAACCGGGGCAATGCTCATCGAGGGCTTCACCCAGGAGGAGCTCGGCAAGCCGGTGGGGCGGGACGCCTTATCCGCCCTCGGCATCAAGGAAGGAAAGGCCTCCAAGGCCATAATCAAGGCACTGGGAAAGGAGAACAACGATGAAGAAAAGCGGATTTAAGCCCTCGAAGGGCAATCAGTCGAATAGCCGCGCCCGGGTCAGCAACTTCGCGCCGACCCACCACAAGAACGAGCGCCCCAAGGTCAACGGCGGGGTGTTCGTCTACTCCAAGCCGCTGTCGGTTGGGGAGCTGAGCAAGGCGATCGACGTGCCGGCCACCGAGATCATCAAGCAGCTTTTCCTGCTCGGGAAGATGGTGACCATCAACCAGATGCTCGACGACGAGGCCATCGGCACTATCTGCCTGCAGTTCGGCTACGACTTCAAGAAGGAGCAGGTCCAGGACGCCACCCACTTCGAGAACATCGAGATCAAGGACGACCCCTCGCAATTGGTCGAGCGGCCGCCGGTGGTGACCATCATGGGTCATGTCGACCATGGCAAGACCACCCTCATCGACGCCATCAGGAGCTCCAACATCGTCTCGACCGAGGCCGGCGGCATCTCCCAGGAGATCGGCGCCTACCAGGTCGACGTCGACGGGAAGAAGATCACCTTCATCGACACCCCGGGCCACGCGGCCTTCACCGCGATGCGCGCCCGCGGCGCCTCGGTGACCGACATCGTCGTGCTGGTGGTCGCGGCCGACGACGGGGTCATGCCCCAGACCATCGAGGCCATTGACCACGCCAAGGCGGCCGAGGTCCCGATAATCGTCGCCGTCAACAAGATGGACAAGCCCGGCGCCAACCCGCATAAGGTGCTCGAGGAGCTATTGGCCCACGACGTCATCGCCGAGGAGTTCGGCGGCGACGTGATGAGCGTCAGCATCTCCGCGAAGAAGAAGCAGGGCATATCCGACCTGCTCGACATGATACTGCTGAAGGCCGAGATGCTTGAGCTCAAGGCCAACCCCAACCGCTACGCCATCGGCACCGTGCTCGAGTCCGAGCTCGACAAGGGCGAGGGCCCGAAGGCCACGTTGCTGGTCCAAAACGGCACCCTCAATGCCGGGGACTACGTGGTGGTCGGCGACCACTATGGCAAGATCAGGAGGATGACCAACGAGCGCCGCCAGGTGCTCAAGAGCGCCCTCCCGAGCACCCCGGTCGCGGTGATAGGGCTAAGCGCCGTCCCGAGCGCCGGCGACCGCTTCATGGCCTTCCCCGAGGAGAGGCAGGCCCGCGAGGTGGCCGAGGCCAGGCAGCTGGAGAAGCTCGCCCAGACCCGCTCCGGCACCGCCGCGATGAAGCTTAGCGACCTCAACAACCTCGTCAACGCCGGCAAGGTCAAGGACATCAACGTCATAGTCAAGAGCGACTCCAACGGCACCGCCGAGGCCCTCAAGGCCAACCTGGAGAAGCTATCCACCGACAAGGCGAAGGTCCACGTGCTGCTCGCCTCCGCCGGGGCGATAAGCGAGTCCGACGTCTTGCTCGCCAGCGCCTCCCACGCCGTCATCTTCGGCTTCGCGGTCCGCCCCGAGGCCAGGATCAGGCAGCTGGCCGAGGAGAACCACGTCGAGATCCACCTGCACAACATCATCTATGAGCTGCTCGACGAGATGGAAAACGCCCTCAAGGGCGCGGTCGAGGTCGAGAAGGTCGAGCAGGTGACCGGCGAGGCCGAGATACGCCACATCTACAAGATCGCCCACGTCGGGACCATCGGGGGGAGCTATGTCACCTCCGGGACCATCAAGATGGGCGAGAAGGTCCGCCTCATCCGCCAGGGCGTCGTCATCTACAATGGCAAGCTTGGCTCGCTCAAGCGCTACAAAGACGATGCCAAGGAGGTCAAGGAAGGCTACGAGTGCGGCCTCACCATCGAGGGGTACAACGACATCAAGGAAGGCGACCGGGTCGAGGGATACGAGCTGGTCGAGAAGCAATAATGGCCGAGCGCAACGGGCGGATCAAATCCGTCATCGGGAAGGACATCGCCGAGATCGTCATGAAGGAGATCAAGAACCCGCATATCGGGATGGTCTCCATCAACGAGGTGGTGGTCAATTCCGATTATAGCGAAGCCCGGGTCTACGTCACCTTCTTCGGCGAAGGCGGGGAGAAGGCGAAGCTCAAGGAACTGAAGAAGTCCGAGGGGTTCGTCAGGAGCCGCCTGGCCAGCAAGGTCGACCTCTACAAGGCCCCGAAGGTCACCTTCATCCTCGACGAGACCTTCAAGAAGGCCGCGAGCCTCGAGGAGGCGCTGCAGAAAGAGCAGTCCGACCTCGACAAGCTCAAAGGCGAGTAAAAAAGCCCCATCGCGAGTGATGTGTGCCCCGAATCCTGGACACAGGAGGAGGGGCACGCATCAGAGATGGGGTTTTCTCATGCCTTGGCGACTAGCGAGAGCGAATACCCGCCCTTAAGCGATTTCGCTTTGGCGAACCCGGCTTCCAGGGCCGCTTTCTTGTTGCGCGCCTTGAAGTCGACGTAGAGGGGGTTGACCTTGCGCGCCTCCTGCTTGATTATGGACTTCAAGCAGGCGACGGCCTCCTTCTCCCGAGTAGCAGCGAACTCGAACAGCGAGATTTCCCTTTCATGGGTCGAGACGAGCTTTATGCCGAGCGCCCCGAAGACCTTGCCTTTGTATAGAAGAAGATATGTATCAACGCCTTTTCCTAAGGGCTTGAGGGAATGCTTATCCTTGATTAGGTCGTATTCGATGACCTGCTCCGGGTAAAGGAGGGGCTTATAGGTCGTGTTCCTATCGACTCTCGACTCGACGCAATGGAAGAACAGCGAGAACGACCCATAGTTGGATAGCATCTGCCCGAAGCTTAACCTCGCCTCGTCCCGACTCGCATAGAGGGAATGGAGCGTTTCCTTGGCGAACTCCCGCTCGGTGGCCCCGTCATTGGGGCAGATCTTGCCCATCACCGGAAGGCCTTCCTCCTTGGCCATCCCGGTGAGGTCGGACTCGGCGCACTCGATGAGCGGGCGGATGAAGGTTATATTGGCGCGCTCCAAGGTCATCTTCGGCTCGAAGGTGGCAATCCTCCCGCCGTGGATGGCGTTCATCAGCAGCGTCTCGATCGCGTCGTCCTGGTGGTGGGCGAAGGCGACCTTGTTGGCGCCCAGCTCATTGGCCGCCTCGTTGATCGCGGCCTTCTTCATCCGGGAGCAGATCGAGCAGGGCAGCCGGCCGTCCTTGGAATGCTCCTTGAGTATCGGGTAGACCTCACGGGAATCCTTGACCAGCAGCGGGGCGCCGATGCTAGAGGCGAAAGCCTCGATGTCGGAGGCGTCGAAGCCATCGAACCCGAGGTCGAGGCAGACCGGGAATATGGCGAAGTCCTTCTTCGAGAATAGGCGGTATACCGACAACGCCTTGAGCAGGCAAAGCGAGTCCTTGCCTCCGCTGACGCCTATGACGACCTTGTCGCCGTCGTTGAGCAGATCGTATTTCGAATCGGCCTTCCTTATCGAGGCCAGCACGCGCCTGATGTATTTCACGCGCGTATTATCTAATTTTGCTTTTCCCTCCGCAATAGTTCCCTGTATTAGGGCAAGCCATTACCCAAAACTCGGATTCCGCGTTGCCTGAAACGCCGATTGCAATGGTTTACGTCAAGAAGCGGCATATCCCTTGCATCGTTTTTTAATAATCTTTCACATTTCCGAGACCTAAAAACACATCTAATTTCACATTTCCGAGGCCTAAAAACACCCAGAGTTTCACATTTCCTAGAACCAACCCGTCGAAAAGCCCGTAATTTGGCGCTTTTTTGACTTGAGCTGTTAAGGCGCTTTCTTGCTTTCTTTGGATTCTCGCCGTGCGGTTGTGCTGCGACGCGAAATAAACCCAAAGCCCCCTGACTAAAAAAGGAAAAACCCGCTTGCAGCCATTAAACAATAAAGCGGAATAAATGCTGATTTGCCGTTTTGCCTTTTATATGGGAAGCAAGAGGTTTTGCGGAAGGAAATGGCGGCCCTGTGGTATATAATCATCGCATGTCAAACGGCATCATCATCTTCGATAAGCCCACCGGCATGACCTCCAGGCAGGTCGACAACGCCGTGATGAAGTGGCTCGGCGAGAGGAAGGTGGGGCACCTTGGCACCCTCGACCCCTTCGCCACCGGCGTCTTCGTCGTGGCGGTCGGGAGGGCCACCAAGTTCCTCCGCTACCTCGGCGGGGAGAAGAAGAGCTACCTCGCGAGGCTCAAACTCGGGGAGTCGACCTCGACCCTCGACCGGGATGGGGAGGTCACCGGCACGATGGAAGTACCCCACCTCGACCGGCGAACCGTGTGCAAGGCGCTTTCCGGCTTCCTTGGCGAGTCGATGCAGACCCCGCCCGCCTATTCGGCCAAGAAGGTCAACGGGGTGGCGAGCTACGAGCTGGCCCGCAAAGGCGAGGAGGCATCGCTTTCCCCGCGGCGGATATTCGTCTATGACGTCAACCTGCTTCAGATGCAGCCGCCCTATATCGATTTTTCGCTCACCGTGAGCGAGGGCACCTACATCCGGGTGATCGGGGATGAGCTAGCAAGGAAGCTAGGGACGCTGGGGCACCTAGAGGCGTTAAGGAGGCTGAGCATCGGGAACATCTCGCTTGAGTCCGCGGTCAGCTTCACGCCGTCATCCTGCTGCAAGCTGCTCGACCCGGCGCCCTTCGTCGAGCTGCCGGCCTACGAGCTTTCCGCCGAGCAGTCGGCTTTGGTCGACAACGGGGTGAGGCTATGCCTGCAATCCGACGAGCCGAGATTGCTGCTGCAAGATCGAAGCGGCAAGGCCAAGGCGGTCTACGTCAAGCAAGGCGATGCCTACGTCTGCGAAAGGGGGCTGCAATGAAGGTAATAAAGCTCGACGGGATCGCCGCTGTGCCCGCGGATTGCTCGGTGGCGCTAGGCAACTTCGACGGGTTCCACAAAGGCCACGCGCGGCTATTGCTCGAGGCGAAGCTGCATGGGCAATATTCCGGGGCGCTGCTCATATCCCCCTCATACGACGAGCTGTTTTGCCAATCCAAGGTATTGATGGGGCTAGACGACAAGATGAGGTTCCTTTCCTCCTTCGGCATCGACTTCGCCTTCCTTATCGAATCCGATGAGGCGTTCTTCGGGCTGGATAAGCAAGAATTCATGTCGCGCTACCTCGACGCGCTGCATCCCGACAGCCTCATCGTGGGGGAGGACTACACCTTCGCCAGAAAAGGCGAGGGCACCCCATCCGACCTGCGCTCGCGCTACAAGGTATACGTGGTGAGGACTCTGCTAGAAGGGGACAGGAAGGTGTCGAGCACCTGGATAAGGGAATGCCTGCGCGAGGGCGAGGCAAAGAAAGCCTGGTCGCTATTAGGCCACCCTTATGAGGTGGTCGGCAAGTCGGTGCATGGCCGCCACCTCGGGACCGGAATCGGCTTCCCGACCTGCAACCTGCGCCTGACCTACGACTATCTGCTGCCCAAGCAGGGGGTCTACGCCGGGATCGCCTATCTGCTCGGCAAGCCCTACAAGGCGATGATCAACGTCGGCAGCAACCCGACGGTGGGGGGCGGGGACGACCACGTCGAGATCCACCTGCTCGACTACGATGGCGGGGACGCCTACGGATACACCGTCTACTGCGACTTCCTCCACTTCGTCAGGGGCGAGAGGAAGTTCGCCTCGCTTGAGGACCTCAAATCGCAGCTGCAGAAGGACAAGCTGACCATCTACAAGCTGCTCCAATAACGAAAAAAGCTCCGAATCATCGGAGTTTTTCTTTTTACTTGCCTTCGGCTTCGGCCTCGGCCTTGCGGTGGGCGTCGAACTTCTTCCTGTCGGCGGTGTTGAGGATCTTCTTCCTCATGCGGAATGCCGACGGGGTGATCTCGACGAGCTCGTCGGAGTTGATGTAGTCGAGGCAGGCCTCGAGGGTCATCTTGCGCGGGCTCTTGAGCACCACGGTCTGGTCCTTGGTGGAGCTGCGGACGTTGGTCTGCGGCTTGGCGGCGGTGACGTTGACGGCGAGGTCGACCGGGTAGCGGTGCTCGCCGACGATCATGCCCTCGTAGCAGATGGTGCCCGGGGCGATGAACATCGTGCCGTGGTCCTCGACCTTCTCGATGGAGTAGGGGGTCGCCGGGCCTTTGTCGACGCTCACGAGGACGCCGAGCTGCCTCTCGCCGACGCTATGGGCGTAGACGGGGCGGAACTCGCGGAAGGTGTGGTTGATGATGCCGTATCCCTTGGTGAGGGTAAGGAAGTTCGAGACGAAGCCCAGCAGCCCGCGGGAGGGGATTATGTAGGTGAGACGGCTCTGGCCGTTGGCCTCGGCCATGTCGATCATCTGGCCGCCGCGGTTGCCAAGCGTCTCCATGATGTCGCCGACGAATTCGCTCGGGACGTCGATCTGGAGGTCCTCGTAAGGCTCGCATTTGACCCCGTCGATCTCCTTGATGATGACGTGGGGCTTGCTGACCTCGAGCTCATACCCCTCGCGGCGCATGGTCTCGATGAGGACGGAGAGGTGGAGCTCGCCGCGCCCGGAGACGGTCCAGGTCTCGGTGTTGGGTATCCGCTTGTAGCGGAGGCTCACGTCGCGCTGGACCTCCTGGTAGAGCCTATCCTCTATGACGCGCGCGGTGACGAACTTGCCATCCTGCCCGCGCAGCGGGGAGCTGTTGGTGCCGAATTCCATCTGTAGCGTCGGCTCGTCGATGCGTAACGGCGGCAGCGGGTTGACCTGCCCCTGGGCGCAGACGGTGTCCCCGACGTTGAGCTCGGGGAGGCCGGCGATGGCGCAGATGTCGCCGCAGTCGACGTGGTCGACCTCGACGCGCCTTAGCCCCTGGAAGGTGTAGAGCTTCATCACCTTGAAGTCCTTGGTGGTGCCGTCTATCCGGGCGTCGGTCACGGTCTCGCCGACCTTGACGGTCCCGCCCCTGACGGTGCCGATGCCGATCCTGCCGACGAAATCGTTGTAGTCCAATAGAGCCGGCTGCATCCTAAACGGCCCGTTGGGGTCGCAGATCGGCTCCGGGATCTCCTTGAGGATGGTCTCGAACACCGGGTCCATGCCCGGCTTCTGCGAAGCGGGGTCGGGGTCGTAGGAGGAGGTGCCGTTGAGGGCCGAGGTGTAGACGACCGGGAACTCGAGCAGGTCGTCGGGCGCGCCGAGCTCGATGAATAGGTCCAATACCTCGTCGACCGCCTTCTTGGGGTCGGCGTTGGGCCGGTCGACCTTGTTGATGACGACGATCGGCTTGATGTGGTTCTCCAGCGCGTTCTTGAGGACGAAGCGGGTCTGCGGCATGGTGCCCTCGAAGGCATCGACCAGCAGCAGGCAGCCGTCGACCATGTGCATGATGCGCTCGACCTCGCCGCCGAAATCGGCGTGCCCCGGGGTGTCGACGATGTTGATCTTGGTCCCCTTGTACATGATCGAGGTCGTCTTGGCCAAGATGGTGATGCCGCGCTCCCTCTCCTGGGGGTTGGAATCCATGACGCGGTCGATTATCTGCTCGTTCTCGCGGAAGGCGCCGGAATTGGAAAGAAGCGAGTTCACCAGCGTCGTCTTGCCGTGGTCGACGTGGGCGATGATCGCGATGTTCCTCATGTTCATAGCTTCAATACCTCCGCAAATTGCCGGAAGTATCTTAATCTCGCGCCCGCACGTAGGCAAGCGGAAACCTCCTGAAAGCGGTATTAGCCTGCCATAAAGGTGCGAATTCTCTTGCCTATGCGCGTGCATTGCCATATTATTTGCCTTGCAGCTCGTCTAGGCCGACATCTGCTCCGGATTCGGCGTGGGCGCAGCCAAGTCAAAGGAAAGGAGAAAAACAATGGCTCTATCCAAAGAAGAGACCCTAGCCATCGTCAAGAAGTACGGCAAGGACGCCAAGGACACCGGCTCGACCGAGGTCCAGGTCGCTTTGCTCACCTCCAGGATCAAGGCGCTCACCGAGCACCTCAAGTCCAACCACGGCGATTCGGCTTCCCGCCGCAGCCTGCTGATCCTCGTCGGCAAGCGCCGCAGCCTGCTCGACTACCTGGCCCGCAACGATTCGGACAGGTACACCAAGCTCATCGCATCGCTAGGCATCCGCAAGTAGTAAGCGATTAGAATTCCGCCACGGTTTAGTGGCGGTTTTTATTTAGCTATAATTAAGGCATGAAACATATATTGGCCAGCTTGTTCCTATTGGCTTTATTGGGCACGTTTAAGGTCAATTATCCTCGAGGACAATTGGTTTTTCTTCAGTCAGATAATGGGACGAACGAAGGTGTACTTTTGACTCTAGAGCCCGATTTAGAT